>QIGN01000020.1 GCA_003228955.1 Hyphomicrobiales bacterium
GACGCCGGAATTCAGGAAAGCCAGCTCGCGCAGCCGGTGCTCCAGCGTGGCATAATCGAACTCGGTCATGGTGAAGGTATCTGTCGAGGGGAGGAACGTCACCTTTGTGCCCGTCAGTCCCTCGGGCGCATCTCCCACTATCTTCAGATCGCCGTCGGGCTCGCCGTGCCTGAAGGCCAGAAAGTGCTCTTTCCCGTCGCGCCAGACCGTCAGCCCCAGATCGGCCGAAAGCGCATTCACCACAGAAACGCCAACCCCGTGCAGGCCGCCTGACACCTTGTAGGAATTCTGGTCGAATTTCCCGCCCGCATGGAGCTGGGTCATGATGACCCGCGCCGCCGACATTCCCTCTTCTTCATGTATTTCCACGGGGATGCCGCGCCCATTGTCCACCACCGTCACCGAGCCATTGGCATTCAGCGTGATTTCGACCTTGTCGCAAAACCCCGCGAGCGCCTCGTCGATGGCGTTGTCCACCACCTCATAGACCATGTGATGCAGCCCGGAGCCGTCATCGGTATCGCCGATATACATGCCCGGGCGCTTGCGCACCGCATCGAGGCCTTTGAGCACCTTGATCGATTCGGCGCCATATTCGCCGGTGCCAGCATCCTTTTTGGCAGGCGATTTAGCCATGTTTGATCCCATCATGTAGTGGTGAAAAAAACGAGGACTCACAATACCTTGATTCAGGCCAAAACGCACCCACTTTCGACAGTGAAGCTTTGCGCGTTTTCACCCCAGAACTCAAAGTGACTGGCGTCCGTTCCGGTCATCCAGGCCTGGGCTTCCAGGCGCTGAAGTTCGCCGAACAGTCCCGCCCGCCGCTCCTCATCGAGATGGGCGACGATCTCGTCCAGCAGGATGAGCGGCGCGAACCCGTCGCTCTGCTGTTTCACAAGACGCGAATGGGCCAGAACGAGGCCGATGAGGAGCGCTTTCTGCTCGCCGGTGGAGCAACCGCGCGCCGGGGCGCAATTCGGACCATGACCGACGATGAGGTCGGTGCGGTGAGGCCCGTCCAGCGTGCGCCGGGCCGCGCGGTCGCGTGTCCGGGAGCGCTCGAGCATCTCGCGATAGGCGTCTTCGGTCTCCACCGCCGCTTCGCGCTCCAGCCGTTGCTCCAGAACGCCCTCGAGCGCCAGAACCGCCCAGGGGAAAGCGTCCGCGCGCCGTTCGGCACGGGCGCTTCCGCCCAGTCCCGCAACCGCTTCCAGCCGCGCGGCGGCCATCGCCACCCCGGTCTCGGCCATCTGGGTTTCCAGCCCCTCGAAAAGCGCCGCGGACGTCTCGCCATCTTCCAGCAGGCGGTTGCGCTGGCGCATGGCGCGCTCAAAGCGCGAGACGCAGGCCCGGTATCCAGTGTCGAGGCTTTGAATCAGCCGGTCGAGAAACCGGCGGCGCTCCACTGCCGGGCCGGTGAACAGCCCGTCCATGGAAGGGGTCAGCCACACGCTACGCGCATATTGCCCGAGCGCGCCGCTCCCGCGTGCGTTTTCCCCGTCGATGCGCACGGTCCGCGCGGTGGTTTCATCGGTGTTCGCATAGCCTGTCCCGATATTCACCTCGCCGCCCGCGCAGTGGAGTTGGGCATTGACGGCCCAGCCCGTACGCGCCGGCCGGCGCGTCATGTCGCCAAATTGCGCCCGGCCCAGACCCCGGCCCGGCGTCAGCAGCGAGACGGCCTCAAGCAGATTGGTTTTGCCCGCGCCATTGGGTCCGGTCAGAACGACCGGGCGCGCATCCAGATCGAGGGAGAGCAATTCATAGTTGCGAAAGTCCGTGACGCGGATGCGCTCAATCCACATTCGACGCGGTTTGTCAGCCCGGTCAAGGGTTCCGGGCGGAGAGTTTTTTGCGGAGGCAGAGCGGGCCAGAATTCCAGGACCTAAACGCGCATGGGCATGAGGACATAGAGCGCGCCGGACTCGCCATCGTCATGCACCATGATCGGGGAGCCGGGGTCGGAGAGCCGGAACTGGACGTTGTCGCTCTCGATCTGTCCGGAAATATCGAGCAGATAGCGGGCATTGAAGCCGATCTCGATATCATCGTCGCTATAGTCGGCGCCCAACTCCTCGGTCGCGCTGCCGCTGTCTGGATTGTTCACCGACAGGACCAGCCTGCCCTTGCCCGCCTTGAGCTTGACCGCGCGGCCCTTGTCGCTGGAAAGCGTGGAAACCCGGTCCACGGATTTGGCGAATTCGGTGTTGGAGACGTTCAGCACCTTGCTGTTGCCTTCGGGGATGACGCGGCCATAGTCCGGAAACGTTCCGTCGATAAGCTGCGAGGTGAGCACGACATCGCCGGCGCTCAGTCTGATCTTGGTGGTGGACAGTTCGATTTTCACCGGCGTTTCGGTGCTTTCCAGAAGCTTATGCAATTCCGAAACGGTCTTGCGCGGCACGATGACACCCGGCATGTCGTCCGCGCCTTTCGGCAGGGGAATTTCCATCTGCGCGAGGCGATGGCCGTCGGTGGCGACGGCGCGCAGCATCTTACTTGAGCCGCTTTCGACCGCGTGCAGGTAAATCCCATTGAGATAGTAGCGCGTCTCCTCGGTGGAGATGGCGAAACGCGTCTTGTCGATGAGTTTCTTCATATCCGCCGCCGGCATCTCGAAAACGTGGCTCATCTCGCCGGCGCTCAAATCGGGAAAATCATCCGGGGGCAGCACCTGAAGGGCAAATTTCGCCGGCCCGGACACCAGGGCAAGACGGCCCTCGTCGGGTCCGAGCGAAAGTTCGACCTGGGCGCCATCGCTCAGCTTGCGCACGATGTCATGGAACATGTGGGCCGACACCGTTGTTGCGCCGTCCTGGGCGACATCCGCCGCGACGCTCTCCACCACCTCGATATCCAGATCGGTCGCGGTCAGAGATACGGACTTGCCCTTGGCCGCGATGAGGACATTCGAAAGTATGGGAATCGTGTTGCGGCGCTCGACCACGCTGGTCACATGGTTAAGCGCGTCCAGCAGGGAGCTTCTTTCAATAATCAACCGCATCGGCAATTCCAATGTTACGCTCGCCCCGGTATAGGAGGCTTTCCTGTTCCTTCCCGGCAATCCGGCGCAAGACTGTAGCAGGAGATTGGATTTTGTGCACCGCCAGGAAGACTCAACCGGGCCGGGACAACGGTGGCGCGGTCAATCCCTTTTTTAGCAAGATCGCCGCCTTTGGCAAGAGTGGCGCATTCATGACCAATGGGTCAATCCCGCAACACGCGTTTCAACAACTCGATCTCCTCCTTGAGCGACATATCGTCGGACATCAGCTGCTCGACCTTTCGAATCGCATGGAGCACGGTGGTGTGGTCCCGGTTGCCAAACCGCCTGCCGATTTCCGGCAATGACCTTGAGGTCAGGTTCTTTGCCAGATACATGCCGATCTGGCGCGGACGCACGATCGAACGGTTCCGGCGGCTCGACAGAAGTTCGGTCCGGTTCACGCCGAAATGCTTGGAGATGATGCGCAGGATATCGTCGATCTTGATGCGCTTGGGCTCGCTGGCGCTCATCAGGTCGCGCACGATGAATTCCGCGCCATCGACGCTCACCGGTTCACCCGTCAAACGCACTGCCGCGCGCAGCCGGATGATCGCGCCTTCAAGCTCGCGCCCGCCCTCGGTCAACCGGCTGGCCAGAAACTCGATAATGGAATCGGGCACGGCGAATTTGCCGTCTTCGCGCCTTTCCGCCTCGATGCAATTGATCAGAATTTTCTGGCGCAGCGCCAGATCCATCGGCCCGACTTCGGCCACCAGGCCTCCGGCGAGGCGCGAGCGCATCCGCGCATCGAGACGCTCCAGCTTCGAGGGCGCCCGGTCGGCGGCCACCACAATCTGGCGGCCACTGTCGATCAGGGAATTGAGAGCATGGCAGAATTCCTGCTGAATCACAGGGCCTTGCAAAAACTCCATGTCGTCAATCAGCAGGATATCGATTCCGCGCAAGGACTCCTTGAAGGCGACCGCCGCGCGCGTCTTGAGTGCCTGCACGAAACGCGACATGAACCACTCGGCGGTGAGATAAACCACCCGCGCCTGCGGTTTGACGCTGCGCGCCTGCCAGGCGATGGCATTCAGAATATGTGTCTTGCCGTGACCCACCGAGCCGTGAATGAAAAGGGGATTGTAGCGCCGTTGCATCTGGCCCACCGAATCGGCCACCTCTCTGGCCGCCGCGTGCACCAGGCGATTTGAAGACCCCACGACAAAGGCGCCGAAGGTCAGGCCCCGGTCGAGCGGCGACCCTTCAAAGCCGTCATAGCCCCCCGCCGCGCCCGCGGGGACTTTATCATGCAGCGCGGAGCGCACATTCCCTCCGGCCCGGGCGCCCCCGCCATCCATGGGAGCTGAAGCGGCGGTTGAATCATGGGGCTGGCGCACGCGGAATTCAACATGCTCCATGCCCTTGAATTCCGCATTGCAGCAACTCAAAAGCCGTTCGTTATAGTGAGATTTTAGCCATTTTCTCAAGAATGGCGTCGGCACGGAAAGATGCACCGTGGAGTCCTTGACGGCTTCAAGTTCAACCCGTCCGAACCAGCTCTTGAATATATCCTCACCAAGCTCGGCGCGAAGCCGGCTTCTGGTGCGCTCCCATTTTTTCTTAAGGCTTTTTGGATCGTGTTCTTGACCGTTCTTGTTCACCTTTTTGCCCCGCATATACCCAGCCCGTTTCATCCCATCGGCCCGCATCCGGACCATCCGCCTTTGCTGGCGCTTTGCAGACACCCGCACGCCGGGAGCCATTCGCGCCTTAAGACAGTTTACGGACTGAAAGAGGTTCGTCCGCCGTTCCCAAATGACCCCCTAACGTTGTTTCCAGGGGAGCCCGGCAACCTTCCAGCCCGCGACGAGCCCCCGGTGCGCAGCGTTGTCGAGCGGTCCTTCGAACCCGCCCGCAACGTTGTGACATCCACGGTATCCCGCCGCAGCCATTACCTCCGCAGCCTTGCGGCTGCGGCCACCCGAACGGCAGATGAAAAAAAGCCCCGCTTCCCGTCCCGCCGCTTTCGCGTCGAGCATGGAAGCCAACTGGCTTGCAAAGGATGGATTGGCCTCGCCTTGCGGAAAATGCTGCCACTCCAGGAAGACTGGCTCCTTACCCGCCAACGAGAGATCCGGGACTCCGACAAAGGCCCATTCGGCCTGCGTTCGAACATCGATCAGAACTGATCCTGGATCTTGCTGCAAGCGCTCCCATGTTTCCTTTGCCTCAACGTCATCGACGCCGGCCTGCAATTTCTTTTCAGCCAATATGAGCCCTCGTTATTGCGCTCAATTGACAACCGCCCCATGCGCGCAATCCAGATCACCCGACAACCTGTCCAGTCAAACCGGATTGTTGTTTCACAAAACACTCCACGCGCATACGCGGCCCCCAGACTGAGAAACACTCTACGCAAGACAGTACTCTACTAATGCTTGGCAGGCGCCAGCGAATACTTAATTATACTATATTTGGAGGGGTTCGTCCCCGTTCGGATGACTATTTGATAGCACAGGCCGAGCGAGCGACGCAATAGCATTCGCGAATAAAATCGCGAATTTCTAGGCTTTTTGCCACGGCTTCGCGGTGATACGTAGCGCCGGACCGGTCCAAACTCAACCTCATGAGATTCCACCTTGAATCCCAAAATGGGGCACTCCGCGACGCTGTTCGCCGCCCCATGGCCGCGCGCGCGGCCGCAGCCGGTGGAGGGCCGGGGACCGGCCAGGGGCCGGCACGGGGAGGCTCCGGCTAACGGGTTGAATCCGCGCTGTTTTAAAACGAGTTTCCGGGTCAGATTTATCCCCGGTCAGGGGCGCGGTTTCAGGCATTTGCGAGCAACCTGTTACCATACTGCAACAGGTGCGATTTTTTTTTGAAAGCGCCGCGTGCGATGCCATGACACCGGGCAATCCGCGCGAATCCGTCTGTATCGCGGAGCCGTCCGGAGCGCGGGTCCCGGTCACATACTCATTTATGGCATTCCATTGATGAGCCCGGGGCCCAGATGTCAAAGCCCCAGCCGCTGCCGGGCACGCTCTGGTATCGGCGGTGGATTCGCGGCTCTTGCGGCCTCTTCTATCAGGGCGTCGGATGCGGTTTCAATGGCGCTTTCCAGTTTCTTCGCGAAGGTTTTTCGCGGCAGTCCCGGCGGGATCGGTTTCAGAAACTCGACAATAATGGTGCCGGGATAGCGGGCGAGGCGTCTTCGCGGCCAGTAGAGCCCTGAATTGAGCGCGACGGGGCAACAGGGCAGCGCGAGCCGGGTGTAGAGATAATGCACCCCGGGCTTGTAGGCGGGGCCCGCGCCGGGTTCGCGCCGCGTGCCTTCGGGAAATATGAGGATTTCGCGGCCCGCGCCGGCACGTTCCGCCGCATCGCGCGCCATCCGCCTCAGGGCGGCCGGCCCCGCCGAGCGGCGCACGAATATCATACGGAACTTGGCTGAGAACCAGCCGTAAAGCGGGATCCACATCAGCTCCCGCTTCATGATGATGGCCGGGTCGCGCAGCAATGGAACCAGCGCGAAAGTGTCCCAGGCGGACTGGTGCTTCGACGCCACCAGCACCGCCCCGCGAGGCAGATTTTCCTGGCCGCGCACTTCCAGCCGCGTGCCGGTGATTTTCTCCAGCAGCCATACACAGGTGCGGCCATGGGCGCTCAGACCCGCCATGGCCCAGGACCGCGGGCCCAGCAGAAGCCAGCTTCCCAGAACAAGGAACGCCGCGCTGACCGCATAGAAAGGCGCCTGTATGATTGAATTGCCGGCTCAATTTACCGAAGCCGCGGAACGCCCCGGCCCGCCAATACCCGCCATAGCCGCCGCCCGCACCCCGGAAACCCCGGTGAGTGCGTTTAAATATTTCACATACTCGAAGAACAGCAGCCTGCGTGTTCCGTCGTGGGCCCACCAGCTTTCGATACGCAGGTTTGGCGCGAAAACCGCATAGGGAATGAGGTGCACCTTCGGCATGGCGCGGGCAAACTCAAGGAGGGCGCGCGGCATATGGTAGGAGCTGGTTACGACGATGAGTGAGGTAAAGTTATGCTTTTCAACCCATCGGCTCGTCTCCAGCGCATTGCCGCGTGTATCGAGCGCGGCACGGCCCAGATCCACGCAGCAGGGAAAAATCTCTCCTCCCCCCGGCACCAGCCGCTGCAATTCGCTCGCCTTGGTGGAAGGATTGACGCCGGTAATCAGCAACCGCTTCGCCTGTCCCTGAGCAAGCAACCTTACGGCCTGCCCGATGCGGGCCTTGCCGCCTGTCAGCGCGACGATGCCCTCGGCGGCCTGCGGCGCGCCGCTGTCGCGCGGGATCGTATTGACGAACAGCAGAAAACCTCCGGCAAACAGGGCGCCCGCCAGACCGGCCGCGATCAGTCCAAATTTGAGCGCACGAATTACCGCGATCATGACCCTGTCTCTGATATTCAGATCTCTGTTCCACAACAAGCGCAAAGCGCCCCCTGAACGGAGGCGAATACGGAACAATACCTACCACATTTGAATTCTGCCCATGGCGGTGAATGTCATTTTTTTGCGTCAGTCGTAGGACTTCAGGATGCGGTAGACGCCGAACCGCGATGTAAGCATACACAAGGTGGCGACGACGATGACGACAAGACCGAAAAGCAGGTATCCCGGCCAGTCAAGAACCGCGGAGCCGATAAACTGCCGGAGTTCCGCCGCCGCCAGCCCGCGGCCGCTCAGCAGACGCATCGTCACCGGGAGCAGCAGAAACACGATCGTCGCCCCCAGGGCCCCGACCAGCCCGGCGCGAACGCCGATATTCAGGAAATGCTTCTCGAATTCGTGGGCAATAAATCTTTCGCGCGCGCCGACAAAATGCAGCACCTCGATAATCTCCCGGTTCGACGCCATTGCGCTTTTCGTCGCCGAAACAATGCTTGCAACCGTCGCCGCGCCAACCAGCATGAGAACGGCGATGCCGCCCAGCACAAGCGAGCGCGTGACCGTGCGCAGCTCCGCCTGCCAGCGGCGGTGATCGTCAAGCGTCACGCCCTTGAAATTGCTCTCCAGCGCCTCGCGCACCGCATCCAGATCGGGCGGCGAGGAGCGGTCGATCACCACGGCGATAAGCCGCGGCACGGGGAGCTCGGATAAAACGTCCGACCCGCCCAGCCACGGCTCAAGCAACTGTCCGGACTCTTCCGCGCTGAGCGGATTCACCTTCTGGATCCCCGGCTGCTTGGCCAGGAAGAGCGACACCAGCGTTACCTTTTTTTCGAATTCCGAACCCTGGCCCTCACTGACCTGAACCGTTATTTCGCTGGCGATATCGGCGAACCAGTCATTGGCCGACTGGTTCACGACATAAACCGCGCCCGATGTCAGGCAGGCGAGAAAAGTCATGATGGCGATGACAACCGTGAGCGCGCGCCCGGCAACCGAGGCGGGCTGCACGATCGGAGTGGAGCCCGGGCCGGTCTGACCGCCCGCCAATCCACGCACGACCGCCACCCACGGACTTGTCCTTATCCTCCCGGCCAGCCGGCCGGGCAGATCATCGAATTTCCAGGTGACCTTCATGAAGCACCAGCCGTGGAGCGTCGCATTGGTCCATCAGCTGGAAATCATGAGTTGCGATGATGACCGATGTCCCGAGACGGTTGAGTTCAATGAACAGGCGCAGAAGCCTGTTCGCCATTGCCGGATCGACATTGCCCGTGGGTTCGTCGGCGAGCAGCAATTCCGGCTTTCCAATAACAGCCCTCGCGATGGCGGCACGCTGTTTCTCCCCGCCGGACAAAACTTCCGGATAGGCGGTCATGCGCGCCCCCAGCCCGACCCATTTCAGCAGGTCCGTGACATCGTCGCGGTAGGACGCCTCGCTCTTGCCAAACACGCGCAGCGGCAGGGCGACATTCTCCCAGGTCGTCAGATGATCGAGCAGCCGGAAATCCTGAAACACGATCCCGATGCGGCGGCGCAAATCCGCGCGCGCGGGCGAGGACAGATCCGAGCAGTTCTGGCCGAACAGGTGGATCAGCCCGCGGCTGGGGCGCAACGACATAAACAGCATCCGCAAAAGCGACGTCTTTCCCGCGCCCGACGGCCCGGTCAGAAAATGAAACGAGCCTGGAACAAGATGAAAATCGACGTCCCTCAGGACCTCCGGTCCCAGGCCATAGCGCAAACCGATATTTTCAAAGCGAATCACAGAAGCTGCTCCGGCGCGCAATGAGCGTTGAACATTCGGCCTTTATGCTGGAGAGTATCTGCCGTATCAACGCTTTTCGCCCCCGCAAGGGGTGCTCGAGGCGCGCAACGCGTGTTGATCGCCAGACAACCGCCAGTCGAAAACAGATATCCATATGATCCTGGAATGTCCAAATTGCGAGACCAGCTACGAAATTCCCGTGGAACTCCCGCCCGAAGGGCGCAAGGTGCGCTGCGTCAGTTGCCAGCATGTCTGGACCGCCACAAGCCCCGCACCGCCGCCTCCACCCCCCTTGTCGCCCGATTTCGAGGAAGACGAGATCATGTACAGGGACGCCGGGGAGGACACCGCTCAGCGGGACGATGTCCCCGCCGGGCCGGAACCGGCGGTTGAACCCGAACCCGAGCCCGAGCCCGAACCCGAGCCCGAGCCCGAACCCGAACCCGAGCCTGAAACCGCGGCGCAGCCCGCGACTGAAACCGCCGGCGCGGAGCAGGTCCCCGAAACGCAGGCCGGGGACGAATTCAGCGCAACTGAAATCGACGAAGTATTTTCCACGGCGGTTCAGGAGGAGGCTCAGCCGGCTCCAGCTCCTGGCGAGCCGGCCCCTGGCGATGCCGGCATGGGCGAGGACGGCATGGGCGAGGACGGCGGCGAAGAGCCCGAAAGCCCGCCCATCGTCATTGGCAAGGCAAGAAAACTGCG
>QIGN01000061.1 GCA_003228955.1 Hyphomicrobiales bacterium
AGACCCCTGAATGAATTTACCTATGGCGGCGACGCCACCAAAACACGGCCCAATCGGCCCGAAGCCGCCAGTCTGTCCATCTGGATGGATTATGTGTATCTGCGGGAAAACCCTGCCGGCCTCCACAGGGAATACTGGCACCACGGGTCCGGGTGCCGCAGCTGGCTCGTCGTGACGCGCGATACGCTGACCCATGAAATCGAAAACGTTGCCCTGGCCACCCCGAAAACGCGGGAGCGCAAAAAATGAGCCACCAGAGCCACAGATTGCCCGATGGCGGGCTTGTTGACCGCTCCCGCGTCCTGCGTTTCACGTTTGACGGGCGCGTCCTCACCGGGCACCCCGGCGATACACTGGCTTCGGCGCTGCTCGCCAACGGCGTGCATCTTGTCGGGCGCAGTTTCAAATATCACCGCCCGCGCGGTATTTTCACCGCCGGGCCCGAGGAACCCAATGCGCTGGTGACGCTCGGGCGCGGCGAACCCAACATTCCGGCCACCACCATCGAGCTGTTCGATGGTCTCGAAGCGCGCAGTCAGAATCGCTGGCCGTCGCTCGGTTTCGATCTTCTGGCGGTCAACTCGGCCCTGAAGCCGTTTTTTCCGGCGGGCTTCTACTACAAGACCTTCATGTGGCCGCGCGCCTTCTGGTACAGGCTCTACGAGCCCATGATCCGCCATGCCGCAGGGCTGGGAACACTGGTCAACGAACCCGATCCGGACCGCTATGAGCATGGCCATCTGCACGCCGATGTGCTGGTTGTCGGCGCGGGCCCCGCCGGGCTCGTTGCGGCGCGCGAAGCCGCACGCACGGGTGCGCGGGTTCTGCTGGTTGACGAACAGCCAGAGCCCGGCGGGCATCTCGCCGGTGAGCAAATGGAGATTGACGGCAAGGCGGGCGCGGATTGGGCCGGGGAGGTTGCCGGAGAACTGGGAGAAATGAAGAATGTGCGCATGCTTTCGCGCACCTGCATATTCGGGCGCTATGACGGTCTTACATTCGGCGCGCTTGAGCGGGTAGGCGACCATCTGGGCGAGAGGGAAAATCTCCCGCGCCAGCGCTTCTGGACCCTCCACGCCAAACAATTCATCTGCGCCGCCGGGGCCATTGAGCGGCCGCTTGTTTTCGCCAATAACGACCGGCCGGGCATCATGCTTGCGGGCGCCGCGCGCGGCTATCTGAACCGCCATGGGGTCCTGCCGGGACGCGAAGTGTTGGTTTTTACCAACAATGATGACGCCTATCTCACGGCCCGCGATCTGGCCCGGGCCGGTGCTGCCGTCACGGTCGTCGATGCACGGGAGAATTCCACAGGCGCGGAGATACTCCCGGCCAATGTCGAAGTGCTCTACGGCCAGGTCATTATCGATACAGGCGGGGGCAGACATGTCCACTCCGCCATCATCGCTCCGGTGGATGGCGGCGGGGCCCATAGCGGCGGGCAGCCGAGGCGCTGCGATCTCATATGCATCTCGGGCGGGTGGAACCCGACGACCCATCTGCTCTCCCATCTGGGGCGCAAACCAGCCTGGGATGACGCAATCGCCGCCTACGTGATGCGGGACCCGGGCGAGGGGGCGCATGTGGCGGGCGGCGCGGCGGGCACATTCGATCTGGGCTCTGCTTTGAAGGACGCGGTCGTGGCTGGCCGCAATGCCGCCGGCGCGTGCGGTTTTCGCGCAAAAGGGAAAGCAGTCCTTCCCGCGCCTGAGGGCACGCCGGTCTATGGCGTGACGCCCCTCTGGCGCTTGCCGCAAGAGCTTTCGAGCGGCGCCGGAAGTTTCGTCGATTTGCAGAATGACGTGACGGTTGCCGATCTGGAGCTGGCGCAGCGCGAAGGCTTCGGCCATGCCGATCAGGCCAAGCGCTACACCACCCTCGGCATGGCCACCGATCAGGGCAAGCTCTCCAATGTGAACGCGCTCGGCATTCTTGCGGGACTGCAGGGCAAAACCCTGGCTGAGACCGGCACGACCACCTTCCGCCCGCTTTACAGTGCGGTTGCGCTCGGCGCGCTTGCCGGGCAGAACCGCGCGGGCGAATTCGCGCCCGTGCGCCACAGCGCCATGCAGGACTGGCATGAGGAACATGGCGCGGTGTTTACCCAGGCCGGACTGTGGCTGCGCCCCTATTATTATCCGCGCGAGGGCGAGGACTTCGCCGCCACGGTCAACCGCGAAGTGACTGCCGTCAGATCGGGCGTGGGGATGGTCGATGTCTCGACGCTCGGAAAGATTGAACTGCAAGGCCCCGATGCGGGCGCGTTTCTCGACCGTCTCTATACAGGCAGCTTTTCGAAAATGAAAATCGGCCGCGCCCGCTACGGTGTGATGCTGCGCGAAGACGCCATGGTACTCGACGACGGCACGGTTTCGCGGCTGGCGGAAAATCATTATTTCATTACCGTCACCACCGCCAATGCGGCGGCCGTCATGCGGCATATGGAATTTTGCCATCAGGTTCACTGGCCCGCGATGGACGTCCAGTTCTGCTCGGTAAGTGAAGCCTGGTCCGTCATGGCGGTTGCGGGGCCGGACTCGCGCGAGGTTCTGTTGCGTGTGGTTGAGGATCTGGATTTGTCCAATGAGGCTTTTCCCGTTCTCTCTGTCGGGGAGGGGACGGTTGGCGGCGCGTTTGCCAGAATCTTCCGTATCAGCTTTTCAGGAGAACTGGCCTATGAGGTCTATACGCCCGCCGGATTCGGTCTGGGGGTATGGGAGGCCATCTTCGATGCCGGGCGCTCATCAGGGATAACGCCCTACGGCACCGAATCCATGACCGTCATGCGCACCGAGAAGGGCCATGTGGCCGGCCCCGAACTCGATGGCCGCACGACGGCAAACGATCTCGGGCTGGGCCGTATGATGTCGGCCAGGAAGGATTTTGTGGGCCGCTGGCTGGCGGGGCGCGAAGGCCTTGTCGGGGCAGACAGATTGCAGCTCGTCGGCTTGATGCCTGTTGCCGAAGGGGGCTCATTCGTGAAAGGCGCGCATCTGGTCGCGGACCCCGGGGCCAGGGGCCCCGACGCATCTCAGGGCCATGTTACGAGCGCCGTCCACAGCCCCACCTGCGATGGGTTTATCGCCCTGGCTTTGCTGAAGAATGGCCGCGCCCGGACGGGCGAGCGCCTTTTCGCGGTGTCGCCTCTGCATGGCGAGCAGATCGAGGTCGAAGTGACGGACCCGGTTTTCGTCGACCGCCAGGGGGAGAGAATGCGTGTCTGATGTCATGACCCCATCGAGCCCGTTCGACAGTTTGCTGAAGTCCGGCGTTCATACCGCGGCGAGCGGCGCGACCGGCATCTCCATCGGGGAGCGGCGCGATGTGGCCCAGATTCAGTTGATTGCGCGCAAGGGCAAAGCCGAACAGGCGGGCAGGGCGTTTGCGCGCTTTCTGGGCAGAAAGAGCGTGCTTGCGCCCTTGGAGGGCGCGGAACGAAATGGCCTGCTCATCTGTGCCACCGGGCCGCTGGAGCACTGGGTCTTTGCCCAAGGGCGCAGCCCGGGCGAAGTTAAAAGAGAATTGAGCGGCATCGTTGGCGCATCCGTATCTCTGTTCGATCAGAGCGCGGGCAGGAGCGTAATACGCCTCTCCGGCGCGCATGTTGCCGACGTTCTGGCGAAGGGCGCGCCGCTTGATTTGCAAAGCGAGTCTCTTCCCGCGACGGGCGCAAGCCATACGGCGATCAATCATATCCCGGCGCTGGTGGTGCGGTGTGCAAATCCCGCCTGCCATGACGTTTCGGTTCCGCGCAGTTATGCGGGCTCGTTCATCGCCTGGCTGTGCGAGGCCGCGCTGGAATACGGTTATGTTATCGAAGAACCCCAGTCCTGAAGTTTGACCCAGGTCAAGGAGTGGCAACCCGTTTCATGCGATCTCAAGCTGACGCAATCCGGACTCACAAGGCTTAGGTAGCGCGGCGGCATGACGCAAAAGGGCAGGCACAGCGATACGGGTTCCAGTGGATTACTCGTCTGGATCGCGAGACAGCATCGTGCGGAACTCTGCCTGTGCAACCTGCTGGAGCAAATCGCCGACAATTTGCCTCAACCGCTCGACAGGGAACTTGGAAACTCCGGTGTCACCGCGTTACGATACTGCGTGAAGCGGCATATGGCACTGGAGGAGGGGTATCTCTATCCGGTCCTTGCAAGGCGCGCCGGGCGCGATGAACTCACCGAGGCGATGCTGGAACAGATAAAGGTGGAGCACGCTGCGGATGAATGCCTGGCGCACGATACCGCTGACCAGCTTGAGGATGCGCTTGCGTGCGGGCATGTGGAGAAACCTGAAATGCTGGGATATATGCTGCGCGGCTTCTTCGAGTGCCGCCGCCGTCATATTGCCTGGGAGGACGCGACTATTCTCCCGCTTGCCAGGCACCGGCTTGAGGAAGAGGATTTCCGAGATTTTTCCGCCACCGCCTTTGAGGAAGGCGTTGGGGCCGGGAATTTATTCGAATTCTCGCCCCGGGTCATATGAGGGCGCAACTCAAGCACCGGACACTTTCTCCAGCGCGTCGATATCCGGGACGATAATTTCCCGGTTGTCCGCGAGTTCGATAATACCCGCCGTCTTGAGCTTCGTAATCTGCCGGCTCACGGTCTCAAGCGTCAGGCCGAGATAGTCAGCCAGATCGGCGCGTGTGAGCGGCAGGGAAAACGTTGCGAAGTTCATGTCAGGTCCGTGGGCGCAGCCAACGCTGGGTGCGCGTTTGGCGATCATAAAGAGCAGGCTTGCGACCTTTTCCTGCGCGGTTTTGCGCCCCAGAAGGAGCATCCACTCGCGCGCGGCGTCGAGTTCGTCCAGCGTATTTTCAAACAGCCGGCGTTGCAGGCCCGGATAGCGCTCCAGCATTGTTTCGAAGCCCACCCTGGGGAAGGAGCACAGCTCAACATCCGTTGCCGCTTCCGCGAAATAGGGTGTTTCCCTTGCATAGATGCGCCCGAGGAAGTCCGGCGGAAACTGAAGCCCGACGATTTGCTGGCGGCCATCGGCGAGAGTTTCGGTAAGTTTGACCACGCCCTCCATGATGTTGGCGAAAACGATTTCACTCTCAACCGCAATGACCTGTCCGGCCGGAACCAGACGTTGCCGGGCAATCCTGTTGAAGCCGCGCAGTTCATCATTCGTCAGCACGGCGCATATCGCCTTGTGGCGCACCACGCAGGCATCGCATTTGGCGGGCAATTGGGATGTCGTCTGGTTTTCCATTCTTGTCCCGGCCTCTTCGAGCATGTCTTCATTCAATAGCACCGGAACCGTCATTCCGCTAGGCGGTCTGGCCCGTGCGCGGGCCTCGGCTCCGCGCCGCGATGGCACTCAAAAAGGCATTGCCGAAATTCTCCAGCTTGGCCGGGCCGACGCCGTTGATGGCGGCCATCTGCTCAAGGGTGGCCGGGCGTTCGCGCGCCATTTCAAGCAGGGTTGCGTCATGGAACACAACATAGGCCGGAACATTGCGTGTGCGGGCAAACTCCAGGCGAAGCGTTTTAAGCTCGGCGAGAAGGCCCTGGTCGCCCTCGGCGACGGGTTGCTGTTCACGCTTGGGAGCCTTGGCCTTTTTTGCCGCCTTTGCCGGTTTGCTCAGGTCGATTTCGCGGAGCGCGAATTTCTCCTCGCCCCCGGAAACCGCGCGGCCCCGGGCGGTAATCTGAAGCGCGCCGTATTTCTCGATGTTGATGGAAAGATAGGTTCCCGCGACCGCCTGGCGGATCACCGCCTGCCAGTAGGGTTTGGGGTGCGCGGCGCCCTCGCCATAGGTGCCCAGTTTATCGTGGCGGCGGGTCAGGATTTTCTCGGTGGCCGCCCCGCGCAGGACATCGATGATATGCGCGCCGCCGAACATCTGGCCTGTGTCCCTGATCGTCGCCAGCAGCATCCGTGCTTCAGGGGTGCCATCTATCATTTTGGGCGGGTTGAGGCAGTTGTCGCAGTTTCCGCAGGGGCCTGCCTCCTCATCGAAATAAGCGAGCAGCGCCGTGCGCCGGCACGCCGGCGCGTCGCAATAGGCGAGCAGCGCATCGAGCCGCTTGTGCTCGCGCAGCGCGTGCGCCTGGTCCTCGCCGTCCTGCTCGATGAACTGGCGGCGCAGACGCAGATCGGCGAGGCCGTAGAGCAGAAGGGTTTCAGCCTGCAACCCGTCGCGCCCGGCGCGCCCGATTTCCTGATAATAGGCCTCCATGCTGGCGGGCAGGTTCAGATGGCATACATAGCGGATGTCGGGCTTGTCGATGCCCATGCCAAAGGCGATGGTCGCGACCATGATGACAGCGTTCTCGCTCATGAACCGGTTCTGGTTGGTGCGGCGCAATTGTGAATCCTGGCCCGCGTGATAGGCGATGGCGTTGAAGCCTTCGAGCCTGAGAAACTCCGCAACCTCTTCTGTGTATTTGCGCGACAGGCAATAGACGATGCCCGCGTCGCCGCGTTTGTTTTCAAGAAAGGCAAGTAGCTGGCTCTTCCATTTCTCTTTTGGCGAGACGCTGAGCATGAGATTGGGACGGTCGAACCCGTGCACGATGATGCGGCCCTTGCCGCGAAACAGCTTTTGCGCGATGTCGGCCCGCGTCGCCTTGTCGGCGGTGGCGGTAAAGGCGGCGATGGCGGCGTTGGGGAAGCGTTCGCGCAGGCCCGAGAGCCGTTCATATTCGGGGCGGAAGCTGACCCCCCATTTGGAGGGTCGAGCTTTGCCACCGCATCGAGCATACGGCCCGTCATGAGGCGTTCAGGGGAGAGATAAAGCAGTTTGCAGTCGCCCGCTGAAACGCCGCGCCAGTTCTCCACCTGCTCCTCGCGCGAAAGCCCCGAATGAACGCAGGCCGCCGCCACGCCATTGGCGCGCAGCGCCGCGACCTGATCGTCCATCAGCGC
>QIGN01000004.1 GCA_003228955.1 Hyphomicrobiales bacterium
TTGCCAGCATCACGAGAGACCAACCTTTGGGAGAGCGGTTCTTGATGATGAAATAGTCCGGGTCGTCGTCGGTATATTCAATCCATACACGCGGGCCGCAACCTGGTGTGTTGGCTTTTTCGTCCTGAGGCGGCATCTGGGCGGAGCCCGGGAGCGTGCCGATGAGCAATGCTCCGGCGAGTGTGAGCGCGAACGGCATCTTGTTTAACAATGGGCCCATGGCCCGATTAAGCCATGAGACCGATGTCACAGTCGAGGGGGCTATGCGTTTTCCGTATTGCCGAATGTGATACCCGCCCTTTCCCCCTGGCTTTTTTACGTCTAACACAGACCCTCGCAAGACTATGGGATGAGGATGAGCACGCAGGACACGAATCGCCCACGCCGGAACAAGGCGTGGAAGCTGTTCTGGAAAAAGGTGAGAAGCCCCCTCAAGGTCCACCGGGAAGGGGGCTGGCTGCTCTATTTCTGGCACGGCATGGGGGTCGTCACCTGGGCGAAACTGCTGGCCCGCGGGCGCTTCGACATTACGCTCAACTGCGTGCCGAATATCCTCACCGTCACCATCTGGGCGCCGTTCAATTCCCTGCTCTATCTGGCGTCGGAAATGATTTACGCGGCCCGCGTGAAGCGGCACAAAATCGAGACCGCGCCGGTGTTCGTGCTCGGCCACTGGCGTTCGGGCACCACCTTCCTGCATGACCTGCTCGCGTGCGATCCGGCCCATGGCTATCCCACCACCTATCAGTGCTTCTTCCCCAACCATTTTCTGCTGACAGGCGGGGCGGTGCGAAAATGGTTCAATGTGTTTCTCCCCAGGCGCCGCCCGATGGACAATGTGCCCGTTGGGGTCGACCGGCCGCAGGAAGACGAGTTCGCCTTCGCCAATCTCGGCATGGGCACCCATTATGTGACCCTCGCCTGGCCGCGCCATGGGCCCCGGGATATGGACTATCTCGATCTGGTGAACCTGAGCGATCAGGAGCGCGCCAGATGGGAGCAGGGCTTCATGTGGTTCATGAAACGGCTTTCCTGCAAACAGAAAAAACGGCTGGTGATGAAGTCGCCCGCGCATACGGCGCGCATCAAAATGCTGGTGAAACTGTTTCCGGATGCGCGCTTCGTCCATATTTCTCGCAACCCGCTCGCCATCTATCCCTCAACGGTAAAACTCTGGAAGGCGCTCAACTCGGTGCAGGGGCTGCACAACCCGGCGCAAGACGACCCCTGGTTGGAAGAGTTCGTGTTCAGCGTCTTCGAGACGGTTTTCAAACGCTATGAAGAAGACCGGCAACTCATCCCCGAAGGCCATCTGACCGAAATTTCCTATGAGGATCTGGCGGCGGATCCGAAAGGCGTCATGAAGGATGTTTACCGGCGGCTCGATCTTGGCGATTTCGTACGTGCCGAGCCCGGCGTGGACGCCTATCTGGAGGGGCAGGGCGAATATCAGCCAAATGTATTCGAGCTGCCCGAAGACCTGCGGGAGAAAATCATCAGGCGCTGGTCCGGCTATATCGCGCGCTTTGGCTATGGCGATGCGGTGAAGGGCAGAACGACACCGTGATCCTCACCGGGCAACTGGACTCGCCCTTTGTGCGCCGCGTGGCCATCGCGCTGCAAATTTACGGTCTGCCTTTTGAGCACAATGTCATCTCGGCCTATGATGATTTCGACGAACTTCTCGCGCTCAATCCTCTTGGCAAGGTCCCTGCGTTGCGGCTGGATGACGGCCGCGTAATCGCCGATTCCACACTCATTCTCGATTATCTCGACCGCGTCGCCGGACAGGAGAATGCCTTGTTGCCTGACGATGCTTCCGTGCGCGCCGGGCTTCTTGCGCATATGGGCGTTGCTGTTGGCCTGGCCGAAAAGGCAGTCGAATTCCGCACCGAGACCGTGCGCCGCCCGTCGGACAAGGTCGACCAGCCCCGCGTTGGGCGCATTCTGGCGCAGATTGTTTCCGCGCTGGACTGGCTTGAAGAACGCACGCCGCAAGAGGGGTTCGTTTCAGGCGACGGTATCGGCCATGCGGACATCGCGTCCGCCGTTGCCATGACCTTCATCGCCGGCAAAAATCCCGAACATCTGGAAGCTAGGAGGGGGGATTGCCAGAACGGCTTCAAAAAACTGAAGGCCCATGCGGCGTGCTGCGAGATGATGGATGCTTTCAGGGCCGTGCCCTTTCCGCCAGCTTAGCGCAGCCGCGGTTCAGCGCACATTCATGACGGAAACAGGCGCCTGGCCCATAATATCGAAGGCAAGGCTTCCCTTCAGAAAGCGCTTCAACCGTGAACTGCCTGAGTCGGCAACGACGATTATTCCAAACCGTTTCGCGATCTTCAGTATTTCTTCCATGTAATCGCCAGACCGGGAAATCGTCGTCACGTTGTCAATACCCATATCCGCGAGGAGCTGTTTCGCCGCGCTGAGACGGCTTTTCACGAGTGGAAGCTGGTCTTTTTCATGCGCAACCGACAGGATTGATACGGGGCGATTGATATGGTGAGCAAGGACAGCGGCCTGCTTCACGGATTTGGTGCAGTGTTTCGTTCCGTCAGTGTAGATCAAAAACCCTTTCTTGTTGTCAATCGAGCCGCGAATGGTAAGCACCGAGCATGGCGAGAGCATTGCTACTTTTTGCACCGAGCTTGGATCGATAAAAGCCTTCAAGTCGCCGCGCCAATGCTCTGGCGGTCCCATGATAATCAGATTATAGGGGCCGAGTTCATATTGATCGAGAATGCCGCCCGCGACAGTTGGCGCTGTCTTGAGCTTGAGAATGATCCTCTTTTTCCGCCCGGAGCGGTACTCTATCTTGTTGTCGCCGAGCGGGTCTCCGAAGATATCCGTGTGACTGTGCAGTGAGCGCCAGTCTTTGGTTATATAGCCCTGGTCGAGAAGCATCTCGTACCCACGCCGAAGATACTGAATTCCAGGCAATTCCAGGCCCCAGTCCAGCATGTTCTGGCGTGCGACGCGAACCTGCAATCCGCCTGAATTCAAGCCCTGATCGATGCGGCGAACATAGAGCAGTATTATGTCGCAGGCATTGTCCTTGCCAATCTCCGCCGCGAATTTGAGGCCTTCATAGGAGGCGTCAGTGCCATCGACGCAGACCAGAATCCGAAATCTCGTGCGCCGCTTTTCGAGTTCCTCAAGGATTTCCTCATGGTGATCTTTCTTACGCTTGCGTGCTGAAATGCGCCAGGCTGCCATTGTCTATGCTCCCAGCAAAGGCCAGTAAAACCACGCCGCCGCGAGAAGGACCAACGTGGATATGACCGCCATGCGCCATCCGACTCTGAGAAAATCCCTCGGCGTCAGATAGCCCGCCGCGTACACGATTGTGCTGGCCGGTGTACCGACGACCGTCAGATAGGCGAAGGCGGAGGAAATAGAGGTGATAAAGCCGATCAAAATCGGATCTTCCCCTGCCGCCACCGCCACCTTGAGTACGATGGGGCCCAACACCGCGACCGCCGCGCCGTTCGACATGGCATTGGTGACCATGGTGGTCAACGCGGAGATTGCCGCCCATAGCCCGATACCCTTGTCGGCCCCCAGGGGCGCCAGGATGCTCAGGAACCCTTCGGCAATCCATATCGCGGCGCCGGTTTGTTTCATTTGCAAACCGAGTGAGATCGCGGCCGCGTAAAGCAGCACAACGCCCCAGTTGACACCGGAGTTCACATCTTCCCATACAACGAGTCCCGCCACCAGAAAGGCGGCGGCGCCGAAAATGGCAACGGTGCCCATGCCAACCGATTGAGACATGAACACCCATCCGTAGAGAGTGAGGAAGAACAGGCCGATAGCCACCCAGTTGCCGGCAGTCATCGGTCCGTCTTCGCGAATGCGCGCGCGTAACTTGGTGACGGCGCGCGAGAGGTCGCTACGCTCCGGTTTGAATGTCAGGAGCAATACCCCCGTTACCAGAGGGATCTGAACTAGAAATATGGGATAGGCGTACATCGCCCAGGTTGCATAATCGATGAGGAACCTGAAGGTTTCGGGATTGAGCGGGTCGTAGAAGAATTCCTTCCAGTATCCGATCATGATGGCGTTGCGCGCACCGCCCGATGGCGTGGCGATGCCAGCCACCGAAGCGCCATAGGAAATTGAAAATAATAGCACGGCCGCCAGATTGCGTACGCCCTTGCCGTCCTGCGCGGTCAGCGTGATGAGCGTAATCCCGACGGGAAGCATCATGGCGGCGACAGTGTGCTCGCCGATAAACGATGCCAGCACGCCGGAGACCAGGGAGATGCCGAAGCAGATGCTCGAGGTGCGCGTTCCCGTGAAGCGCACAATGAACCAGGCGATGCGCTGGTCGAGTTTCTGGCGCACAATGGCCACCGCCAGCATGAGCGAGCCCATGATAAACAGAACGGAATCGTTCATCAGGCTTTTCGCCACCACGGTGGAATCGAGCCCCAGCAGAAAGACCTGACCGACGATCAGCAGCAGGGCTACGGTCGGAAGCGGAACCGGTTCGGTTACGAACAGGATCGTGGCGACGACCGACATGGCCAGAACGATCATGCCTTCCTGCGTCAGTCCTGATGGCAGCGGGGCGTAAAGCATGACCGCGCCAATGAACAGGGCGATAAAAAACCAGCGCTTTTCCCAGAAATAATGAAGGTCGGTATGGGCGGATATAGTTACCAGCCCATAATACCCCTTGCGCCGCAGGCGCTGCGACCACGGTGCGGTAATATCCGGTGCTTGTAGACTGTCGCGAACCAGACTGAGCGTAGCCAATCCTCAACTCCCCCTTTTAACTCCCCGAAACTCCTCGCAACTCCTCCATTCCCTGCGAAAATCAAACTATTCCAATGAACCCGCAATGTGTAGGGGGTGCACCAGAAAAAGTGGTTATGCCCACAGTTGGCCACGAGTCAGCTCTTCAGCTGATACCCGGTTTTGAAAATCCACCAGATGGTGCCCAGGCAGATGACGAGGAAGACGCAGATCATGCCCAGGGAAAGCCCCAGGGATACATCGGCGATCTCGTAGAAGCTCCAGCGGAAACCGCTGATGAGATAAACCACCGGGTTCAGGAGAGAAATCTTCTGCCAGAAGGGCGGCAGCATGGAAATGGAATAGAAGCTCCCCCCCAGGAACGCCAGCGGCGTGATGACCAGCAGCGGGACGATCTGGAGTTGTTCGAACCCGTCGGCCCAGATGCCGATGATGAATCCGAACAACGAAAAGGTGACGGCGGTCAGCACCAGAAACAGCGCCATCCAGAACGGGTGCGCGATCTGGAGCGGCACTATCAGCGCCGCTGTGGCCAGAATGATCGTCCCCAGAATGATCGACTTTGTGGCCGCCGCGCCGACATAGCCCAGCACGATCTCGAAAAAGGAGACCGGCGCGGACAGCAATTCATAAATGGTGCCGGTGAATTTAGGAAAATAAATCCCGAAAGATGCATTGGCGATGGATTGGGTCAGCACCGAGAGCATGATCAGCCCCGGCACGATGAACGACCCGTAGCTCACCCCCTCCACCTCGGTGATGCGCGAGCCGATGGCCGCGCCGAACACCACGAAATAGAGCGCGGTGGATATCACCGGCGCGCCAATGCTCTGCGCCAGGGTGCGCCGGGTGCGCGCCATCTCGTAGGTGTAGATTGCCGCCACCGCGCGCCAGTTCATTTGGCCCTCTTTACCAGATTGACAAAAATGTCCTCGAGCGAACTCTGGGTCGTGTCGATGTCCTTGAATTTGATGCCGGCTTTGGCGAGATCGTTCAGAAGCGCCGTGATTCCGGTGCGCTGGGCGTGCCGGTCATAGGTGTACATCAGCTGGGCGCCGTCCGACGCCAGCTCCAGTTTGTGCTCCTTGAGTTTGGCCGGGATTTTTCTGAGCCTGTTCTGCAACTCCAGCGTCAGGCGCTTGGTGCCGAGCTTTCGTATCAATTCGCTCGTTTTCTCGACAAGGATGATCTCGCCCTTGTTGATGACACCGATACGGTCGGCCATCTCTTCCGCTTCCTTGATGTAATGGGTGGTCAGGATGATGGTGACGCCCGAGGCGCGCAATTCGCGCACCACCTGCCACAAATCCTTGCGCAGCTCCACATCGACGCCGGCCGTCGGTTCATCGAGGAACAAAATGCGCGGCTCGTGGGAGAGCGCCTTGGCGATCAGCACGCGCCGCTTCATGCCGCCCGAAAGCGCCATGATCCGTTCGTCCTTCTTGTCCCACAGGGACAGGGCTTTTAGCACTTTTTCGATATGCGCCGGGTCGTGAGGTTTTCCGAACAGGCCGCGGGAGAAGCTCACCGTGTGCCATACGGTCTCGAACGCGTCGGTTGTCAGCTCCTGCGGCACCACGCCGATGAGCGAACGGGTTTTGCGGTAATCCCGGACAATGTCGTGCCCGTTTACGGTGACCGAGCCGGGCCCCGGATTGACGATGCCGCAAATGATCGCGATCAGCGTCGTTTTCCCTGCGCCGTTGGGCCCCAGCAGGCCAAATATCTCGCCTTCCGCGATGTCCAGATTGATATCCTTCAGCGCCTGGAACCCGCCCTCATAGGTCTTGGATAGATTGGATATGCGGATGATCGGGGACATCGGGGGGCGATCCGGTTTGCAGGGAAGGGCGGTGTAGCACGGATTGGGAGAGGGCGTCGATTGAGA
>QIGN01000001.1 GCA_003228955.1 Hyphomicrobiales bacterium
AATTTTATTTCGCCGATCTGATAGGTCTGGTCGCCGTCAATGGCGAGGGCGCGGCCTTGGGTCAGGTGGTGTCGGTGCAGAATTTTGGTGCGGGCGATCTTCTGGAAATCCGGCCGGCCACGGGCGGCCAAAGCGTATTCGTACCCTTCACGCAAGAGATCGTGCCCGACATCGACCTTGAGGCCGGCTGGCTGCTGATGCTGCCGCCCGACGGGTATTTTGAGGACTAGTCCTCAAGTACAAGTAGCGAAGCGATAGGACAAATAGAGACTCATGAGGCCACCCTGGACAGCGCGCGTTCTGACCATCCTGCCCGAAGCGTTTCCGGGGCCGCTCGGGGTGAGCCTCATCGGCAGGGCGCTGGAGCAGGGCGTCTGGGCGCTTCAGACCATCGACATCAGGGATTTCACGCAAGACAAACACCGCTCGGTGGACGATACGCCGGCGGGCGGGGGACCCGGCATGGTGATGCGCGCGGATGTGCTCGGCGCGGCTATCGACGAGGCGACCGCGCAATCACCCGATACGCCGCTCATCCATCTCTCCCCGCGCGGGCGCCCGCTGACGCAAGCACGCGTGCGGGACCTCTCCACCGGCCCCGGTGTAACGCTGCTGTGCGGGCGCTTTGAGGGTGTTGACCAGCGGGTGCTGGACGCGCGCGATATCGAGGAAATTTCCATCGGAGACTTCGTGCTCGCGGGCGGGGAGATCGCGGCCTGCGCGCTTGTTGAGGCCTGCGTTCGGCTTCTCCCCGGTGTTGTTGGCGACGCGGAGTCGCTTGCCCAGGAGAGTTTCGAACAGGGCCTGCTGGAGTATCCCCACTATACCAGGCCAAGGGAATGGGAGGGCCGGGACATCCCGGACGTGCTGCTCTCGGGCGATCACGGGAAAATAGCTGAATGGCGGCGCGAGATGGCGGAGAGGATTACGCGGGAGCGGCGGCCGGACCTTTGGGGGAAATATTCAAAAAAATGATTTCGGCCGGGCGTCGTGTGCAAGCCCCCTAATGCCGGAAATGCCGCATCCCGGTAAACACCATGGCGATGCCGGCCTCATCCGCCGCCGCGATCACCTCATCGTCGCGCAGGGAGCCGCCGGGCTGGATGACCGCGGTTGCGCCCGCCTCGACCGCCGCGAGCAATCCGTCGGCGAAGGGGAAGAAGGCGTCCGAGGCGACGACGCTTCCCCTGGTGAGCGGTTCGCCGAGGCCCGCTGCTTTGGCGGCGTCGCCGGCTTTCCAGGCGGCGATGCGCGCGGAATCGATGCGGCTCATCTGCCCCGCACCGATGCCGGCGCTGGCGCCGTCTTTCGCGTAGACGATGGCGTTGGATTTGACGTGTTTGGCGACCGTGAAGGCGAATTTCAGATCGGCGAGTTCCTGTTTGTCCGGCGCGCGCTTCGTGACCGTCTTGAGCTCCAGCGTGCTGACGCGCCCATTGTCGCGCGCTTGCAGCAGGAAGCCGCCGGACAGCATTTTCAGCGTGACGCCCCCGGCGCCGGCATCGGGCAGCGCGCCCGCCAGAAGCACCCGCAAATTCTTCTTCTTCGCCAGCAGCGCCAGGGCCTCGTCGTCGGCGTCCGGGGCGATGATAACCTCGGTGAAGATTTGCGAAATGGCTTTCGCGCAAGGAGCGTCGAGGGTGCCATTGAGGGCGACGATGCCGCCGAATGCGCTTGTCGGGTCGCATCGCAGCGCCAGGGCATAGGCTTCCGCCAGTGACGAAGCCGTCGCCACACCGCACGGGTTGGCGTGCTTGATGATGGCGACGGCGGCACTTTCGCCGGGGTCGAATTCGCTGACAAGCTCATAGGCGGCGTCGGTGTCGTTCAGATTATTGTAACTCAGCTCCTTGCCCTGCACCTGACGCGCCGTGGCGACGCCGGGGCGCGCCTCGCCGCCTGTGTAGAAGGCGGCCCACTGATGCGGGTTTTCGCCATAGCGGAGCGTCTGGGACAGGCGTCCGGCAAAGACGCGGGTGTCCGGGGTCTGCTGGTCCAGCTGCTCCGCGAACCAGGTGGCGATGGCGGCGTCATAGGCGGCGGTGCGGGCATAGGCCCTGGCCGCCAGTTCGCGGCGGAATTCCGGACTGGTCGCGCCGCCATGCGTGCCCATGTCCGCCAGAAGTTTCTTATAGTCCAGCGGGTCGACCACGACCGCGACGCCGGCATGGTTCTTGGCCGCGGCGCGGATCATGGCGGGCCCGCCGATGTCGATGTTCTCGATACAGGCCTCGAAGTCCGCGCCCGACGCGACGGTTTGCGCAAAGGGATAGAGATTGACCACCAGCAGATCGATATTGCGAATAGCGTGTTCCGCCTGCGCGCGGGCATGGTCTTCATTGCCGCGAATGGCGAGCAGCCCGCCATGCACTTTCGGGTGAAGCGTCTTGAGCCGCCCGTCCATCATCTCGGGGAAGCCTGTAATGCCGGACACGTCTTCGACTTTCAGGCCTTCCTTGCGAAGAAGCTCCGCCGTCCCGCCGGTGGAGACAAGTTCAACCCCCTGGCCGGCAAGTTCGCGCGCCAGCTCCGCGACTCCGCTCTTGTCGGAGACCGAAATCAGCGCCCGCTCGATTTTCTCAGGTTTCCCGGTCATTCAGCCCTCGCGCCTTCAAGCCCCCTTCATGGGAAAGACCGCCCGGTTAACATGATTGGCGCGCGCAAGGAACCGGGCAAAATGCGCTGGGGGCTCCCTATTCCCCGCCGGGCGGCAATTCAGCCTCCGCTCCGGTGTCTTCGGCCAATTTCGCCTCGCGCGGTTCCCCGGCGGCGACGCGTTTCAAACTCCAGCGCAGAGTGGTGTCGGTCGCTCCGCCCATGGCGCCAGACACGACGATCTGCAATGCGTGGCGCGGCCCCTTGACGTCCGCCAGAAACACACTTTCCTCAATGTTCATGTTTCCCTCTCCAGCCGACAGCCGCCAGATTTCATTGTCCGGCAGACAAATGAAGGCGCTTTTACCATCCTCTGACGCTTCCACGCGTGCGGTGGGGTGAAGATGAAACCGGAGCGCGTATTTGCCTTTATTGTCGCGCGCGGCGCCTTTCAGTCCATGGGGCGCAATCAACTGGTCGATTCCTTCAAGCAGCGCGCCATCCTCCGAAAGGCGCCAGGAGCGGACATGGGTAATGCCGTAGTTCTGGTCGTATCCGTCATGCGAGGCCCGCAACTCCGCCGGGCCGTCGCGGGTGTTCATCGCGGCCTGCGCATTGACCGGCCCGGCGAGCCCGGGTTTGTGTCCTGTCGCGGCGGGTGAACCGGCGCCAACCAGTTGCGCGGACGAGGTATCGTTCACTGTCAGCGTCGAATGGGCGGCGGTGGAGCGCGAAACCGCGCGCCATTCGCTTTCGTCATGCACCGGCACGCCGCAATTAACGATCAAGGGGTGCCGCCCGGCACTCATCTCGAACGACAGACATCCCGCATGGGCGTCCGCGCTCAGTGCGATGGGCGGCGCGCGGCCGGTATCGGCGAGCATCACCGTCGCGCCGGCGGCAAGCCGGCAATATCCCGATTTTTCCGCGTGCGATACCGGCGTGCCCTGCACATCGTCATGGACTATCAGCGCGGCGAGAGATTCCATCGGCGTTGACCCCATGCCGTTGAAGCGGGCGAACCCCTGGTCGCCCAGCTGGAAGAACCGCAGCATCGGCATCATGCGGTCTATGGCGGTCAGCAACTCGGGCGGCGGTACCTGGTCGCGGGCAATAAAACATTGCCGCAGGGGCAGCAGGTCGTGCAGCAGGTCGATCAGCACCGCCGGATTGCGGCTGATATGGCCGCCATCGGCCAGGACTTGACGCTTCAACTCGTCCGCCAGCTGTTTTGGGCGGGCAAGGGAGGAGGGCTGCTGCTCATCGGCGCACAGACCCGCGAAGGCCAGCGCGATCAGACCGGTCAGCCGGGCAAGTCCATCGGGACCGTCCCGGTAGGTGGATTTCAGAAAACGGAACTGAAGCGCGAAGCTGCGCACCAAGGTGTCATAGGATTTCTCATCCGCGCCTTCCACGAGAATGGCGGCGTGGGACAGCCAGGATATAATGCGCCGCGCGGTAATTTCCGGCTCCCATGCCAGCCCGCGCAAATCACCGTGAAGCGCTATCCAGTCGCTCACCAGCGTGCGGGCCTGTTCGCCTGAAATCTCGTCGCGGGCCGCATGGAGATGGCGCAGCCAGCCGAAACCGTGAAGTTCGCGCGCCCATGCCGGGCTTGGCGGCGCAATGGCAAAGGGCGAATCGGCGCCGAGCAGGCCAACCACGCCGGCCAGTCCGAAATGCCCGTGGTAGATTTCACTGGAGAAACTCGGGTCGCTGGTGCGCAGATCCTGGGGCGTCAGATACAGCCGGTCGATCGGCTCTCCGCGATAGCGCCATCGCAGCGCCCGGGAGCGCAGCAATCCGCGCCAGGCGCCGCGTCCGGCGCGCCCTGCCGCCGACGTGGTCAGGCGCACGCGATTTGAAATGGTATCAGCGATCATGCGGTTTCATTCATGAGCGTGCTTTGCGACGGGATCAAGGGCGCGGCCCCCAAGTTTATTCCCCGTCACCGTGAACGGTCAGGCGGGCCGCGAAAAACCCGTCTATCCCGGCCATTTTTTCCAACCCGGCGTTGAAATCGAATGGCAGGGTCCGCAGCGCGCCCTCGCCGTTCAGCCAGCTGTCATGTCCGGAAATTTCGCATGAACGAATCGGATCGAGGCGAAGTTCCGGCATCTCGCCGAGCAGTGCCGCGATCTGGTCCTCACCTTCCTCGCGCTCGAGCGAACAGGTGCAATAGACCAGCTGGCCGCCGGGGCGGACCAGTGAAACCGCCTGGCGCAGGAGGCGCGCCTGCAGTCCGGTCAGCTCTTCAAGGTCCTTTGGTCTCTTGAGATGGGCGATGTCCGGATGACGCCGCAGCGTGCCGGTCCCGGTGCATGGCGCATCCAGCAATACCGCGTCAAATTTTGCATCCGGTATCCATGCGGTGGCGTCGGCGGCCACAAGATTTGCGGCCAGCCCGAGCCGTTTCAGGTTTTCCTCGAGCCGCTCCAGCCGCCGGGGAGACGTATCGACGGCGGTTACGTCCGCGCCCGCATGGACAAGCTGGGCCGTTTTGCCCCCCGGCGCGGCGCACAGATCGGCCACGCGCCGGCCCGCGACGTCGCCAAGCAGCCGCGCGGGCAGCGCGGCGGCGGCATCCTGAACCCACCACGCGCCCTCGTTATAACCGTCGAGATTTTCAATCCGGCCCTTCGACACGAGGCGCACGCCGCCGGTGTCCAGCGCAACGCCTTCGAGCCGTTCGGCCCATTTTTGCGGGTCCTTCTTGACCGTCAGATCGAGCGCCGCTTCGTTCAGATGGGCTTGCGCAATGCGCCGGGCGATGTCTTCGCCATAGGTTTGTCTCCAGCGCTTCCACAGCCAGGGGGGCGTGTTCAGCACAGCGGCGTCCTGCGCCGCGGCCAGCGCCGGACCCTCTCTTGCCACGCGCCGCAGCACCGCATTCGCCAGTTTGTCGAAATGCCGGGCATTTCTGTCCTGTTTGGCCTGCCGCACGGCCAGGTCGATCGCCGCATGATCGGGCGTGTCGAGAAACAGCAGCTGGCACGCGGCGGCAAGCAGGATTTCGCGCAAGGGACCCGAACCCCGGGGGAGTTTCTTGTCGAGAAAATGATCGAGCACCGCGTCGAGCTGGCCCTTGCGGCGCAGGGCGGTTGAGGCAATGGCGCGGGCGAGCGCCCGGTCGCGCACCGCCAGGGACACCATCTCGCGCGCGGCCCGTGAGTCCACCAGTGCGTCGTCAAGCGGCTGGCGGCCGTTCAGCACCGCGTCCAGCAGGAGAACGGCCGCGCGGCGCGCGGGCAGCCCGACCGCATAGTCGCGCGCATGGCGGATGCTTTTGTTTTCAGTGTTTTGAGATGCGTTCACGGAGTGACTTAACCCCACGGTCCGGAGCTGCTGGAACCCCACGGGCCCGAACGGCCGCGCGGTGTGGCGGGCGCCGGGGGATTTGCGGTCTGGCCCCGCTCACGCGCCATCGCGACGAGGCGCGCCACGCGGTTCTCGGTATTAGGGTGGGTTGAGAACAGGTTGTCCATGCGCGCACCCGAGAGCGGATTGATGATGAACATATGCGCGCTTCCCGGGTTGCGCTCCGCCGCCATATTGGGGATTTGCTTCGCTTGCCCGGCGATCTTCTGAAGCGCGGAGGCGAGTTGCATTGGCTCGCCCGATATTTCCGCGCCGAGCCTGTCGGCTTCATATTCGCGCGAGCGGCTGATCGCCATCTGGACCAGCGCCGCCGCCACCGGGGCAAGGAACATGACGGCGATCAGGCCGATAAACCCGAAGGGGGCGCCGCTGTTACGCCCGCGCCCGAAAAACATGCCGAAATTCGTCAGCATGGTAATCGCTCCGGCGAGGGTCGCGGTGATCGTCATGGTCAGCGTATCGCGGTTGGCGACATGGGCCAGTTCATGGGCCATCACGCCGGCGACTTCCTTTTCGCTCAGGGAGC
>QIGN01000173.1 GCA_003228955.1 Hyphomicrobiales bacterium
GCTTCCCCTCTGTAGCGGTCGGCCAGATAGGAAATCTGCTGGAAGGTGAAAAATGAAATGCCGAGGGGAAGAATGATATTCCACGGGCTGTGCTGAACCCCCAATATCCAGGCCAGTGACCCGGCGAAGAAATCGGCATATTTGAAAACCCCGATGAGGGACAGATTCAGCGCGATGCCAAGGACAAAGATCGCTTTGGAACCGGCGGCGCGGAACGTACGCGCAAGAATCCAGTTTGCGATGATCGACCCCGCCAGCAACGGCACCAGCCGGTAATCCCAATAGCCGTAGAAAATTATCGAAGCCGCGATCAGCAGCCATTCGCGCTGGGCACGGCTTTCCGAAAGACGGTAATAAACGAGCAGCGTCAGCGGCAAAAACAGCAATAGGAAGATTTGAGAGTTGAACAGCATGTGGTGGAAATGTCGGCCCGATTTCGGTTCACGCGTCCCGGCAACGGTGACTCATAGCCGAAATCACCGCATAACACCTGCATAAACAACGCATCTTGCGATGGTCCTCAAACAGCGAAGCGGCAGGACAACAAAATGAGTCCTCAAACAGCGATGCGGCAGGACAGCAAAATGAGTCCTCAAACAGCGATGCGGTAGGACAGCAAAAGAAGATCCCATGCCTGAACGCAATTTCCCCCGCATCGTCATCTTCGGCGCCACCGGCCGGCTGGGGCGCCTGCTGGTGGAGAGATTTCACCGGGCCGGTCATCGCGTCCTTTCCATCGGCCGCGATGCCAAAACCCTTGGCGGGTTGCCGGGCAAGCATGTCGTACTGGATCTGGAGGAGGTTCCGCGCGGTCCCTCAGTAATCCGCGCGCGCGACATCGTCATCAATACGGTCCATGCCCGCTACACCTCGGCCATCGCCCGGCTGTGTACCCCCGGCATCGGCCGCTACATCGTCATAGGCTCCGCGCGCTATCTCTCGCGCATTCCCGACGCCAAGGCCGATGAGGTGCGCGGCGCGGCGCGCGATCTGGAGAACGGCGATCTGCCCTGGGTGCTGTTGCATCCGACCATGATCTACGGCGCGGCGGGCGAGAATAATGTCCAGCGCATGGCTGCCCTCATCGCGCGCTTTCACATTGTGCCGCTGCCGTGTGGGGGCCGGGCCCTGATACAGCCCATCCATGTAGATGACGTTGCCGAGGCGGTGGTGCGCGCGGCCGCAAAGCCCGGCCTGGAACGCGCCGTCCTTCATCTGGGCGGACCCGAAGCCGTTCTTTATCGTGATTTCCTGCGCGCCATCGCCGCCGCGTCCGGCACCTGGGTCAAGGTGCCGCCGCTGCCGGTCGCGCTGTTGCGGCTGGCGGCCCGGTTGAGCGCGTATGTTCCCGGCGTCCCGGAAATAAAGGATGCCGAAGTGCTGCGGCTTTGCGAGGACAAGGGCGTCGATGTGAGCGAGATGAAGGAAATTCTCGGAATTACCCCCCGCCCCCTCGAGCAGGGTCTCGCCGAGGCCTTGGCAAAGCAATAGCGCCTAAAGTCCAAGCGTTTTGATCTGCCGGGCGATGACCTTGAATTCCGCATAAAGATCGCGCGCGCGCACGCGCCCCGCGGAGCCGAGCTTTTTCCGCATTGCGGGATCGCCGGCGAGTTTATCAAGCGCCCGCGCCAGTTCCTTGGGCTGTTTCACTTCCACAAGCAGCCCGGTCTCGCCCGGAACAACCTCCTCCCGGCTGCCCCGGATATTGGTGGCGACGACGGGGAGCGCGCACATCATCGCCTCGATGATGGAGCGCGGCAGGCCTTCGCGGTGGGAGGCGGAAACGAAGATGTCGGCGGCGCGCAGCAGATCGGGAATGTCATCGCGATACCCCAGGAAATGCACGCGTTCCCTGAGTTGCTCATCGCTCCGGGCGAGTGTCAAAGCCTCCTCGATGCCTTTGGCGTGATCGCTTTCCAGCCGCTCACCGATTACCCATAAATCCGCATCGACGCGGGCCATGGCCTCGATGAGTTCGGGAAACCCCTTCTCCGCCACCAGACGCCCCACGGTCATGATTACGATGCGCTCACCGGCGGATCCGATTTCCTTGCGGATGCGTGCGCGATCCAGTCTGGAACCCGCGGCATGAAACCGCCGCCCATCGACGCCATTGCCGATGGCCTCGATATGCCTGCCCGCAATGAGCCTGAGCCTCTTCGCTGTTTCGGCGTCTTCCTCGGACTGGGTAAACAGCACATGGGTGACGCGCCCGGCCAGCCATTCCAGGGCAATGAAAACCCCGCGTTTATGGAGCGGCATGTTCTCGTGGAAATAGAACCCATGCGCCGTGTAGACGATGCAGGGCACGCCGGCGCGCCAGGCGGCGATGCGCCCGACCAGCGCCGCGACCGGATTGTGCACATGAACGATATCGAATTTTTCACGGGCGAACAGCGCCGTCAATTCCGCGACGGTGCGGGCGTGTTTGACGATGTTGGTGCTGCGGTCGATTGAAACCGTCTCGACGCGAAACCCCTCCTCGCGCACCATTTCCGCGAACGGTCCCTGCGAACAGACGCCGACGACTTCATGGCCCCTCTCTCCCATGCCCCGCATCAGCGGAAGCAGGAAATGGTAGAGCGTGAAATCGAGATTGCAGAGCTGGCAGATTTTCATGACGGCGGACCCGGGGCCTTTTGGGCATCGCACCATGCCTGCAACATCAGCACGCTCCACAGCGGCAGGGGCCAGGATTTCGCGCCGCTGAGATGTTCGGCCCATTTGCGCTGCACAGGCTCGGGGTTGATCAGCCCGTGTCTGTTGAGCGCATCGGGTGAAAGAAGATCGCCGGCCCATTCTTTGAGCGGTCCGCGCAGCCACTCATTGATGGGAACGCCGAACCCCATCTTCCGCCGCTTTACCAATTCATCGGGAACGTAACGCGCCAGAACCGCGCGCAGAACCTGCTTGCCGGCGCCGTCGCGCACCTTCATGCGCCGGGGCAGCGTCCAGGCGAATTCAGCCACCCGGTGATCGAGCAGAGGCACCCGCACCTCCAGCGAAACCGCCATGGAGGCGCGGTCGACCTTGGTGAGAATGTCGTCGGGCAGATAGGTGGCGGTATCGAGATATTGCATCCGCGCAACGAAATCGGGGATGCGCTCGCCAAGGCTGTCATCCCAGGCGGGCGTCGGGTATTCCCGTGCGCCCGCGACAAGGTCTTGCGGGTTGTTCCAATGGGAGATGAGACGCCGGTAGAATTTGTCCCGTGTGCCCCCGAGGCAATCGGCGAGCTTGTGGAGCTTTTCGCCAAGCAGCGCGGGGCGGCGGTTTTCGGGAATCATATGAGCCAGTTTGTCCCAGCTTCCGGGCGAGAGAAGCCGCAGGCCCCGCGCCGCGCCGCACCTGAGCACGCAGGGGCTGTCGAACAGCGGCCAGGCATATTTATCGGCCGTGAAATAGCGCGTGTAGCCGCCGAACAGTTCATCGCCCCCATCGCCCGAAAGAGCGACGGAGACATGGTCTTTCGTCAGGCGCGAGACGAGAAAAGTGGGAATTTGCGACGCATCCGCAAACGGTTCGTCATAAATGGCCGGAAGCGAGGGGATGACATTGCGCGCGTCCTGCGCCGTGGCAGTGAGTTCTGTATGATCTGTGCCCAGATGCCGGGCGATGGCGGCTGCGTCATGGGCCTCGTTGAAGCCTTCGCTGGCATAGCCGATGGAGAAGGTTTTGACGGGCCTGTTTGACTGGGCCTGCATGAGCGCCACCACGGTGGAGGAATCAATGCCGCCGGACAGAAACGCTCCAAGCGGAACGTCCGACACCATTCGCCGGGACACCGCGTCGCGCAGCAGAGCGTCGAGTTCGTCCGCCGCCTCTTTCTCACTCCCCGCGAATGGAGTGGCCAGCCCCTCGCGCGCAATCTCTTCCAGTGACCAGAAGCTCTCTATACGCGGCTCGCCCGAGCCGTCCAGAGCAAGAATTTTGCCCGGCTCCAGCTTGTGCACATTGGCGTAGATCGTGTGCGGCGCGGGGATGAAATTGTGCCGCAGATAGGCGGCGACGGAATTGCGGTCGATGCCGCTTGGAAAATCTCTGTGAGCCTTGAGCGCCTTGAGCTCGGACCCGAAGATCAGCACCCCATTGGCAAGCGTCCAGTAAAGCGGCTTGATGCCCAGCCGGTCACGCACGAGAAACAGCCGCTTCTCGCGCCTGTCCCAGAGCGCAAAGGCGAACATCCCGATGATCCGTTTCGCGGTTTCCTCAACGCCCCACGCGGCGCAGCCCTCGACGATGACTTCGGTGTCGGAATATCCGCGGAACGTCTTCCCCGCCGCCTCAAGTTCGCCGCGCAACTCGCCCGCGTTGTAAATCTCGCCGTTATAGGCCAGCACGAAATTGCCGCAGGACGATTGCATCGGCTGGTTGCCCGCGTCCGACAGATCGATGATCGCCAGGCGCCGGGCGCCGAGCGCGATACCGGCTTTCGCGTCCAGCCACACATCCCCCGCGTCGGGTCCGCGATGAATGAGCCTGTCCGTCATGGCGCGAATGCGCGCTTCTCCGCCGCCTTCGCGCGCGCGCGATGAATCGAGATATCCTGCTATTCCGCACATAAATGAGTCCTCAAATAGCGAAGCGGTAGGACAACAAAATGAGTCCTCAAAAAGCGAAGCGGCAGGACAAATAAATGGATGCTTTTCTCGTGAGTAGTTGTCATTTAGGTTTGCCGTGCAGTTGGAACGGTTTCAGCAGCGTCAGCCATACCCCGGAACCGTTTCAGCCAAAACCATTCTCAAGCGCCGAAGGTTGAGCATAATTATTCCCGATCCTGACAGATACACGGCCCGCTGGTGGCATATGTGCATACTGGGCGCCCTGCTGGCGATGGTTTTGCTGATCGGACCCAGCATTCCGCGCGCCGATGTAGGTTTGCTGGCCTTACTGGCTCTCTCGTCGGTGTTTTATTTCCTCGCCATCAGCAAGACCCCGGGCGGCGTTGCGGTGTTTCAGAAGGAGCGCTGGCTGTGGGCGGCGCTTTTGGGGTTATCCGTTTACCTGCCGCTCAACGCGCTTTGGGCGCCGGACCCGCGGGCCGCGCTGCTCAAGGCGGCCACCCTTGTACTGGTGTTTCTGTTCGCCATGCTGCTGGCCGGGACTTTCCGCCGCCAGTCAGACGGCGAGATTGCCCGCATCGGCGCCGTGATTGTCTGGGCGGGTGTTTTGGGCGCCGGGCTGGCCGGCTTTGAATTCGTGGCCGGTCATCCTCTCAGGGAGGCAATCTATACCGCCTGGCCTTTTACACGGCCCGGGGACAATGAGATTTCGGTTTTTGCCCTGAAAGGCGGCGAAATGGTCCAGGTGCTGGAAAGCGAGTTCCGGCGCCGGCTCGAGCAGGTCAGGATTGTCATCAACCCGAGCGGGAACAATCGCAACGCGACAATGGTCATGCTGCTGGCATGGCCGCTGCTGCTGCTGGCGGCAAATCAGAGTGGGCAATTCGCCCGGCGCGCCGCACTGCTGGCGATCGGCGGGTCGACAGTCCTCGCGGTTGTTTTCTCCTCCAGCCAAACGGCGCAGGCCGCGCTTGTCCTGAGCATTCTGGTATTTCTGGCGGCGTCCTTTCATTCGCGCATCACCCATAACGCCGTCGTTGGTGCATGGTGCGTTGTGACCCTTCTGACCGTGCCGCTTGTGGCTGCCCCCTTTGCACTTGGTCTGCACAAGGCAGACTGGATATTCTTCTCCGCCCGCGACCGGATATCCATTTGGGCCTATACCGCGCAGCAGGTCCCCAAGGCGCCTGTTTTCGGCACCGGGATCCGGTCAACGCGGTATTTCAACAAAAAACTGGTAAAGACCCTGCGCCGGGAGCCGGGCGATACGACGCCGCCCGTTCGCCTCGGCCGTCACGCCCACAATCACTATCTGCAAATCTGGTTCGAGCTGGGCGGCGTGGGCGCGGTGCTGTTTTTGCTGGCCGGCCTGGCGGTTTTGCGGAAACTGCGCGGCCTGACGCCGGACGTGCGCCCCTATGCCACTGCCGGATTTGTGGCGGCGGGAAGTATTGCGGCATTTGGCTGGGGCCTGTGGCAAACATGGCTGCTTGCGGGATATTCACTGTCGGCGATCCTGCTGGCTTTCGCCGCGAGGTTCGCTACACGGCAGAGGTGATCCGGCGGGCGCCACTCACTTCGCGACTTTGG
>QIGN01000124.1 GCA_003228955.1 Hyphomicrobiales bacterium
GCGAGACATGGGACTATCTGATGGGCGGGTCGGAGACCGAAACCACGCTTCAACGCAACCGCATGGCCCTCGACGCGCTGGCGCTGCGCCCCCGTGTGCTGCGCGATGTGGAGCATGTGGATTTGTCGGGGACATTTCTCGGGAGCAACTGGCGGTTGCCGGTTCTGCTCGCGCCCATTGGTTCATTGCAGGACATGACGAAAGGCGGCGGCAAGGCGCCGGCGCGCGCGGCGGCGAAGTTCGGCGTGGCGCATATGCTGAGCTCCTCCTGCGCGCCGGGGCTCGAAGAGGTGGCGGCGGCCGCGCCGGACCACCCGGGAATCTTCCAGATTTATGTGCGCGGGGATGCGGACTCTCGATGAACTGGTAGCCCGCGCCATCGATCACGGATATACGGCCATCTGTTTCACCGTCGATCTCGATACCTTCGGGCGGCGCGAGCGCGACATCGCCAAGCGCTATCTCACCACCGCGAGACGCAAGGCCTCCGGAGAGGAACATCAGGCGCGCTTCAGTTGGAACGATGTGGAGCGAATCAAAAACAAATTCGATATCCCGCTCATCCTGAAAGGCATCGCCACCCCCGGGGACGCGGCGCGCGCCGTCGATATCGGGATCAGCGCCGTCTATGTCTCGAACCATGGCGGGCGGCAGCTTGACCATGGGGTCGGATCAACGGACGTGCTGCCGGAGATTGTCGACAAGGTCGGAACCCGCGCGGAAATCATCGTCGATGGCGGCTATATGCGCGGCAGCGACATCGTGAAAGCCATGGCCCTTGGCGCGGATGGCGTGGGGCTGGGCCGTCTTCAGGGGCTCGCGGCGGCGGCGGGCGGAGAAGACGCTATTCACCGGATGCTGGAAATTCTGGAGCAGGAACTGAAACACTGCCTCATGCTGCTGGGGGTAACGTCGTTTGGCGAACTTGATTCTTCCTTCGTGAAGAAAGTCACGCCGCTGCAAAACAACTGGCTGGACAGCGCCTTCCCTCTGCTCAAGGAAGGCTATTGAGCGCGTCCCACGGCGCGCGAGGAGGTGCCCAATGGAATACAAGCTGCTCGGCCGCACCGGCCTGCAAGTGTCTGAACTGTGCTTCGGCACCATGTCCTTCGGCGGCGATGCCGATGAAAAAGAATCTTCCGCCATGTACAAGGCCTGCCGCGAGGCGGGCGTAAATTTCTTCGATTGCGCCGATGCCTATTCGCGCGGCAAGGCGGAGACCATCCTCGGCAAGCTGATGGGCAGTGAGCGCGACGAACTTGTCATCACCTCGAAATGTTTCAACCCCATGGGCGACGACATCAATGCGCGCGGCGGCAACCGGCGTCATATTCTGCGCGCCGTGGAGGCAAGTTTGAAGCGTCTTGGCACCGACCGGCTCGATGTTTTGTTCCTGCATCGCTGGGACAAAACCGTGCCGCTTGAGGAAACCCTGCGCGCGCTGGAGCAACTGGTGAGCGACGGCAAGGTGCTCTATCTCGGCGCCAGCAACTGGTCCGCATGGCAGATCGCCAAGGGTCTGGGGATAGCGGCAAAAAACCACTGGCCCCGGCTTGATGTCATTCAGCCCATGTATTCGCTGGTGAAACGCCAGGCGGAGGTGGAAATCTTTCCCCTCGCACGCGAAGAGGGTCTCGGCGTCATCGCTTATTCGCCCATCGGCGGGGGGTTGCTGAGCGGAAAATATGGCGTGAAAACCCGCCCCGATGCCGGGCGGCTGATGACCAATCAGGAATATGTCCATCGCTATGGCGAGGAGTGGGTGTTTGAAACGGCGGAAAGTTTTACCGCGTTGGCGAAGAAGAAAGGCCATCACCCGGTGAGCCTCGCGGTGGCCTGGGCGGCGAAACATCCCGCCCTGACATGCCCGATTATCGGCGCGCGCAATCTGACACAGCTGCAACCCTCGCTGAACTCAATCGAGATTGACATGACAGATGCGCTGCATGGCGAAATCGCCGCCCTGTCCCGCACCCCGCCCCCGGCGACGGACCGGCGCGAGGAACAGCTTTAGGGTCTTTTCGAAGTATTCCCGGCCACCCGGGCTCCGGTTTCAACGAAACAGCTCTCGCGCAGATTTAATGAATACGCTAAAACGCGTCAGCCGCTGAGATTATAGGCGGCCAGCGCGGCGATGTTTACCAATGTGCTGTCGGTTGCGCCGAGCGGCGCGATCTGCACCGGCTTGGACAGGCCCACCAGCAGCGGCCCGATGACCGTGCTCCCGCCCAGTTCCAGAAGCATCTTGGTTGCGATGCTGGCGGAGTGGAAGGTCGGCATGATGAGCACATTGGCCGGCTCCGACAAACGGCAGAACGGATAGGCCGCCATGGCTTCGGCATTGAGCGCCACATCCGCCGCCATCTCGCCGTCATACTCGAAATCAACCCCCTGGCCGTCGAGGATTTCAACCGCCCTGCGGGCATTTTCGGAGCGTTCGCCCTTGGGATGCCCGAAGGTGGAATAGGCCAGCAGGGCGACGCGGGGCTCGTAGCCCAGATTGCGTGCGACGCCCGCCGCCTCGATTGCGATGTCCGCCAACTCGTCGGCTTCGGGCATTTCGTGGACCGCCGTGTCGGCAACCAGCACCGTGCGGTCCCGGCACACGGCCACCGAAACGCCGATGACCCTGTGCCCGGGTTGCGGGTCGAGCACCCGGCACACATCTTCATAGGCAATCGACCAGTTGCGGGTGACCCCCGTCACCATGGCATCGGCATGGTCCATTGCCACCATGCAGGCGGCGAAGATATTGCGGTCGGTATTGACCAGACGCTGGCAGTCGCGCGCCAGGAAACCGTCGCGTTGCAGCCGCGCATGGAGAAACTCCGCATAGTCGGTATTGCGGTCCGAAAGCCTGGCATTCTCAATCTCGATTTCCTCGCGATACTCGATACCCGCGGCCTCGAAAGTCTGCCTGATTTTTTTCTCGCGCCCGATCAGCACGGGCTGGCCGAGGCCCGCGCGCAGGAATGCATTGGCCGCGCGGATGACCTGTTCCTCCTCGCCTTCGGCGAACACCACGCGTTTGGGGTTCTGGCGCACCTTGTCGAACACCGTGTGCAGCGTGCTTGCGACCGGGTCGAGACGGGCGGTCAGCCGCCCCTCATAGGCTTCCATGTCGACGATGGGTTTGCGCGCGACACCCGAATCCATCGCCGCTTTCGCCACGGCCAGGGGCACATGGGCGATAAGGCGCGGATCGAAGGGCACCGGAATAATGTAATCGGGCCCATAGCGCGGGCGGTGCCCCTGATAGGCCGCCGCCACCTGGTCGGGAACGTCGGTGCGGGCGAGCTCCGCCAGCGCTTCGGCGGCGGCGATCTTCATCGCGTCATTGATGGTGCTGGCCTGGACATCGAGCGCCCCGCGGAAAATATACGGGAAGCCGAGAACATTGTTGATCTGGTTCGGATAGTCCGAGCGCCCGGTCGCCATGATGGCGTCATCGCGCACTTCAGCGACTTCCTCGGGGGTGATTTCCGGGTCCGGGTTGGCCATGGCGAAAACAATGGGGCGCTTGGCCATGGATTTCACCATGTCCTGCGTCACCGCGCCCTTCACCGACAGGCCAAAGAATACGTCGGCCCCTTCCAGCGCGTCCGCCAGGGTGCGGGCGTCGGTCTTTGCCGCATAGGCGGACTTCCACTGGTTCATGCCTTTTTTGCGGCCCTCATAGATCACGCCCTTGGTGTCGCACAGGAAAATGTTCCTGCGTTTCAGCCCCAGGGCGACCAGCAGCTCCAGAGACGCTATTCCCGCAGCTCCCGCGCCGTTGCACACAAGCTTGGTTTCGCCGATCTTGCGGTCCGTCAGATGCAGTGCGTTGATGAATCCGGCGGCGATGATGATCGCCGTACCGTGCTGGTCATCATGGAACACCGGGATGTCGAGCAACTCGCGCAGACGTTCCTCGACCACGAAACAGTCGGGCGCGCGGATATCCTCCAGATTGATGCCGCCGAAGGACGGTCCCAGATAGCGCACGCAATTGACGAAGGCGTCCACGTCTTCGGTGTCGACCAGAACGTCGATGCCATCCACATCGGCGAAGCGCTTGAACAGCACCGCCTTGCCCTCCATCACCGGCTTGGAGGCCATGGCGCCCAGATTGCCCATGCCGAGAATGGCGGTGCCGTTGGAGACCACCGCGACCAGGTTGCCCTTGTTGGTGTAATCGTAGGCGAGCTTGGGATCGTCGGCGATGGCCTGCACGGGGATCGCGACGCCGGGTGAATAGGCGAGGCTCAGATCATGCTGCGTCGCCATCGGCTTGGTCGCGGCGACTTCGAGCTTGCCCGGTTTGCCGCGCGAATGAAACAGCAGCGCTTCCTGCGCGGTGTATGTTGTTCTTCCGAGTTTGTCAGACATTACGCCGGCTACTTTTTTGTTGGGGCGCATCTCGCCCGTTTCCCCTGCCGGGGATAGCCCCTGGCGCGAATTCTCTCGATTGTTTCAAAACCATAGGGTCAGCGCCCGCCGGGCACAATATGCGATTTTCACGCGGGTTGGCGCTTCACGCCGCCCACTCCGGCGCGCTATGTCTAATGTTCGCAGTTGCAATCGCGGGTACCGAGGACAGGCAATGGCTAAGCGCACAACGCGGTCAACAGGGGCGGAGGCGGCCCGCGATCGCGCGGCCGGGCAAAAACCGCGTCCGGCGGCGGACGCGCCGACGCCCGTGATGGCGCAGTATCTGGAGATAAAGGCGGCGAACCCCGATTGCCTGCTGTTCTACCGGATGGGTGATTTTTACGAGCTGTTTTTCGCTGATGCGGAAGTGGCCTCGCGAACCCTCGGCATCGCCCTGACCAAGCGCGGCAGGCATCTGGGCGAAGACATCCCCATGTGCGGGGTGCCGGTGCGCGCGGCGGACGAATATTTGCAGAAACTCATCAGGGCGGAGCACCGGGTCGCCGTCTGCGAGCAGATGGAAGACCCGGCGGAGGCGAAAAAGCGCGGGCACAAGGCGGTTGTGCGGCGTGAGGTCGTGCGCCTTGTCACGCCGGGCACGATTACCGAAGAGGCGCTGCTCGATTCGCGCGCCAACAATTTTCTCACCGCGCTGTTCCGCGCGCCGTCCTCGACCACCGCGCCGGGAGACAATTACGCCCTCGCCTCGCTGGATATTTCCACCGGCGAGTTTTTGCTGAGCGAGGTCTCCGGCACGGATATGGCGGGCGAGCTGTCCCGGCTTGGACCGGGCGAGATTGTCGCCGGGGACGAGCTGGCCGCCGACCCTGAAATCCGCGCGCTTGCCGATCAGATCGGGGCGGCGCTGACACCCGTCCCGCGTGCCTATTTCGACTCGCTCGGGGGCGAGCGGGCGCTCAGGGACAAACTGGGTGTCGCGGAAATATCCGCATTCGGTGACTTTACCCGGCCTGAACTCGCCACCGCCGGCGCTTTGCTCAAATATGTCGAGCTGACGCAGATTGGAAAGCAACCACTGCTGCGGCCGCCCAAGCGCATGGGCCCCAGCGACGTGCTGATGATCGACGCCGCGACGCGGGCCAATCTGGAGCTTGTGAGCAATAGCCATGGGGAGCGGCGCGGCAGCCTGCTTCATGCGCTTGACCGGAGCGTAACGGGCGCCGGCGCACGCGCGCTGGCTGGCGCGCTCGCAAGTCCGCTCACGGACACCGCCGCCATTGGAAACCGTCTCGATACGGTCCAGTATCTGCTGGAGAAAAATGCCGTTCGCGCCGAACTGCGCACCACCCTGAAGGGGTGCCCCGACCTTGCCCGCGCGCTCGCCCGTCTGACGCTGGGGCGCGGGGGGCCGCGCGACCTTGGCGCGATCCGCGATGGGCTGGGCGGCGCCGGGCAGGCGCGGAAAATCCTTTCCGGGGACACACTTCCGGTTCTCCTGAGGGGAGTGAAGAAGGATTTGGGCGCTCCCCCGGACGCCCTGCCGCGCGAGCTCGGCGCGGCGCTCAGCGACGAAATTCCCGCGCAGTTGCGCGATGGCGGCTTTGTGCGAACCGGCTACAGCAAGGACCTCGATGACGCGCGCGCCCTGCGCGACAAGAGCCGCCGCGTCATTGCCGGTCTTCAGAACGACTATGTGCAAGCGACCGGCGTCAAGGCGCTCAAGATACGCCACAACAATGTGCTGGGATATTTCATCGAGGTTCCCGCGGCCCATGGCGGGCGGCTGATGGGCGCGGGCGAGGACAATGGCTTCATCCACCGCCAGACCATGGCCAGCGCGATGCGCTTCACAACCCTTGAGCTTGGGCAAACGGAATCGAAGATCGCCGCCGCCTCCGACCGGGCCCAGGGCCTGGAGCAGGAGATATTCGACGATCTCGCCTCGCGGGTGAGCGACGCGCAAGGCGAAATCGGCGATGCAGCCGCCGCTGGATCAGTATAGCGCCCTGGCGGAACTGGCCGAGGAATGCGCCCTGGTGCGCCCCCGGGTCGATGAAGGCGGCGCATTTCAAGTCTCCGGCGCACGGCACCTGGTGGTGGAACAGGCGCTTGGGAGCCGCGACGGCGGCGCGTTCGTGGCCAATGATTGCGATCTCTCCCTGCCTGAGGGAGAAGAAAAGACCGGGGGCGAGGACCGCCTGCTGATCGTCACGGGTCCGAATATGGCGGGCAAGTCCACCTTTCTGAGACAGAATGCGCTTGTCGTCATTCTCGCCCAGATGGGGTCATACGTGCCCGCGCAATCGGCCAGAATAGGCGTCGTCGACCGGCTGTTCAGCCGGGTGGGCGCGGCGGACGATCTTGCCGGGGGACGCTCCACCTTCATGGTCGAGATGGTGGAAACGGCGCGCATTCTCAACCAGGCGACGGCAAGGTCTTTCGTCATTCTCGATGAGATCGGGCGCGGTACGGCCACCTTTGACGGGCTGTCGATCGCCTGGGCGTGCGTGGAGCATCTGCATGGCGTCAATGGCTGCCGGGCCCTGTTCGCCACCCACTATCACGAGCTGACCGCCCTTGCTGGCACGCTCGAGGGCGTCGGCGCCGTCACCATGGAGGTGAAGGAGTGGAAGGACGAGATCATCTTTCTGCACAAGGTGGCGCCGGGGGCCGCCGACCGGTCTTATGGCATTCACGTTGCCAAGCTCGCCGGGCTGCCGGCGGGCGCGGTCGCGCGGGCGCAGGAAGTGCTGGGGCATCTTGAAGGCGGCGAGCGGGCCGGCATAGCCAAGGAGCTGGCCAACGATCTGCCGCTGTTCGCCGCGACGCCAAATCCGGCGCCTGTAAAGCCTTCCGGACCGTCGGAAACTGAACAGGCCCTCGGAGCGGTCAACCCGGATGAACTCACACCCCGGGACGCGCTCGAGGCGCTCTACAAACTCAAGGCATTGCTGGATAACGACTCTATCGGCTAAAGCGATTTCATGGATCAGACGCTTTTAACCCCGGCTCCCTATTTCGACGCGCAGGCGCTGCGCGCGCGGCTGACATCCCTGTGGAAGGAGCATTCTTCACAGGAAAGCAAGCTGCGTACGGAAATGCTGGCGCTTCTGAAACAGGTTGTGGAGGACGCCCGCGTGGCGGCGGAACGCCAGCTGGATGCGGATGGAGACGGGCGCAAATGTGCGCAGGGGCTTTCGCAGTTCCAGGATGCGTTTATCGGCGTCATCTACGACTACACCGTCGCGCATGTTTACCGGGCGAAAAATCCCTCCTCCGCGGAACGCATGAGCGTGATCGCAACCGGCGGCTATGGCCGCGGCCTGCTGGCGCCGGGTTCCGACATCGATCTGCTGTTCCTGCTGCCCTACAAGCAGACCGCATGGGGCGAGAGCGTGGTGGAGAGCATCCTCTATCTGCTCTGGGATCTGGGCTTCAAGGTCGGCCACGCCACGCGCACGGTCCCGCAATCGGTCAAGCTCGCCCTGGCCGACATGACCATCCGCACGTCCCTGCTCGATGCCCGGCTGATTCTGGGAGACGAAGCCCTGTTCGGCGAACTTCTGGAGGGTTTCCAGGGGCAGGTGGTGGCCGGCTCAGCCCGGGAATTCATTGCCGCGAAGCTGGAGGAGCGCGACGCCCGCCACGCCCGTTCGGGCGCCTCGCGCTATCTGGTGGAGCCCAATGTCAAGGACGGCAAGGGGGGCTTGCGCGATCTGCATACGCTCTACTGGCTGGCGCGCTACCTGCATCCCGCGAAGGCGATTGCGGAATTCGTCGAGGCCGGGGTTTTCTCCCGCGCCGAATATGTAACTTTCCGGCGCAGCGAGGATTTCCTGCTGACCGTGCGCTGCCATCTGCATTTTCTGACCGGCCAGCCGGACGAGCGCCTTTCCTTTGACGTGCAAACCGCCATGGCAGAACGGCTTGGCTATCGCGAACACAAGGGCCAGCGCCCGGTCGAGCGCTTCATGAAGCATTATTTCCTGGTCGCCAAGGATGTGGGCGACCTCACCCGTATCGTGTGCTCAGCCCTCGAAGTGAAACAGCTGACGACCGCGCCGGCACTCAGGGCGTTGCTCGCGCCGATGACCTGGCGCAAGCGCGCGCGTCTGAGAAAGACGTCGGATTTCAGAATCGACAATGGCCGCATCAATGTCGCCCACGCCAAGGTATTCAGGCAGGATCCGGTCAATCTCATCCGCCTGTTCTGGCTGGCCGAGAAATACAATGTGCAGTTCCACCCCGAAGCCTTCCGGCTGGTGCGCGCATCGCTGAAGCTGATCGACAAGAAGCTGCGCGTGAACAGGGAAGCCAATGAGCTGTTCCTGAAGCTGCTGACCAGCCCGGACAACCCGGAAGTGGCGCTGCGGCGCATGAACGAGGCCGGGGTGCTGGGGCGCTTCCTGCCAACATTCGGGCGGATTGTCTCCATGATGCAGTTCAACATGTACCACCATTACACGGTGGACGAGCATCTGGTGCGCTCGGTCGGCATTCTGTCCGACATCGAGCATGGACGCTGCGCCGACGACCACCCGGTCGCCACCGAAATCCTGTCCACCCTGGAGAGCCGCCGCGCGCTTTATGTGGCCACTTTCATTCATGATATCGCCAAGGGGCGCGAAGAGGACCACTCGATTGCCGGGGCGCGCATCGCGCGCAGGCTGTGCCCGCGGCTCGGCCTGTCCGCGGCGGAGACCGAAACCGTGTCATGGCTGGTCGAGCATCATCTCGACATGAGTTTGTTCGCGCAAAGCCGCGATCTGAACGACCCGAAAACGATTCAGGATTTCGCCGAAATCGTCCAGAGCCCGGAACGGCTGAAACTGCTGCTGATCCTGACGGTGGCCGACATTCGCGCTGTTGGTCCGGGTGTCTGGAATGGCTGGAAGGGCCAGTTGCTGCGCACCCTCTATTTCGAAACGCGGCCCGTCCTTGCCGGTGGCCAGATGGAACTCAGCCGGCGCGAACAGACACAGCAGGTGATCGCCGCCCTGCGCGAGCAGGTTTCCGATATCCCCGGGGACGCCTTCGCGCGGTTCATATCGCTCCACGAGCCCGACTACTGGTTGCGGACGACAACAGATCAGCAGGTGCGCCACGCCAGGATGATCGTGGCGGTGAAGGACCGGGGTAAGGATTTTGCCACCGACGTGATGGCGCACGCATTCGAGGGCATTACCGAGCTGAGTATTTACGCGCCCTCCCATCCCCGCCTGCTGTCCATGATCGCGGGCGCGTGCACCAGCTCGGGAGCCGATATCGTGGGAGCGCAAGTTTCCACCACGCGCGATGGACATGCGCTGGACACCATACGCCTGACCCGCGAGTTCGACCGCTCCGAAGATGAAGAACGCCGCGCGGCACGCATTGCCGCCACCATCCAGGACCTGGTGGAGGAAAAGGTTACGATCAACGGCATCATGAGCAAACGGCCGAAATCCAGGGAGAGCCTGAAAGCCTTCTCCGTGGAGCCGCAGGTGGTCATCGACAACAATCTGTCGGACGAGCTGACCGTCATCGAAATCAACTGCATCGACCGGCCGGGTCTGCTGTTCGACCTCACCCGCGAGATCGCCGACCTCAAACTCAACATTGCGTCGGCCCATATCGCCACCTTCGGGGAAAAAGCGGTTGACGTGTTCTACGTCACCGGTCCGGGGGCGGCAAAGGTGACCAACGCGGCCCGCCAGACGGCAATCCGCCACCGGCTGCTGAATGTGCTGGCGGAAAGCGGTGGGCCCGAGGGCTGAGGCTGGAGTGCCAAGCGAGCGCTTGCCCTGACGGCCTGTGTCCACTACTTCCAATCCCCATGAAACTTTACCGTTCCTTCGCCACCGTCGGCGCCATGACCATGGTCAGCCGGGTGCTCGGTTTCGTGCGCGATATCTTTATCGCGTCGGTGCTCGGGACCGGCATGGTGGCGGATGCCTTCTTCGTGGCGTTCCGCTTTCCCAATCTGTTCCGCCGCCTGTTTGCCGAAGGCGCGTTCAATTCCGCCTTCGTGCCGCTCTTCTCCAAGAAGGTCGAGGGCGAGGGCGCCGGGGCGGCGCGCGAGTTCGCCGATGAAGCGCTCTCGGCGCTGGTGGCGGTGCTGCTGCTGGTGACAGCCATTGCCGAGATAGCCATGCCGTGGCTGATGGTTGTGATCGCGCCGGGATTTACCGGCAACCCGGAGAAATTCGATCTCGCCGTGCTGCTCACGCGCATTGCCTTTCCCTATCTGCTGTTCGTTTCGGTGGTGGCGCTGTTCTCCGGAATGCTCAACGCGCTGCACCGCTTTGCGGTCGCCGCTTTCGCGCCGGTGCTGCTGAACATCGTGCTGATCAGCGTCATGGCCGGCGTGGCGTGGGCGGGTTTCGGCAATACGCCGCAGGCGGGCGAGGCGCTTGCCTGGGGCGTGGCTTTGGGGGGCGTCGCGCAGTTGCTCGTGCTCGTCTTCTGGGCGAAACGGATCGGCCTTGGGCTGCGCCTGAAGCGCCCGCGCATGACGCCCGGCGTGCGCCGCCTGGTGACGCTCGGCATTCCCGGAGTCATTGCGGGCGGCATCATCCAGATAAACCTGCTGATCGGCACCATCATCGCCTCGCTTCAGGACAGCGCCGTCTCATGGCTCTATTACGCCGACCGCATCTATCAGCTCCCGCTGGGGCTGGTTGGCATCGCCATCGGCGTGGTGCTGCTGCCCGATCTGTCGCGCAAGCTGCGGGCCAGAGACGAGCGCGGCGCGCTGCACTCCCAGAACCGCTCGCTGGAGCTGTCGCTGCTGCTGACGCTTCCCGCCGCCGTCGCCCTGATGGTCATGCCAACCCCCATCATTCAGGTGCTGTTCGAGCGCGGCGCATTTTCCGAGGCCGACACGGTAGCAACCGCCGCCGCGCTCGCCGCCTTCGCCGCCGGTCTCCCGGCTTTCGTTCTGGTGAAGGTGTTTTCACCGGGTTTTTTCGCGCGCGAGGACACCCGAACGCCGATGCATTATGCGGGCATATCCGTGGCGGTGAATATCGTTGGAAGTCTCTCGCTCTTCTGGGTCATCGGCCATGTGGGCATCGCCATCGCCACCAGCGTCGCGGCGTGGGTCAATGCGGGCCTGCTGGCGGTAACGCTGATCCGGCGCGGGCATTTTACCTTCGATGAAACATTCCTGCGCCGCCTTGCGCCCATCTGCGTATCTTGCCTGGCGATGGGCGCCGCGCTATGGGGCGCGTTGTGGGCGCTTTCGGACCTGTTTGCGCCGGCAAACGGCATTGCGCTCCAGGTGGCCGCATTGGCGGCGCTGGTCACTTGCGGGCTTGCGGTTTACGCCGCCATGGCGCATGTGACGGGCGCGCTGCGAATCGGCGAATTGCGGGCGGCGATGAAACGGGCC
>QIGN01000070.1 GCA_003228955.1 Hyphomicrobiales bacterium
TTGTCCTGAAGCTCGGCCATTTCTTCGGCCGTCTCGTCGGAATAATTCATCGCCAGTTCGTTATAGCGCTCCAGCAGGGCCTGGGCCTCGGCGACCCCTTCCATGGCGTTGCCCATCACGTCCTTTGACGCATCGAGTTCGGGCTCCTGCGGCAGATATCCGACCTTGATGCCCTCCGCCGACCAGGCCTCGCCGGTAAATTCGGTATCGAACCCGGCCATAATTTTCATGAGCGTGGATTTGCCCGCGCCGTTGACGCCAACAACGCCGATCTTGGCGTCGGGCAAAAAGGAAAGCGTAATGTCCTTGAGGACCTGCTTGCCTTGCGCGTAGGTCTTGCCCAGCTGCTGCATGGTGAAAACATATTGGGGAGTGGCCATGGAATTCCGCTGCCTGGCGCGAATCTGATCGCTGTTCTTCAAGGGGTCGAGCCGGGTTCTATTCGATTGCCGGACCGCCCACAAGCCGCCCGGTTAATCCCTTGCGAAATCGCGCAAAGCACTTCAAGCTCGCCTCACCCATCAACAACCGAAAGGAGGTGATCCAGTGTCTCATTGTCAAAGGGGTTTAACCCTAACGTCGCGGTCGTCGGCTGCGCGGGCCTGGATGTTTGCCTCGGCAGGTATCTAGCTAGCGCTTAAGCTGCGCTGACGCGGCCTGAAGACAAGCCTCAAGACAATGGAAGGGCTGCATCCTGGACAGGGATGCGGCCCTTCTTGTTTCGGCAGCGCCGAAAATTCAATAAAGTGCCTCATAATCTTCGTCGACCAGCTTCTGCATTTCATCAACGGTGATGTCGGTCATATTCTGTTGGTCAATCATCAGTTGCGCCAATGAGACCCATTCTTTGCGGTCCGGATAAGTGGCGCCTTTCCATATCCCCGACCTCAACATGCATCTTGCGCAGTGGACATATACTTCTTCAATCTGTATCGCGATGCCGACAGATGCCGGCTTGCCCTTCACCGCGAGTTTCCGCATGATTGGCTCATCGGCAATGACCTTCGCCGTGCCGTTGATCCGCATGGATTCGCCGTAGCCCGGGACAACAAACAAAGCCCCAATCTTCCCGGTCTGCATAATGTTACGGAGGCTGTCGGCCAGCCGGTTTCCGAGCCTTTCGGGAATGACGATATTGTTGTCATCCAGCACGAGAGTAAAACCGGCATCGCCGCCGCGAGGAGAAACATCGGCGTTTCCGGCGCTATCATGGGTCCCGATCAAAGCAAAAGGAGACAATTGGAGAAATGCCTTCGAATGGACATCGAGCGACGGCATTTTCACATCTTCAATCATCTTGATCGGTCTGCCACCCAGACGTTCCTCCAATTCAGATTCTTTAGTAATGACGTGATTGAATTTGATAGTACTCATTGAGAATTCTCCTCAAAATTTCTGTATGGAGAACGCACTGGTGCAAGCCCCAAAAGATTATCCGGGATATGCGGGCTTAGTCAGTGCCGTGATCTCGCCGCGCGTGACGCGGTGCGCGCCAGAACAGCCTGCGCAACTGCGCTGGGCTCAACTGCTGTTTCAGCAAAGCATTTACAACAGGTGACGTGTTAGGCGTCATCAAGGCCGGTACTTGGCCCTTCATCGAAGCGAAGCCAGCACCCAATCAATCTGTTTCCAGCTTGAAGCCCGCCTCCCGCCAGTCCTTCTTGCCGCCTGCATAGACAGTCACATTGGTGTAGCCGAGTGTCTCGAATGCCGCCGCGGCCTGATGCGAGTTTTGGCAGGTGTCACTGGCGCAATAGACCGTGATTGCCGCACTCTTGTCCGGTGCGATTTCCGCCGCCTTTTCCTTTACCTGGTCAAGTGGCAGATGTTTAGCACCCGGCAAATGGCCTTCTGCGTAATATTTCTCCGGCAGCGCCTCGACGAGTATGGGGGCATCGCCATTGGCAATGAGCGTATGCAATTGGTTGCGATCAATGGATTTCGGCATGGGGGTGTGCTCCTTGGATATTTGTTGCAATTGCAATTATATAATTCAAATTGATGCAATTGCAACAAAAAACCTTTATCTGTTCCCCATGACCGCGACACTCTCTGATTCGACCATCACGGCCTGGGCGCGGCTTGTGCGCGCAAGTCAGATGGTCATTGGCGCCATTGAAGCGGATTTAAAGGCAGCGGGCTTTCCGGCGCTCGACTGTTACGACGTGCTGCTGGAGCTGGAGCGCGCGGGCGGCGAGCTTCGCCCCCGCGAGATCGCTAAAGAGACGCTGTTCGCCCGCTATAGCGTCACCCGCCTTGTTGACCGCCTGGAGAAACAGGGTCTGGTAAAACGGGCGGCCTGCCCGGAGGACGCGCGCGGCGCGATCATCCGGATTACCGAAAAGGGCCGCAAGCTGCGTCAGAACATGTGGCCGGTGTACGCGGCGGCCATACAACGTCATATGACGGACCGGTTAAGCGTTGAGGAGGCAGGAAAACTCGGTAAACTTCTCGGGAAAGTCATCGGCTAGAGCCTGAACAAATCCGGCAGGCGTGCCTTCAGCTCACCCGCCAGCCTGTCGAGCGGATTTTCGCTGAGCGGTTCTATCTCGCTCAAGGCCTCCCCGAAATGCGCAACGCTCAACCGCGCAATCGGCAGAAACCGGCACCAGTTGTTTTGCTTCAGCAACAACCGGTATTCGAGCTCTTCGGGCTTGAACGCGTGATGGGCCGGCGAGATGCCCACAACGGGCAGCCGCGCCCACACCGCTTCGGAAATCATGGTGCTGGAATCCTCCGAGCACAGGATCACGTCCGCGCGGCTGAAAATCTTCTCCAGCGTGCCCGGGCCAGCGAGTTTATAGTCAATGAAATCAGCAACTACACCTTTGTCCTTGGCGAGATCAAACGCGGCTTGCGCAATGTCCGGCGGTGTGCGGGGCGACGTCGAAACCAGCCAGCGCGTGCCCCATGCGCGGCTGACCTCACGAGCGAAAGAAAACAGGCTGAGCCATTCCTTTTGCCTGTATTTGAAGAGGCCCGAGTCCCCGCCAATCAGCAGCCCGGCGAGTTTGGGCGGGTTGTCCTCACCAAATGTCGGCACCCGCTCCGGGCGGCCCAGCGCATCGGGGTCCAGCGCGCTTGGTTTCAGCGTCACCAGATGGTGCGGCAAACCGGCGTGGCGTTCATAGGAACTCACGATGAGCGAAAATTCTTCCGCATCAATACCGCGGGTTGACCCGATGAAAATATTCTCCGCGCCCAGCAACCGCTTTGCCGCGAGGTTCACCGGCAATGTCTCCCCGCCCGAGGACACAATCAGATCGGCGCCTTTCACCTCGCCCGCATCGAGCCCATACCCCATTTTCAAAAGCTGATCCGGCGCGCACCAGCCCACCGTCGCCAGCGCGCGAAGATAGCGCCCAGGCACCATGCGGCGGCGCTTTATGAGCACGCGCCGCGTCTCGACATCTGCAATGCGCGCCAGGGCGGCAATAACCCCTTCGGCAAGATGGAAGTGGCCGGGGCGCCCGTCGGATACGTAAAGGATGCGAAGCGGGGTCATGGCCTAGGACACCCCGCGCGGCAGCACTGTTTCAAAATGCCCTATCAGTCTATCGACCTCCTCCTCGGTGTTGTAGTGAGCCATCGAGACGCGCACCACGCCATTCTGCTTCTCAAGGCCAAGGGCTTCGATCAAGCGCCGGGCGTAAAAATCACCATATCGAATGCCGATGCCGAACCGGTCGATATGCTCCACGATTGCGCGACTGTCCTGATCTTCAACAACGAAGCTGATGGTTGGCACGCGCACGCCCGCATCGGCGCGTTCATCGCCGATAATGCGAACCCCGGGCACGGATTTCAGATACTCCAGCAGCCGTGCGGACAGTATCTGCTCATGCGCGGCAATCAGACCAAAGGCGTGGGCAAGATACTCCCGCTCGTGGTCTTCCGCACTAGTGTGATGCTTTGCCAGCTCGATCAGATAGTCGGATATGCCGATGCAGCCATATGACAGCTCATAGTTCGCATTGCCCGGCTGAAACTTGTAGGGAATCTCGTCTTCGGAAACGAAAAAATGGTTGATGCCGGGCAGATCCCGCAGATCATCGCGCCTCGCAATGAGGGCGGCGTGATGGGGACCGTAGGCCTTATAGAAGCTGAACACATAATAGTCCGCGTCGAAGGCCTGGACATCGATCAGCCGGTGCGGCGCATAAGCAACGCCATCGACGCAGATCTTCGCGCCATGTGCGTGAACCACATCGGCGAATTCCCGGATCGGATTGATGGTGCCCAGAATATTGGAAACGTGATTGACGCAGACGAGTTTTGTACGGTCGGTCAACAGGCCGGCAAGAGTTTGCGTTCTGAGTTCCAGCGTGCCTTTGTCGACGGGCCATACTTTGATATTTACGCCGGATTTTTCATGCAGCAGCCAGGCGCCGATGTTTGCCTCGTGCTCAACTTGAGATACGATGATCTCGTCGCCCGGAGCGAAGCGCCCGCTCAACATGACCGAAAGCGTCCGCAACAGCGCGCTGGTCGAGGGCCCCATGATGATGTCGTCCGGGTCCTTCGCATTGACCAGGCGCGCCACGCTTTCCCGCGCCTCGAAAAACCGCCCCGACGCGATGCGCGATTTGGCGTAACTCGCGCCATGCTGGACACTCGATGTGGTCAGATAATCCTGGACCCGTGCCGCAACGCCTTCCAGAACAAGCGAACCGCCGGCGTTGTCGAAATAGACAAAGTCACGGGGGTCGAGCGCGGGAAACCTGCGTTCGACAAACGCCATATCCAATGTCACCATCTGCCTCTCATTTCATCGTCGCTCGGTGCTGGCTGAATGGGACTGGTGTGGTGGGCCCGGCAGGACTCGAACCTGCAACCGGACGGTTATGAGCCGTCAGCTCTAACCAGTTGAGCTACGGGCCCCTTGGGTTTGTCGCCCGCCGCTCCTATAACAGAGTTTCGCGAGCAAACGAAAGAGTTGCGCGCCTGCCCGCCATAAAGGAATTCGAACCCATGACCGCCAAATTTTCCCCTCTGCTTCTTGCGTTTGCATTTGTGCTGGCAATGCTCTCTCCCGCCAGCGCCGCGCGGCACCCCGACAAGCGCATGATCTCCGTCACCGGAACCGGCACCGCCAAGGCCCGCCCCGATATAGCGAACATTTCCATCGGCGTGGCCAGCGAAGGCAATACGGCGCGCGAGGCGCTCGACAAGAACACCGCCGCCATGACCCGCGTGAGCGCCGCGCTGAAGACACAGCAGATCGAGCCGCGCGACATCCAGACGACGGATTTTTCGGTGCGCGCCAAATTCCGCCGCTTCAGGGACGGTAAGCCGCCGGAGGTCATCGGCTACCGGGTCGTCAATTCGGTGCGCATCACGGTGCGCGATCTTGAAAACCTCGGGGTCATTCTCGATCAGGCGGTGTCGCTTGGATCCAACCAGATCAACGGGATCAGCTTTTCCGTCGCCAAGCCCGCGGCGCTTGAAAACATGGCCCGCAAGGCGGCGATGGCCGATGCGCGCGACAAGGCGGAGCTGTATGCCACCGCCGCCAATACCGGACTCGGCAAGGTGCTGACCATCACCGAGGCCTTCATCGCCGGCCCGCCGCGCCCCAGATTCGCCCGCGCCGCAATGGAAGCGAAATCGGCGCCGGTACCGATCGCGGCGGGCGAGTACAAACTGCAGGTGCGCGTAAATGTGAGCTGGGAGCTGAAGGATTAGCGGGGCAAAAACAACACCTCACCCGCCGATCACTTCCGCTTCGCCCAGCCCCATCTTCGCGCCGGGCAGCTGCCCTTCATCCGTCTGCGCATTGGTTGCCTCTTCGGCCGCGATCTTGTCCAGCGACGCGGCCAGAATTTCATCCGCGCGCGCCAGCGGCACCACGCACACCCCGTCATCGTCGCCAATGATGATATCGCCGGGGCTGACCGGGCACCCGGCGCAAGCGATCGGCCCGTCGATAATCCCGCCAAATCCCTTATGCGGCCCGGCGGGCACAATCGCGCGGGCGAAGGTGGCAAAGCCGAACTCGCGAATTTCCGCCACATCGCGCACCGCGCCATCGACCACCAGCCCGCCGATTTTCCGGCGAACCGCCACGCGCGTCATGATCCCGCCCCAGACAGCGGTGTCCTCGAAACCGCCCGCATCGACAACGAGAATCTGCCCCGGCGCGATCATGCCCAGCGCCACATGCAGCGCGGAATTATCGCCCACCATGCAACTGACCGTGCGCGCCTGCCCGAGCAGCGTCATGCCCTGGGCGACCGGCTTGATCGCGCCCGCCATGACGTTCGTGCGGTTCATGCAGTCCGACACGACGGCGGGGGGAAGCCCGCGCCATTTTTCAAGCTGCGCCGTATCGAGTTGGGTGAATTCTGTTTCGTGGCGCTGAATGGGCATGGGGCGGGCTTTCATTGTTTGCGTCTGAGGGTTGGCCGCGAAACTATTCGCATTCCCCTCGCTTGTCCAAGCGAAGCGTTTTGCCTGTCCCCCGTCGCCCGCCCAAGCGCCGCAACCATCGCCATCAGCCGCGCCGGGACCCCGCGCCGCAAAGCGTCCAGCCCGGCGCAAGGCTCCGCGCGCTTCTTCCGGCACGCCTTCGCCCGGCAGTTTTCTGAACGCTCAAAATATCAGGGCTCCTTTTTCATTTATTATTGCCGCCTCTCTTCCCTTCGTCATGCCCGGGCTTGTCCCGGGTATCCAATGAAGCATGTGTGGATGTTTGTTTTCGCTCACGGCTATTCCGCTTCGCGGGCCTGCGCGAGCGCGGCCTAACGGCCGGGCCTCAATGGCCTGCCTCGCTTCGGTCGGTTTCTTGGCCTTGCCGCATCGCACCATCAACCGAGGCGCAGCCGAGGCAAGGCCGAACGGCCGCCGCGCGAGAGCGCGCGCCCGCGCAGGCCCGTCCGAAGGACGGATCAGCCGTGAGCGAAAACAACCTTGCTCCATCGCCAATCTCCTTCCACGCAGCATCATGCATCCAGCAGCCACATGGCTCCGGAGCTTGCTTTAATCCAAAAGCAAGAGGACTGGCGCGGGGCACTGAAGGGCCGCTTGCCTATTTTTTGGGGCAGCCTTCCAGCGCCCCGCGCGCGGTCTCTTGTCGAAATCCGCCCGGCGTCTTGAAGTTCCTGCTTGCGCTACCGGCTGTTCGCCTACTTGAGCGCGAAATGTCCTCAAGTAGCCGCGAGGCGATAGGACAAACAAAAACCCTAGCGCTCCG
>QIGN01000067.1 GCA_003228955.1 Hyphomicrobiales bacterium
GCGACAACTTCTTCCATTCCGGTGCCAACCAGAGGCGCCTCCGCGGTAATCAGCGGCACCGCCTGACGCTGCATGTTCGAACCCATGAGCGCACGGTTGGCGTCGTCGTTTTCCAGAAACGGAATGAGCGCGGCGGCGACGGACACGAGCTGCTTGGGCGACACGTCCATATATTCCACGATATCCGCCGGCATGAGATGGGCATCGCCGGCAAAGCGGCAGTTGACCATGTCATTCTCGAAGGTTCCGTTGGGCGCAATCTTCGCATTCGCCTGCGCAATGTGATAGCGGGTCTCCTCCATGGCGGAGAGATACACCACCTCGCTTGTCACCTTGCCCTTTGCGACCTTGCGGTATGGACTTTCGATAAACCCGTATTTGTTCACGCGCGCGAATGTCGCGAGCGAGTTGATCAGACCGATATTCGGCCCCTCCGGCGTCTCGATGGGACAAATCCGTCCATAGTGTGTTGGATGCACATCGCGCACCTCGAAGCCGGCCCGCTCGCGGGTCAGGCCACCTGGTCCAAGCGCGGACAGACGCCGCTTGTGGGTAATCTCCGACAGCGGGTTGGTCTGGTCCATGAATTGCGAAAGCTGCGACGACCCGAAAAATTCGCGCACCGCGGCGGCCGCGGGTTTGGCGTTGATCAGATCCTGCGGCATCACCGTATCGATATCGACCGAGCTCATGCGCTCCTTGATGGCGCGCTCCATGCGCAGCAGGCCGATGCGGTACTGGTTTTCCATCAACTCGCCGACCGAGCGAACGCGCCGGTTGCCAAGATGGTCGATATCGTCGATCTCACCCTTGCCGTCGCGCAGGTTAACAAGCGTTTTCATCACCTCCAGGATGTCTTCCTTGCGCAGGGTGCGAACCGTGTCCTCGCATTCCATGTCCAGGCGCATGTTCATTTTCACCCGGCCGACCGACGAGAGGTCGTAACGCTCGGAGTCAAAAAACAGCCCATCGAAAAGTGCTTGCGAAGCATCCGGCGTCGGCGGTTCGCCGGGGCGCATCACACGGTAAAGATCAAGCAGCGCATCGTCATGACCGCTGTTCTTGTCGACAACGAGCGTGTTGCGGATGAAGGAACCGATATTCACATGATCGATGTCGAGGATGGGAAATTCCTTGAGCCCGACTTCCTTGATCTTCTCGATGAACTCCTCGGTGATTTCCTCACCGGCCTCGCCGTAAACCTCGCCGGTCTTCAGATTGACCAGATCTTCCGACAGATAGCGGCCAATCAGTTCGGCGTCCGAAATCAACAGCTCCTTGAGACCTTCCGACGCCACTTTATTGGCCAGGCGAACGGTTATTTTTCGCGCCGCCTCGATAACGACCTTACCCGTCTTTGCATCAATCAGGTCGTGCGAAGCCTTGAGACCATGGAATCTCTCCGGCTTGAATGGCATACGCCACCCATCCTTGGTCGCCTTCAGCGGAAGAGCGTCGTAAAATGTACTCAGGATTTCCTCATCATCCAGCCCCAGCGCATAAAGCAGCGTGGTTGCGGGAAGTTTGCGCCGCCGGTCAATGCGGACATAGAGCAGATCCTTTGCGTCAAACTCGAAATCGAGCCAGGACCCGCGATAGGGAATAATGCGCGCGGCGAACAGCAGCTTGCCCGACGAATGGGTCTTGCCGCGGTCATGGTCGAAAAAGACGCCTGGACTGCGGTGCATCTGCGATACGATCACACGCTCCGTCCCATTGATGACGAAGGTGCCGTTCGATGTCATGAACGGCATGTCGCCCATATAAACATCCTGTTCCTTGATGTCCTTGACCGACCGGGCGCCTGTCTCCTCGTTCACATCGAAAACGATCAACCGCAAGGTGACCTTGAGGGGCGCGGCGAAGGTCATGCCCCGCTGCTGACATTCCTCCACATCGTATTTTGGGGCCTCGAATTCGTAATGTACGAATTCGAGCTGCGCGCGCTCGGAAAAATCCTTGATCGGAAAGACCGAATCGAAGACGGACTGAAGGCCTTCATTGAGGCGCCCGCCCTCGGGCTCTTCCACAATGAGAAACTGATCGTAGGAGTGCTTTTGCACCTCGATCAGGTTCGGCATCTCGGCCACTTCCTGGATATTGCCAAACGTCTTTCTTATACGCCTGCGACCCGCAAAATTTTGCTCGGACATAGGGGCTCCTCATCTCGCTCGGTAACGGCTCGCCCAAACGCCCATTTTTCGGCGCTTGCGGGAACCGTACATTATGGTGCCGGAAACCCCGGATCCGGCGGCACGCCGGAACCGGGATTTCAGCAATAAAAACCTATTTGAGTTCGGCGGTTGCGCCGGCCTCTTCAAGTTTCTTCTTGATCTCTTCGGCTTCGTCCTTGCCCACGCCTTCCTTAACCGGCTTGGGCGCGCCTTCCACCAGATCCTTCGCTTCCTTCAGGCCAAGGCTTGTGATGGCGCGAACTTCCTTGATGACATTGATCTTCTTTTCACCGAACGCGGTCAGAACGACGTCAAATTCCGTCTGCTCCTCCGCGCCGCCCGCATCGCCGGCGGCGGCAACCGCCGCGACCGCTACCGGGGCCGCCGCGGAGACGCCCCATTTTTCTTCGAGCATTGTTGCCAGTTCAGCCGCCTCGAGCACGGTAAGCTCCGACAGCTGATCGGCAATTTTCTCTATATTAGCCATTCTGTTTTAGTCCTTTTTGGCTTGAACCTGGTTCAAGGAGTTTATGGATTGCGTCACGCCGCTTGCTGCTCGCTTCCCTTCGCGCTGAATACGCGCGCCAGCTTGCCTGCCGGTGCATTCATCACCCGGGCAATCTTGCCCGCGGGCGCCTGAACGAGGCCGACCAGCTTGCCGCGCAATTCGTCGAGCGAGGGGAGGCTTGCAAGCGATTTCACGCCGCTGGTATCCAAAGCCGTGGCGCCCATGGTGCCCCCGAGGATCACGAGTTTTTCGTTGTCCTTGGCAAAATTGACGGCAGCCTTGGGTGCGGCAACGGGATCATCGGAATATGCAATACAGGTCGGGCCTGTGAACAATTCCGCGATCCCGCTGACTTCAGTCCCCTCGAGCGCGAGCTTGACGAGGCGGTTTTTCGCGACTTTGACCTTGGCGCCGGCATCGCGTGCACGGCTCCGGAAGTCGGTCATTTCCGAGACCGACAGGCCAGAATAATGGGCGACGACAATCACGCCCGTATTCGAAAAAACCTCATTTAGCGCGGTGACGAGATCACGCTTTTGCGCTTTGTCCAACTGCTCTCTCCAGCTTTGCGGGTCCGGCAAACTTGCCCCGGACTCCCGCGTTTCACTTTGCCACTGACGGCGCCACCGGCCGGCAAGCCGAGACGCAAACAGCAGCGCTCGTTTGCCTGTCCGCTCCGCGCCCTTGAAATCAAAGGGACACGAGGCGCCTACGAGGTTCAAACCAAAGTCTTGAGCTCCCGCTCAAATCCTTTGTGTTCGCCTCCCGTCTCATGCCGGCCCGTTATCAACGGCTTAGGCCGCGCAAATGCGACACCTGCAGTCTTGGACAGGTCCTGACCGGAAGGCGGCGCATTCAAACCGCCTCGGCCAGGTTTTCGGCGGCGGCGAAAACCGCGGCCGCCAAAAACTAAAATCTCCTTCTCAAAGCGCGGTTGCGCTCGATGGTTCAATTCTCAGGCCCGGCCCCATGGTCGAGCTGATCGCCATACGCTTGACGAATGTTCCCTTGACGCCGGCCGGTTTGGCCTTGGCTACAGCCTGTGAAAAGGCCTTGATGTTCTCAATCAGCGCGGCTTCGGAAAAACTTGCCTTGCCGACGCCGGCATGAAGTATCCCCGCTTTTTCCACCCGGAATTCGACCGAACCGCCCATGGCGGCCTTGACCGCTTCGGTAACCTCGGCCGTCACGGTGCCCACCTTGGGGTTCGGCATCAGATTGCGGGGGCCAAGTACTTTGCCGAGCTTGCCGACCAGAGGCATCATGTCGGGCGTCGCAACGCAGCGGTCAAAATCGATCTTGCCCTTCTGCACCTGTTCGGCCAGGTCCTCGGCGCCGACGACATGAGCCCCGGCCGCCTTTGCCTCGTCGGCCTTGTCGCCCCTGGCAAACACGGCGACCCGAATGGTGCGGCCAGACCCGTTGGGCAGGTTCACGACGCCGCGCACCATCTGATCGGCATGACGCGGATCAACGCCCAGATTCATCGCAATCTCGACCGTCTCGTCAAATTTGGCGGTGGCCGCCTGCTTGAGAATCTTTACCGCCTCCTCCACGGAATACTGGGTATTGCGGTCGACGCCTTCGCGCGCCTTGCGGATACGCTTTCCTTCTCGCGCCATCACATCTACTCCTGCACCTGAAGGCCCATGGAACGCGCGGAACCGGCAATGATCTTCATTGCCTGATCAACCGTATTCGCGTTCAAATCCTGCATTTTCATTTCCGCGATTTCGCGAAGCTGTTTCTGGCTCACCGTGCCGACAATTTCCAGGCCCGGCGTCTGCGAGCCCTTGTCCAGCTTGGCAGCCTTGCGAAGAAAATAGGATGCCGGCGGCGTCTTGGTCGCGAAAGTGAACGACTTGTCCTGGAATATGGTGATGACGGTTGGAATCGGCGCGCCCTGATCCAGGTTCTGGGTCGCCGCATTAAATGCCTTGCAAAACTCCATGATATTGAGCCCGCGCTGACCCAAAGCCGGCCCGATCGGCGGCGACGGATTTGCCTGGCCCGCGGGCACCTGAAGTTTCAAATATCCTTCAATCTTCTTTGCCATTTTCCATTCCCTACTAAAACCGATAACGGTTTTCCAAAACAAGGGTTTGTGGTATCGGGCTCACAGGATGTAGCAGCATCCTGAAGGCCCTCCCACACCGGTCAGAGCTTTTCGACCTGACCGTATTCCAGCTCCACCGGAGTCGCCCGGCCAAATATGGACACGGCGACTTTCAGCCGCGCCCGCTCCTCGTCAACTTCCTCGACAAGCCCGTTGAAGGACGCGAATGGTCCGTCCGCCACACGCACCTGCTCGCCGATCTCGAAAGAAACGGACGGCTTGGGCCGCTCCACACCTTCCTGAACCTGCTGCAGGATCCGCATGGCTTCATCCTCGGTAATCGGCACGGGCTTTTGAGCACTGCCGAGAAACCCGGTCACCTTGGGTGTATTCTTGACCAGATGATATGTCTGGTCGTTCATATCCATTTTGGCCAGGACGTAGCCGGGAAAGAATTTCCGTTCCGTGCTGATCTTCCGCCCGCGGCGCATTTCGACAACTTCCTCCATCGGCACAAGCACATCGTCGAACTGATCCTCCAGCCCCGCCGCCAGAGCCCGCTCCTTGATGTTCGCCGCCACCTTGCGCTCGAAATTCGAGTAGGCGTGCACGATATACCAGTGCTTCGTCATCTCTTCGCTCATAACCACATCTTCCAGGCTTCCGGCGCTAGCGCCCGAGCACCAGTCCGACAACCCAGCTCAGTATTTGGTCAGCGCCGAGGAAAAACAGGGACGCGAAGAACACCATGATCATCACCATAATGGTGGTGACCCCGGTCTCCTTGCGGGTCGGCCACGTCACTTTCGACGTCTCGGCCCTCACCTGGTCGATAAATTCCCTTGGATTGGTTTTTGCCATGTTTTTGGTGTCCATACTGGTCCCGTTAAAGCGCCCCATGGCGCCGCGAGACGATAAAGTCAGATGCCCCGGCCGCCATACTGGCAGGAGTGGAGGGACTCGAACCCCCAACCCCCGGTTTTGGAGACCGGTGCTCTAGCCAATTGAGCTACACTCCTACTTCCCAAGCCGTGCGCCACATTTCCAAATTTCCGTTTTGTCCATATCAAATCCGGAAACAGGCGCCACCGGTATTTTCAAACATCCCTACTCGATAATTTCCGCCACGACGCCCGCGCCCACCGTGCGCCCGCCCTCGCGGATGGCGAAGC
>QIGN01000120.1 GCA_003228955.1 Hyphomicrobiales bacterium
TTCAATGATGACGATGGCGGCGCCAGCTCGGGCAACATCGTCGTCTAAAGCTCAACTGATCCCCCCAACACTAGCCGGCGGAGGCCTCAAGCTTCCGCCGGTTTTTTCATGAATTCTCTCACTTTTTCTTCACCCAATATTGCGCGGTAACCTAACCGCAAGCCTTTTGCCGCATTAATCCTTGTTAGTGCTACGCATTGCATTGTTTTGTTGCGGCATTTCAATGAGCTGAGGCTGTATTATGCGCCTTGGCCTGAGAGTTAGAGGGACAATCACATGGCACGCACATCGAAGAAACCTCAGGTTCCGCCGCTGGTCGAAAGCGACGAAACGCCGGAAATCTTTGTAACCGATGTCGTAGGCGCCGGGGTTATTGGCGGCTGCATTTCCATCAACCTGGCGACCCACCGCTGGAGCGTAACGGAGCCGGGGAAAGCTCCGGACATCCACCGCGCGCTCGTCGCCCGCCTGGTGCTGAGCAAGGAAGCCGCCATGCAGCTTGCCCAGAGCCTCGCCAATCTTTCGCAGGCGGGCAGTCCCCCGGACAAAACGGGCAAGGCAAAAGGCAAGGCCTCGGCCAAGTAATCTATCGCGTCCTTGAGATGTATCTGTATTGCACCCAGGTGAATTGGGAAGCCGCCCCCCGATTATCGACGCCTTTTTGTCACTATCTCATTGATAAAAATGTTCTTTGGACTTTTCCACAGGTCAGATTATATAGTGTGATTCGTGCCGCTTTGAGGTGAATGCATTGGCCAGGCCAACGGATTATAAGATTGAGGGTGCCGACAGCGTTGTCGGAGATGTAGCGGTGCCGGATAAAGCCAGCCTCGGCTGGTCTCCGGCGGAGCATGTGGTTGTCCAGCTCGGCGGCCAGGAAATGGTGAAGGATTTTATTGCTCCGATAACCGTCCCTGATGAGGAATCTTCCGTCATCGAGTTTGCGGCTGTGGATGTTCCGGCGGGCAGTTTGCTTGCCGATATCGACGGATTCGACCCCGAAGCGCTCGATCTTAACGAATTGCTGAGCAAAACCGAGATTGTGCCGGATTTGACGCCGGTTATCAGCCCGGATGAAGCTGATTCGGCTCAGCCTGCAAACCCGGATGCGCCGCAAATTTTAGATCTTTCCGATGTCGCTCAAATGCCCGATGGCCTGGCCTTTCCACCGCTTACCGTTGTGATTGATGACGAATCGGGCTCAGACACTGTTGCCGTCTAGCAACAATGTTATGATTCCTTGATCTCCAAAAACACGAATTTCGCACAAATCCTTGCATTACACTGGCCGCAATGGGATATTTGCGGTGCCGCTGCTTGTACTAAGAGGCGGAGCTTGTATTTTTTGTACGAGCTTGATCACCAAGATGATCAGGGGGACGATATGAAATTGGCTCATGGCGCAGCGCTGGCCGCTTTATTGCTGCTTGGAGGGCCCGCGCAGGCTGGCGGAGAATTTGGCGGAAAAGCATCCTACGGAAGCACGTCAAATTGCCGTTTCGTGGAGGGGTCCTCGGAATTGGTCAATTATTCGAGCGTGAGAGAGCTTCGTGCAGAAGTTAAATTACGCTACGAGCGTGCGGCAGAGGTCTCGAATTCCAATCGGGTAATTTTTTCTGCATCTCCATTATATGTGTGGGCCAATCAGGCCAAGATCAGTTGTGCAAAAAGTTACGGCTCACTTCGCAAGCCGCGCATATGGAGAAAGAGGCCGGATTACGTCATGCTTCAGAAGTGCGAATGCTTTTACGAGCGCATGACAGCGTATCTCGGCCAATAGTCTTCATTTTCTGGTATTTATTGAGCGCTCGCGCCGGGTTCGCCCGTTTGGGGTGAAGGCTGCGTTGCGAAAACCGGCTATACATACCTCTGACGGTGCAGACATGGTAAAAGCCTATGCTGTTTGCCAACGGCTGTGATTGTGACTATGTCGTGCAATTGAAGGTCAGGCGGGAAATAGTGTTATGACGCTCAAAAATCCGCAAGATGCGGAAACGTCAAAATCAACCAAGTGGACAACCACACCGACCGAGCGTGAAGATCTGAGCTTCATCCGCGATGCCGAGGCCGCGATCAATGACGCTCCGTCGCGAAAATCCTCCTTATTCCTGTTCGTATGCGTTGCGCTCTTCATGTCCTTTATTGGCTGGGCCTATTTCGCGCAAGTCGATGAGGTGACGCGAGGGCAGGGGAAAGTCATCCCCTCGAGTAAGACGCAGGTGGTACAGAGCCTAGAGGGCGGCATCGTTAAAACAATCATGGTCCGCGAGGGCGATACCGTAAAAAAGGGCCAGGTGATTCTGCGGATTGATGATACCGGATTTTCGGCCAGTCTTGGGGAATTGAACGCCAAATATCGCAGCCTGATGATCCAGGTTAAGAGGTTGCGATCGGAGTCTGTAGATGCGGATGCACCGAAGGTTGATTTTGGAGAAGAACTCCGCAGGCTGGCGCCTCAGGCTGTGGCGAATGAGGAGACACTCTTCGACATCCGTAAATCCTCTCTCAAGAATCAACTGAGTGTACTTGGCGAGAGACTGCTACAGCGCCGGCAGGAATTGGCCGAGTTGAAGGAGAACAGGAAGCGGTTCCAGAATGGACTGGACATTGCCCAGCGCGAATTCAAGTTGAAAGAGCCTCTCGCGAAGAGAGGTATCGTTTCGAAGACGGACGTGCTGCGCTTGGAGCGGGAGATGTCCGATTTGCGAGGGCAACTGGCATCTACCGAGCAAGGCCTTCCGCGTGTAGAGGCGTCAATTCGTGAGGCAGAGCGGTTGGTTGATGAGCAGAAACTCACGTTCCGCCAGGGCGCGCAGACGGAGTTGAATGCCAAGCTTTCAGAGCTTTCGATCGTCAAACAATCGCTAAAGGCGGCCAATGATCGGGTGGACCGGACCGACATCCGCTCCCCGGTCACCGGCATCGTCAACAAATTGAATACAAACACCATCGGAGGAGTCGTGAGAGCCGGCGAACCGTTGGTGGAAATTACCCCAATCGAGGAAATCTTGCGCGTCGAAGTGCAGATCCCGCCCAAGGATATAGCTTTTGTTAGCCCTGATCAGAAAGCATTGGTTAAGTTAACTGCTTATGATTTTACAGTTTATGGGGGACTTGATGGAAAGGTTGAAATAATATCTTCAGACAGTATTAAGGATGAGGCGACTAAAGAGAGTTACTACTTGGTTACAGTAAGAACAAACGAGTCTGTTTTACGTAAAGGTAATGAATCTCTGCCAATAATCCCCGGAATGGTCGCGCAAGTCGACATAATAACGGGGAAGAAAAGTGTCTTGGATTATATTCTCAAACCGATCCTCAAAGCCAGGCAAGAGGCTTTGCGCGAAAGGTAGTTCATCCGGCGCTCCGCGCGCATGCAGGACGCGGAATCGTCGCCACACAAAAAACAAATGGTTTGGCGCCTTCGGCACCTCGCGTATCGGCGCGGTCGGTCGGTACCTGGCAATTTTAGTGCCGCTCATTGCGTTCTCTGGTGTTCCCGCTCACGCGTTTCCAAATGTCGGCGTGAGTCTCTACGGCGCTATCCAGAAGCAGAAAAGTGAGCTCAAGAAGCAAAATGAGTCTGGCGCGTTTAAGTTCGGTATTCTTGGATCACTCGAATTCAAGACCGTCAACAACCGTTTCCGGCCGCAATGGGAGAGTCTCGTTTCGCGAATCAACAGTGAGTCGGATATTTATGAACGCTGCAGCGTCTCGGCTGTCAATTGCCCGCCGAAGCTGCGCCAGTGGCGCGAGCTGATAAAATCGCTGAAGGGGTTGCCCGCCAAGGTCCAGCTCGCCCGTCTCAACAAATCGATCAACCAGATGGTCACCTATGCTGAAGACGAAGAGATTTTCGGTCAAGAGGACTATTGGGCGACGCCACGAGAATTCTTCAACGGTAGAGGCGATTGCGAGGACTATGTGGCGGTGAAATTTTGGTCATTGCTTGAACTGGGCTTCAGCAATGACCAATTGCGATTCGCCATAGTCATGGACCGCAAGCGAAAGATCATGCACGCGGTGGTTACGGTTGAAACGGGAGGCAAGAACTATGTTCTGGATAGCCTCTTTGACGATCCTGTCGAGCAAAAATATGTGCTGAAATATGCGCCGGTCTTTTCCGCTAATCTTGATAGTCAATGGGCGCATATCGTCACCAGGAAGATTCGGGTCAGCTATGTAAATCAGCTGGAAAACCGCAGGAAGGGTCTTGTCATTCAGGTTAAAGCCAAACGGCAGGTGCCGTCCAAGGTTACGCCCTTGAGTGGCGCAATTGGTCTTGCGGCCCGCAAAGACGGCGCGTTCGTTGATTGGTGGACATAGCGGGAGCCCCAACTGTGTGTTGACGGCACTGTGCCAAGAGCGCGGTATTCGGGTTTGATTGGGGCTGGGACAGCACGGTATACATTCCTGATTCACCGCTCTCACCGTGTACCCAGGCCCAGTTCCCGGCATGCCAAATCCAGTCCTCATCAATTTGACCCGCGGGAACCTGGTGGAAAGTTTTCACCGGGGGGCCGTGTGTGTAGTCCGCGCCGGGGAGGAACCGGTGGTCGCGCTGGGCGACATCGACCAGCCCATTTATCCGCGCTCCGCCATCAAGGTGCTGCAGGCGTTGCCGCTTGTGGAAAGCGGTGCGGCGGACGCGTTTGGAATGGGCGACAAAGAACTGGCGCTCGCTTGTGCGTCTCACAATGGTGAAACCATTCATGTCGAGACAGCCAGCGCCATGCTGGAAAAGATAGGCCTGTCAGAAAGCGATCTGGTCTGCGGAAACCAATGGCCCATGCGCGAGGAGGCCACACGAGAATTGGCGGTAAAGGGTGAAACTCCATCCGCGCTTCACAATAACTGCTCGGGCAAACATGCCGGTATGCTGAGCGTCGCCGTACATTTGAAAGCAGGCGTGCAGGGCTATGAACATGTAGACCATCCGGTTCAACGCCAGGTGCGCCAGTCGATCGAGGACATGACCGGCGAGGCGGCATTGCCCGAATTATGCGGGATAGATGGATGTTCCCTGCCGACCTGGGCCATGCCCCTGCAGGGGCTGGCGCGGGCCTTCTCACGCCTTGCCACACTGTCTGATCTGGCCCCGGCGCGCGCGGCAGCCTGCAAACGTCTTGTTCATGCCTGCGCGAGAGCGCCGCATATGGTGGAAGGGACCGGGCGTTTTGGCACCGGTGTCATGGGCACGCTGGGCGCCGCGGCCTTCGTCAAAGGGGGCGCGGAGGGCGTCTATTGCGCCGCGTTCCCCGAGCAGGGCATCGGATTGGCGCTCAAAATGGACGATGGCGCGCGCCGTGGCTCTGAAGCGGTCGCGGCGCATGTCATCGCGGCGCTTCTCGGCGGGCGGGTGGAGCGCGCGGGAGATCTCTTCAACATGCAGCTTGCCAACTGGCGCGGATTGAGAGTGGGCGAGATGCTTCCGTCGGATGAACTTGAAAGCGCGCTCGCGGGTTTGCCCTTATAGGAGCAAAAGGGGTGCGCCCGGTTAGAGTGACACGTTTCCGAACGCGGCGATGTTGCGATAGGATTCAGCGCTCGACTTGGTGAGGTCCGGCCCAAGCAGCTTGTTGCGATCCATGGCGCGAACGCCGCCTTCGGCTGCTCCTGAAATCATGTTGTTGGTGACAAACGCGTAGCCCGCTCCCGCCGACGTTGAGATGCCGATACCCACACGCGCCTTACGCACAAGATTGCCCGTAACATTTACGTCGCGCAGATATTTGCCCCAACCGATCATTATGCCGCCGCTGGGCGCTCCCTCGATAAGATTGCCCGAGACCATGGCGTCAGCTTCCACGCTGATACCGACGCCGCGCTGGCCCTTTCGCAGGAAAAGATTGCGGACCAGATTGCCCTGCGCGACAGCCATGCGGCCGC
>QIGN01000159.1 GCA_003228955.1 Hyphomicrobiales bacterium
GGGAATTGCTCAAAATGCTCGAGCCCGAGAATCACCATGAACGGCGATTCCAGCGCCGGATCGTTGCGTGCCGCCGCGTAGGATGGCGGCGCATGGAGGTTGAGGTTGAGCGCGAACAACGGCGCGATCAGATTATATTCGAACCCTTCGACCTTGGACCGCCACTCATCGGGCAGATGGACCGGCTCCAGCAGGTCGAGAAAGGTTTGATGAGGATTGAGCCCCGACGCAACAAAATGGCGCGCCGTATGGGTCGTGCCGTCGGTCATTTCGACACCGACGGCGCGGCCGCCTTCGACGAGAATGCGCGCCGGTTCCGCGTCCGTATGGATCGCCCCGCCCGCTTCCGTCACCGCCGATTGCAGCGCCAAAGCAAGACCGCGGGCGCCGCCCACCGACATCTGTGCCTTGGCCGTACTGGCCAGCAACGCCGCGATGTGATGCCCGAAACCACGCACCCGCAGATCGACCTCGCGCAGCCCGTTGAAAAACAGCAAGCCTGCCTGGATGGTCGAGTTCTCGAATTCCCGCGCCACAAATTCCAGCGGCGATAGGGCACTGACCTCGAGCAGCAATCGCCCCTCCGCCGTGCCCTCCAGCAAGCGTCGGCGGTCCTCGGGCGGGATCGGCGGCGACATGGCCTCGGGCACCAGAATATGATCGACGATCGGTCGGAAATCGTCATGCCAGCGTTTCAGCGTCGCCGCATCCTTTTCGCTCATCGCGGCAAAGGAATCGTACGTGCGCTGGAAATCCGTCCACCATTGCAGCGAGCGGCCGTCCTCCAGCAGCAGCGCAACATTCAACTCCGGCTCGATGTAACGAACGCCATGGCGTTCAAGCTCGAGGTCGGCATACCAGGCCATCTGCGTGATCGCGCGGTGGAAGAAGGCGTGGGTGTTGTGGAGAAAGCCGGGATGGCGCGGATCCTCGAGCGTGGTCAGGCCGCCGCCGACGCTGGCGCTGCGCTCGACACAGAGAATCTTTAAGCCCGCCTTGCCGGCATAGGCCTGAAGAATCAGGCTGTTATGGCCGGCCCCAAGGATGATCCCGTCATACAGGCCCATGGGCAGGGCACCTCCCAATTACCCACTTTGGCTCATTCGTAGCCGATAAAAACCGGGCTCGCCCAGGCCAATTGGCCGTTCGATTGACGCGCCCGCAGATAGACGTGACCATGCCCGTCGGGGATGTCCAACTGGCACATGCCCGCCACATGTGACGCCCGGCGCGGCGTCAGGCGATGCCATTGATAGCCCTCGGCGGGAAACGGTCCGGTGAACCTGTTGATCGACCCGCCGACCAACTCACCCAGCGTCGTTTCGACGGTCTGCGAGGCCGGTTGGTTCAGCGTCAAGCTGATCCGGGTTTGCGCCGATCCCGCGACCTCCAGCACCAGGCTTTGATTGGGGTGCTGACGGTAGGCGCGATGGCGCGAGGTATAGGAGGTAATTTCAAGGCCGTTCTCGCCAACCCGCGTAAAGCGGTGCCGCCGGTCCTCATCGAAGGGTCCCGACTGCAGGCATGGGAAAAAACGCGCCAGCTTGCCGTTCTCGACCTTGATCCCCATGGACCAATCGCAAATGCGCGCCAGTGACAGATCGCTCCAGGGTCCCCAGCCCCATTCGAAGCGCAATTGCACGGGTGCCTCGAATATGTCAGCCCCGGCGGCGCTCGTTTCAGGGTAGGCGCGGTGGACGATTTCCCCCCCGGCGATGACTTCGACCACATCCAGTTCATCCCGGCCCGCCACGTCGAAAGCAACTTCGACCGCGCCGCGCCGGGAGATGGTCTCGCCCATTTGCGCCCCATCGACGCTAAAGCCGATTTCGATCCGGTCGCCCGTAAGCGCATAGGTTCGCCGCGCCCGGATGGCGTCGAGAATCGCCGCCCGGCTGTTCTCCGTCACCAGGGCCGCCATGATGCCCTCGCCATAGGCGCCGGGGAATCCACTATGGTTGTCCGACGAAGCGACAAAGCCAAACCGCAAGCCCGCGCCAAGGGCATGGCGGACCGTATTGCTGGTCTGGCGGCCGCCCATGGAATGGTTGAAGAATGTCAGCGGCCCGCGATCGTCCTCGGAATTGCCATGCTCGGAGAATATCTCCACGACCGGCGTGCAGGCCTCATCGAAAATCTCCCAATTCACCCCGCGCCGGCCGGACGGGTAGGCCAGATGGTGCGGAATCATCAGCGCCCGTTCACCGAGGCAAAATTTCCGCAGTTCGGCAACAGAGTCCGGGCAAACCAGCGGGCGGTGGTCTTCGGGAAAGACGACGCATTGATCGCCGAAATGGCTCGAATGCCATTCATAGCCCAGAAACGCGCTGAATGCCGGATCGCGGTTGGCGTCCGCGATCAGCTCTTGGACCTGAGACCATCCGTCGGCGAGGCGGGCAAATCCCTTGAGCCAATGCTGCTCGCGTTGGCCCTCCATGGGCTCCATGTCATGCCAGCTGGCATGTCCGGTAAAGGCGAAGAAATCCAGATGGGTTTGCGCCACATCGATTGAGCGTTCCAGCGAGCCGACGCCGTAACCCAGCGCATTGTGATTGTGGATGTCGCCAAAAACTATTTGATAGTCGCTGTCCATGGATATTTGCCGGCGCCCAGGCGTCTTCGTTGTTTTCAACCGTACGGTTACATAGCAACCTTATGCGGCATTGACGCCTCAATGCAAGTGAGGTTCCGCAACGGCCGCGACCGAGGGACTCCGCCAATCGCCAAGGCTCAATAGAGCGCAACCCGATGCCTTGTTTGCGACAGGGTATTTGCGTTAGGTGCGCGCGTTTGTCATCCTTGTAACCCTAGATACACCACGAAAGTGGCGGCGCGGCTTGTTGCCAGGCGAGGCTTTTCACAACAAAAATGCGGCAAATTGCCGTGGGAGGAATAGTATGATCAGCAGATTTCTCGGAGCGGTTGCCGCTCTTTCACTCATGGCCGGAATTTCGTTTGCGGACGAATTTCCGGATCGAGAGGTTTTGGGTGTCGTTATGTGGGGCGCCGGTGGCGCCACGGATACGGTTGCGCGCGCCATAAATCCGGCCGCCGAGGAGGCATTGGGCAAGTCGATCGTCGTCCTCAACAAATCCGGCGGTGCCGGCGCGATTTCCACCGCATTTGTCAACGCCGCCCCGTCGGACGGATACACATTCCTCTACGGCGCGGAAAATCCGCAGCTTCATCCCATCATGGGCGTGTCCAAGCTCGACTATTCAAGCTTTTACCCGGTCAATATTCTTGGCCGCGGCGTGGCGGTGATCGCTGTTCGTGCTGACTCCAAGTACCAGACGATGGACGATCTGCTTGCCGACATCAAAGCCAATCCCGGGGCGATAAAAATGGGCGCCACGGGTCCGGGCGGCCTGCCGGGCACCGTCGGCGCGTTGATCAAGAACTCCGTGGACTTCGACGTGATCGCCATTCCCTTCGACGGCGAAGGCCCGGGACTGACGGCGATGCTCGGCGGCGAGGTCGACTTCATGCCTTCGGGAATTTCCGCCGCCGCCGAACAGATCAAGGCCGGCAAAATGCGCGCGCTCGCGGTCGTCAATCCTGAGCCTGTGGACACGCTGCCCGACGTCCCGGCGATCACCGACGCCATTCCCGGCATGGCGAAGTTTCTGCCCTGGGGGCCGTTCTATGGCGTGTTCATAAAGAATGACGGTCCCGACGACGTCAAGGCGACGCTCGTTTCGGCGTTCAAGACAGCGGCCGAAAGCGAAGAGTTCAAGACACTGATGGCGAATAGGGGCAACGTCATCATGAATATCTCCGGTGACGAAGCGTCGGCATTCCTAAAGAAATGGCAACAGGTTACCGCCTGGGCACTGCAAGACACCGGTGCTGCCAAGGTCAATCCGGAATCGCTCGGCATCATGCGTCCCTGACCAAACCGAAGGATCAGCCTCGGTTCGCCGAGGCTGATCCTTTCGATCATGCCTCTGGGAGGAATCAGTTGTCTGCCAAGCCTTCGCAGCGGCCAGCCGAGTCAATTTTCGCAACGATTCTCGTTGTCTTTAGTGTCACTGCCTTCTGGCAGGCTTTTAGAATTTCCGGCTTTAGCGGCGCGTCGACCCCAGGCGTCTTTCCCATGCTCGCGGCTGCCACAATGGCTGTATCCGCGCTTTTCATACTCCGCCGTACCGCCGCGCAACGCCGCCCGGCCGACCCATCGGCACAGGGCAGAGGGCGCTTCTTCAAGGAAATCGCGCCACTGCGGCACTTGGTCATGCTCGGTTTCATCTTCCTCTACGTCGTTGCCATGCCCCTGCTCGGCTTCATCGCCAGTTCGGGGCTCTTCCTGTTCGCCACCTTCGCCTATCTCTGGCGCAAGAACCCTGTTGTTTCGCTCGCTCTGACAGCCGGGTCGCTGGCGGCGATCTATTTCATATTCCGGATCGTGTTTCAGGTCGTGCTGCCCAATGGCACATTGGTACAGGGTTTGTTCTAGCCATGGTGGAGGCCCTCGGCAGTCTCTCAATATCCTGGTTCGACCCCTTGCTCCTGTTTTTGACAGGTGCTGGAACGCTGGCAGGTATCTATGTCGGCGCCATCCCCGGTCTTTCGGTCACAATGGCGACCTCCATCCTCATCTCTTTCACCTTCAAATGGGATGTGAATGAGGCCCTGGCACTGATAGCGGGTATTTTCATGGGCGGCGTCTATGGCGGCGCGCGTACCGCCATCCTGCTCAACATTCCCGGCGCGCCCAGTGCCATTGCCACCGCGCTGGAAGGTTATCCCATGGCCCAGCGCGGCGAGGCCGGCGAGGCCATTGGTCTGACGACCGTGATGTCGGTCTGCGGCGGTTTTGTCGGCATAATCGGGCTGGCATTATTCGCGCCGATTATCTCGGAATTCGCGCTTATGTTCAATTCGCGCGACTATCTGCTGCTGGGCATGATCGGCATTCTTCTGGTTGGAACCCTGTCGGGCGAGAGCTTCGCCAAAGGCGTGTTCGCCGGTGCCCTTGGCGTCCTGATCGGCATGGTCGGTCTCGACCCCATGACCGCCGAAGGACGCTTCACTTTCGGCTCCATCAATCTCATGGGCGGCATTCCCTATGTTGCCGCCATGATCGGCTTTTTCGGCGTTGCCGAGGCGCTGGTGCAGCTGCACACCCTCGACCTGCCCGCCATCAGGCAAAAGGTCGACCGGATTATTCCGCGTATGAGCGACGTCAAGCGCTATTTCGCCTTGACCATGCGCGCGTCGGGCATTGGCACGATCATCGGCGCCCTGCCGGGTACCGGCGGCGACATTGCCGCCCTGCTCGCCTATGACCATGCGAAACGGACGACAAAAAATCCTGACGTGCCTTTTGGCGAAGGCTGCAAGGAAGGGTTGGTTGCGCCCGAAGCCGCCAATAACGCAGCCGTCGGCGGCGCCTTCATTCCGATGCTGACGCTTGGCATTCCCGGCGACGCGGTCACGGCCGTTATCATCGGCGCGCTCTTCATTCACGGGCTGAAACCCGGCCCCTTGTTGCTGATCGAAACGCCGCATCTGTTTTGGTTCATGGTCGGCAATCTCGCCCTGGCCAACATTTTCCTGCTGATCTTCGGCCTCACCGGCATAAGGGTCTTCACAAAGATTATCGAATGCCCAAAGGCGATACTGATTCCCCTCATCATCGTTCTCTCTGCCGTCGGCACCTATGCGATTCAGAACAACCCGGTGGATATTTACTGGATGCTGCTTTTTGGCGTCATCGGCTATTTCATGAAAACCTACGGATACCAGGTTGGTCCTGTGATTCTGGGTGTCATCCTCGGCCCGATGATGGATTCCAACTACCGCCGCGCCATGATCGG
>QIGN01000095.1 GCA_003228955.1 Hyphomicrobiales bacterium
TTGACCACCAGCCGCGGCGAATCCTTGAATTCGCGGTTGGGTGTGAAGGGCATCCAGTGATGCTCAAGCGTGTTGACCGATTTCAGCATTTTCCCTGCCTCAATACCTAGCCGGTGAGCGGTGGATGACCGGACACGGCACTTGTCCCGCGCTCCCGGCCCGCCAATCCTGCCAGCTTGTATGAATTCCATTCTGAGGCTACGCTCATTTTTTGGACTCATCCTAGTACCAAAAACCCCTTTTTGATGAGGCCAGACGATGCGTGAGTCGTTGTTTCAGTTGCCCGTCAGGGGCACGATGAGCCTGCAATCCCAGATAAGGGAAGTTCTGGTTTCGGCAATTTTAGGCGGGCAATTGCCGGTTCAGGACCGGATACCGTCGAGCCGGCAGATGGCCCGTCGGCTTGGCGTTTCACGCAATACGGTGGTGCTGGCCTATCAGGGCCTGATTGACGATGGCTATATCGTCGCCCGCGAACGCTCCGGCTATTACGTCAACGAAGACATCCTGAACGGCCGCGCGGAGCGTCCCGATGTCGAGGCGCCGGGCGGGCACAAGCCGCCCGACTGGCTCGCCCGGTACCGCGTGCAGCCGACAAGTCAGGAAAATATCCGCAAGCCGGAAAACTGGCCGGACTATCCCTATCCCTTTATCTACGGGCAGGTGGACCACAAGCTGTTTCCCATTGCCGAATGGCGCGAATGCAACCGTCAGGCGCTGGGCAAACAATGGATCGATGCGTGGACAAGCGATTTTCGCGACCGCGACGACCCGATGCTGGTGGAGCAGATTCGCACACGGATACTGCCGCGCCGGGGCATCATGGCGGGCGAAGAGGAAATTCTGGTTACGCTGGGCGCGCAAAACGCCCTCTATCTGCTGGCGAGCCTGCTTGTGACGCGCGAGACCGTTGTGGCGATAGAGGAGCCCGGCTACCCGGACGTGCGCAATATATTTCATCTTCGGACCAGTCAGGTGAGGCCCATTGAAGTCGACCAGGAAGGGCTTGTGGTCGATGCGCGCCTGGCCCGGTGCGATGTGGTTTTCACCACGCCGAGCCATCATTTCCCGACCACGGTGACAATGCCGCGTGCGCGCCGCCAGGCATTGCTCGACGCCGCCCGCGAACATGATCTGGTCATCGTCGAGGATGACTATGAGTTTGAGACCAACTATGCCGGTTCCCCGTGCCCGGCGCTCAAATCGATGGACGCGGAGGACCGTGTCATCTATGTGGGATCGCTCTCAAAAACCCTGTTTCCGGGGCTGCGCATGGGCTTCCTCGTCGCCCCGAAAGCGCTGGTCAGCGAATTGCGGGCGCTGCGCCGTCTCATGATGCGTCACGCGCCCAGCAACAATCAGCGCGCCGTGGCGCTGTTCCTTTCGCTTGGCTATCACGACGCCCTTATTGGCCGGCTTGAGCGCGCCTACCGGGTGCGCTGGGAAGCCATGCGCGACGCGCTGGCCACCCACCTCCCGGGCTCCAGCCGGATGCCGTCTTTCGGCGGATCGAGCTATTGGGTGACGGGGCCGCTGGGTCTGGACAGCGATGCGCTCGCCGCCGAAGCGCTTCGCGCCGGGATGATCATTGAGCCGGGGCGTATCTATTTCAGCGAGAACTCCGGGCCCTCGCGTCATTTCAGGCTGGGGTTTTCGTCAATTGATTCCAAAATGATTGAGCCTGGAATACTTCGCCTCGCCGGACTGATCGACGCGCAGATGGCGCGAAAAGGCGCCGCCGGGGTACGATAACCCCTGGTGGGGTACATGACCTGAACCGTCCGGTCTTGGTCCGGATGATTTATTGTATCTGGCCCTATCATCGAATCCCGGGCCGGGGGTTAAATTCTGATCGGGAGGATTGAGCCCCCGCCGCCACTGGCGGGGGTCGCGCAATCGTATGGAGAGAACGTGATGCTGCTTGGTGTACCCAAAGAAATCAAGGTTCATGAATACCGTGTCGGCCTGACGCCGGCGAGCGTGCGTGAAGTGGTCGGTCACGGCCATGATGTGGTGATGGAAACCGCCGCCGGTCTGGGAGTTGGCGCCACCGACGACGACTACAGGAGCGCCGGCGCCACTATCGCAGATACGGCCGAGGACGTTTTCGCGCGCGCCGATATGATCGTGAAGGTGAAGGAGCCGCAGGCCGGTGAGCGGGCGATGCTGCGGCCGGGCCAGATTCTTTATACCTATCTGCATCTTGCGCCCGACCCTGAGCAAACGAGGGATCTGGTGGAGAGCGGCGCCATATGCATCGCCTATGAGACGGTGACCGATGCCCATGGCGGGCTGCCGCTGCTCGCGCCGATGTCGCAGGTTGCCGGGCGCATGTCGATACAGGCCGGCGCCCATTGCCTGGAGAAGGCGCAGGGCGGTTCGGGCACGCTGCTCGCGGGCGTGCCGGGCGTTGCTCCGGCAAAGGTGGTCATCATCGGCGGCGGCGTGGTTGGCGAGAACGCCGCCTATATGGCCATTGGAATGGGCGCCGATGTGACGGTGCTCGACCGCAATGTGGATACCATGCGCGCGCTGGTCGTGCGCTTCGGAAACCGTGTCAAAACCCTTTATTCAACGGCTCTGGCGATCGAGGAAGAAGTGCTTCAGGCCGATCTGGTCATCGGCGGCGTTCTGCTGCCGGGAGCCGCGGCGCCCAAGCTCGTCAGCAAGGACCTGGTCTCGCGCATGAAACCGGGCTCGGTGCTGGCGGATGTGGCGATCGATCAGGGCGGGTGTTTCGAAACCTCCCGGGCGACCACCCATGCGGATCCGACCTATATCGTCGACGGCATTGTTCATTACTGCGTCGCCAATATGCCCGGTGCGGTCGCCAGGACATCGACATACGCGCTCAATAACGTCACCTTGCCCTTTGCCCTGGCGATCGCCGACAAGGGGGCAAACCAGGCCCTGCTGGACGATCCGCACCTGCTGGCCGGGCTCAATGTGTACAAGGGGGCCGTGACCTACAAGGCGGTCGCGGATGATCTGGGATACGACTATGCCGAACCGAAGGCGGCGCTGGCGGCGTAGGATTGGAATTCATTAACGGGTCCTGATGTAGTCTGTTCGCCGGACGCTGAACCAGACTCCCGAAAGGACCCGACAGATGGCAGGCAGCCCGGCCAGGAAGAAGATTTCCAGCAAGGTCTATGAGCGCGAGCTTTCCAGACTTCAGAGCGAGCTTGTCAAGCTGCAGGAATGGATCAGGCACGAAGGCCTCAAGGTTGTCGTCGTCTTCGAGGGGCGTGACGCGGCAGGCAAGGGCGGCACGATCAAACGCATCACCGAGCCGCTCAATCCGCGTATCTGTTCGGTGGTGGCCCTGCCCGCGCCGACCGAGCGTGAGAAGACCCAATGGTATTTCCAGCGCTATACCTCCCACCTGCCGGCGGCCGGCGAAATGGTGATTTTCGACCGCTCCTGGTACAACCGCGCCGGTGTCGAGCGGGTGATGGGCTTCTGCACGGAAGATGAGTATCAGGAGTTCATGCGCTCCTGTCCGGAATTCGAGTGCATGCTGGTGCGCAGCGGCATCAAACTGATCAAATACTGGTTCTCGGTCAGCGATGAAGAACAGGAGCGGCGCTTTCAGGGCCGTATCTCGGAACCCGCAAAGCGCTGGAAACTGTCGCCCATGGACCTGGAATCACGCAATCGCTGGGTCGACTATTCCAAAGCGAAGGACCTCAACTTCGCCCGCACCGACATCGAGCAGGCACCCTGGCATGTGGTGGATGCGGACATCAAGAAACACGCCAGGCTCAAATGCATCTCTCATCTTCTCAGCCTGTTCGATTATGAGGACCTGACCCCCGAACCGGTGGTCCTCGAAGCCCGCCCGCCCCAGTCCGGCTATGTCCGTCCGCCAATGGCGGATCAGACCTTCGTTCCAGACATCATAGCGGGCCTGATGGACCCGGAACTTGGCCGTCCCGGAATGAGCTGAGCCGCTGCTCCATGTATTTTTTGTCCGCTGTCACGGCGCTATGGAAAACGGACCATAGACCGGCTGACCGGTGCCAGATTTGCTATTTTCCTGCATTGTAAGTAGTCTGACCATAGGCTTAGGCAAGCCTTTGTGGGGGATACAGCCACCATGATGGTGAACGAAGTTGTAAAAGTGTAATGCGTTGTGGTGACGGTATAAGGTTCACTTGGCAGTGCTTGGGAAGGCTGTCGGGCGTGGTATGGGCCGCGCTGATTTTGACTGTGGTGTTCCCTTCAGCCGGCACCAAACCGGCAGCGCTGGCGGCGGCGGCCGAAACAGCGCGGGTTTCCGAACATCAGGGGAATATGATCGCACGCCGCGCGGATGCGCGCGTGGAGCGGCTGATACGCCTTGCCCAGAAATCGAAAGACAAGAAACAAAGTTCCTCGCCGTCCAGCTCGGGTAAGAGTTCTTCCACGTCGGGCGGGGCGAAAAAGCCTTCCACCTCAACTATCAGAAAATCCACCACAACCACAAAAAAGAAGAAAACCACGACCACGACGCAACCCGTCAAAACCATCAGACGAGCCACCACAAAAAAGAAGAAATCCGGAACCACCAAGGCTGCGCCGGTCCAAAAGGGAACCACCAAGGCTGCGCCGGTCCAAAAGGGAACCACCAAGGCTGCGCCGGTCCAAAAGGGAAGAGCTTCTCCAGTTGGCAAGAAAAAGGCGCCGCCGGTCCAGAAGACCATCCCCATTCTCACCGGCCCGGTCAAAGGTGGAACGTCACCGACCATCCCGGGCGGTAAAGTGCCGACAATTCCGGGTGGAAAAATGCCGACCATCCCGGGTAGGGTGCCGACCATCCCGGGAGTGCCGACCATTCCGGGAGTGCCGACGATCCCGGGAGTACCGACCATCCCGGGAGTGCCGACGATCCCGGGAGTACCGACCATTCCGGGAGTGCCGACCATTCCGGGAGTGCCGACCATCCCGACCATTCCGGACGGCGGCCGCATACCGGTCAAATGCCAGTTGCAGCCGTTCCTGCCTGAATGCCGGGGGGGCGCGCCAACCATACCGGGCGGAAAGACGCCCACGGACCCAGCGCCACCGGAAGTGCCGCCACCGGGGTTGCCTGCACCGGGAAGTGTTTTCTGCCAGAAAAATCCCACTGCGCCCGGGTGTCTGGGTGGGGGTGCGGGAATACCGTTGCCAAACAAATGTCAGTTGCAGCCCTTCCTGCCGGAATGCAGACAGGTACCGCCACCAGGCCAAGTACCACCGCCCGAACCGGAGCAAGACCCAATTACCGGCGGAGACTACAGCGGCGATAACTGCGCTCCGGGGGATGGTTATGATGCTGATCGCTGCAGTGCGTTCTGCAAATATAATCCGACCAGCCCGATCTGCCTGCCGCCGGTCCTTGAGCCTGTTGACCCCCCACCGATAGAACCTGGTGATCCTGGCTTCCCGCCGCCGATCTGCGTGCAGTATCCTAACCTGCCGATCTGCAATCCCAAACCGCGCCACCCGCCGGTTGTCATTCCGCCGGTTGTCATTGAGCCGCCTGTCGTCATCAAGCCGCCCCACGGCGGCGGAGCCGGCGTCATCGTGAAGCCGGCGCCAAGGCGAGCCGCCAAACGCACGGGCCGCGTCGCCGTGGTGGTCGATATCGGCGAGTACAAGTTCAAGGCCATACCGAA
>QIGN01000100.1 GCA_003228955.1 Hyphomicrobiales bacterium
AATCGGGTTGGGTCCGTCATAGCGCCAGCGGTAGTGCGGCGGCGTCGGGCCCTTGTTGCGCTCGCCCTGGTTCATCTGCTCCCAGGCGTGGGCCAGCAGTCCCACTGAGCGCGAGAGGCAGAACAGGCCCCGCGCCAAGGGCGGGGCAAAGCCGAGTTCGACATAAATCGCCGCCGTGGCCCCGTCCACATTCATCGCCAGAGCGGTTCCCTTGCGGGATGCAAGCTCGGCTTCTATGGCGCGGGCGATGGCAACAAAGTTTCCTGAAATGACCTTTGCGGCGGCGGCGTCGTCGGCCAGCCCAAGCAGGCGCGGCGTTCGCGGGTCGGTGGGCTTGTGGTAGCGGTGGCCGAAGCCGGGCACGAATTTGCCGCGTTTGTCCGGCGTATAGTCATCCAGTTCCGCCGCCACGGCGCCCTCCAGAGCTTCCCCGCCTGCTGTGCGGTTTTCAACCCTCACATAGAGTTCCGCCGCCTGCTCCCCGGCGCCGCCATGAATATCGTCCAGCATGTTGAGGGCGCTTGCCATGGCGCCATTGAGAGAGGCGCCGCAGGTGACCGACATGCGCGCCACCGCGATCGAGGGCGCCTGGGGTCCGTGATCGACGGCGCTGACCAGCGCCGCTTCCAGCAGCGCGGCCTGTTCCGCGCCGGGCAGATCGCCGCGCAGCAGGAGCCAGACCATCTGGGCGAAACTCACAGTGCCGATCAGGTCCTCGATCGGCCTGCCGCGCAGGCGAAGCTGCCCCGGCGCCATGTCGGTAATTTCAGTACGCCACCAGTCGGTGGGGGAGGTTTCATATTTCGTATTGCCGGTCACGGGGCATTTTCCTCTTGTAAATTCCGCCTGCGTTTCGAGGCCGTGTGAATCTGCACCAGCAGTTTCGTGCATATGGTCCCCCTCTTTCAAGCCGGTGCCCCTTCGCGCCCGCCTTGCCAAGCGCGCGCGAAGGGGTTACGCGTTTCCCGCACTCTTCATTCACGGCACTTTTCAGGTTTTCGGGGGCGTACCGACATGGCGAACTATGATCTGCTGCTGCTTCCCGGGGACGGCATCGGCCCGGAGGTCATGGCCGAGGTCGAGGGCGTGGCCGGGTGGCTGAACGCCCAGACCCAGAATAGCTTCAATGTGGATATCGATCTGGTGGGCGGCGCGGCCATCGACGCTCAAGGCGTACCGGTCTCCGACGCGACCATCGAAAAGGCGGACAAGGCCGATGCGACCATTCTCGGCGCGGTCGGCGGGCCGAAATGGGATGGGGTCGACTTTGAGGTGCGCCCCGAGGCCGGGCTGCTGCGTTTGCGCAAGGATCTCGAGCTGTTCGCCAATCTGCGGCCCGCCATCTGTTTTCCGGCGCTGGCCGATGCCTCTTCACTGAAGCGCGAGCATGTCGAGGGGCTCGACATCATGATCGTGCGCGAATTGACGGGGGGCACATATTTTGGCGAGCCGAAGGAGATCACCGATCTGCCGGACGGGCAGAAGCGCGCCGTGGACACCACGCTTTACACCACATCGGAAATCGAACGCATCGTGCGCGTCGCCTGCGATCTTGCGAGGAAGCGGGGCAAGAAAATTCACTCGGCGGACAAGCACAATGTGATGAAGACGGGCGTGCTCTGGCATGAAGTCGCATCCCGCATTTTCAAGGACGAGTATTCCGATCTGGAGTGCCACCATATTCTCGCCGACAATTGCGCCATGCAGCTGGTGCGCGACCCCAAACAGTTCGACGTTCTCGTCACCGACAATCTGTTCGGCGACATGCTTTCGGACGAAGCGGCGATGATGACGGGCTCGCTCGGCATGCTCCCTTCCGCGTCACTGGGGGCGGAGATGAACGGCAAGCGCAAGGCGCTCTATGAGCCCGTGCACGGCACCGCCCCCGACATCGCCGGCAAATCCCTCGCCAACCCGATTGCAACCATCGCCTCCTTCGCCATGGCCCTGCGCTATACCTTCAATATGGGCGAGGCGGCGGACATGGTAGACCAGGCAATCGCCAATGTGCTCGATGCCGGCCTGCGCACCGGCGACATCATGCAGGAAGGGAAACGCCAGGTTGGCACGGTCGAAATGGGCGCGGCCATCCGGGCCGAGATGGACAGACTGGCTGCATAAAGGGCAGGGTGTATTCATGACCTCAATCGCCATCATCGCCTTCGACGGCGTCACCGACATCGACGTGTTCCTGCATTGGGATTTCCTCAACCGCCCGCTGACCATGTTCCCCGAGACGCCGGTGGAGGAGGCCGCCGCCGAACCCGAAAACGCGGAAGGTAACGCGGACGAGGAAGAGCCGGAGGGCGGGGAGCCGGAGGGCGAGGAAGAAGATACTGCCCCCGAACCGGGCCGCGACTGGTCGGTGAGCATTCTCGGCACCGCGCCGCGACACTTCACATTGGCCGGATATGAGTTGCAAACCCACGGCACCATCGAGAGCGCCCGCGACATGGACGCGGTGGTGGTGGCCAGCGGCGCGCTCACGCACGAGCTGATGAATGACGCTGAGTACCTTGCGCGGCTGCTGGTCGATCCTGAGGACCAGTATGTGTGTTCGCAATGCTCCGGTTCGCTTGTGCTTGCGGGTTCCGGCATTCTCGCCGGGCTGGAGGCGACCACCTATCCAACCGCGCGCGAGCCGCTTGAAAGCAAGGGCGCGATCTTCGTGGACAAGCCCCTGGTGACCCATGACAAGATCGCCACGGCCGCCGGATGCCTGGCCGGCGCGGAACTGGACCGCTGGCTTCTGACGAAGCTCATTGATGCCGAAACGGCCGACAAATGCATCGATTCAGGCCAAGCCTGGGGACGGGGCATTGAAGGCGTCTACAGCTAGAATCTGGTCTCAACAATGGGTCCAGTTTCCGGTTAAACCCCCTTCCACATTCTTTTCCGTGCCCCGAATTCAGTTTCCGATGGGTCCAGTTGCGGGATCATCGCCAAATTGGACTCAACATTTCGTAGACTTTGGTCCTATGCGACATTGTGTCCCCGCCCTTAACTGGTAGGCGAAAAGTCGGTACGTCCAGCCGGGCTGCCCGTTTTTCGCAACAGTAGCGAAGACAACAAGTCACCTTGGGAGGCAGCGGATGGATAGTACCTTTCTCGTGGCCGTTGATGGCAGCGAGGGCAGCGACAGGGCAATTGAATTTGCTACTGAACGTGCGCTCGCGGGCAAGGCGAAACTCGTTCTTGCCTATGTCATTGAGTGGTCGCCCTACAGTTTTCACACACCTGAAGAGCTGGCCGAGCGGCATGGCCGGCGTGAAGAAGAAATCGAGCGGGCGCAGACAAAACTGCTGGGCCCGGTTGCTGAATCGGTGAAGGCAAAAGGCGCCGAGGTCGAGCAAATTGTCCGCCACGGACACACCGCGCAGACCCTGGCCGATCTTGCCGGCGAAGTTGGCGCTTCGCAGATTTTCATCGGCCGGAAAGGTGAATCCCGCGTCGCGGCGCTGTTGTTCGGCAGCGTAACCGCATCGCTTGTTCAGACCTCGCCGGTTCCGGTCACTGTGGTTCCTTAGATCCGGCAGGCTTCAATATTCCACGCAAGGGGGGTTTCAATGAAACGTCTACTGACATCGATATTCGTCTTCCCGATGCTGAGCCTACCGGCTTATGCGCAAGGAATCGACGAGACAATCAATTCAGCAACGGCGCCGATCGCCAAATTCATCGGCCAGGTCGTATTCTTCAAGATTCCGGTTGGCGAGGCGGACCTACCGCTGGTCGTGCTGTGGCTCGTTGTCGGCGCGGTGTTTTTCACTTTCTATATGGGTTTCGTCAATATTCGCGGGTTCAAGCACGCCATAGAACTTGTTCGCGGCGATTACTCCGATCCGAAATCCGCCGGTGAGGTATCTCATTTTCAGGCGCTTGCGACAGCTGTTTCGGGCACGGTGGGCATCGGCAATATCGGTGGTGTCGCGGTCGCGGTCACCGTCGGTGGCCCGGGCGCGACCTTCTGGTTGATCGTCGCCGGATTCCTCGGCATGTCGACCAAGTTCGTGGAATGTACGCTCGGCGTCAAATACCGGACTGAAAACCCCGACGGGTCGGTTTCGGGCGGTCCGATGTATTATTTGGACAAGGGTTTTGCCGAGCGCGGCATGGCCGGGTTCGGAAAATTCATGGGCACATTCTACGCCATCGGCATCTTTATTGGCGCGCTTGGCATCGGTAATATGTTCCAGTCCAACCAGGCATTCGTTCAGTTTGTGAATGTGACCGGCGGGGCCGCTGACAGCTGGTTCGCCGACAAGGGCTGGCTGTTCGGAACCGTCATGGCGCTGGTCGTCGGGGCCGTCATCATCGGCGGCATCAAGTCGATCGCCAAGGTGACCGAGAAGGTCGTTCCCTTCATGGCCGTCTTCTATTGCGTTTTTGCGCTGATCGTCATTTTCATGAATTACGATGCGATCCCGCAGGCAATCGCCAATATCTTCACCGGCGCCTGGAGCCCTGAAGGCGTTGTTGGCGGTGCATTGGGAGCTCTGATTATCGGCTTCCAGCGCGCAGTCTTCTCAAACGAAGCCGGTATCGGTTCCGCTTCCATCGCCCATAGCGCGGTGCGGACCAATGAGCCGGTGACCGAGGGGTTTGTTTCGCTGCTGGAGCCCTTCATCGACACCATCGTTATCTGCACGATCACCGCGCTGGTTATCGGCACGGCGCAGGTCGCCGAGCCCGGCTTTGCACTTGTTGGTGTACAGGGTATCGCCATGACATCCGCGGCCTTCGAGCGTGAGATTTCATGGTTCCCGATACCGCTGGCGTTTGCGGCCCTGTTGTTTGCTTTTTCGACCATGATTTCCTGGTCATATTACGGCCTCAAGGGCTGGAGCTATTTATTTGGGGAAAGCCTGAAGATGGATCGTTTGTACAAGCTGATCTTCTGCATCTTCGTGGCCCTGGGCTCTATGGTGCAGCTGGGTCCGATCCTGGATATCTCGGACGCGCTGGTGTTCCTGATAGCCGTGCCGAACATTCTCGGATTGTATTTCCTCGCACCGATTGTGAAGCGGGAAATGGACTCCTATTTCTCGCGTATCAAGAGCGGAGAGATCAGAAAATTCAAGCAGGCCTAGGTCACGAAGGCGTGCGTCTCCCGAGGCCCGGTCCCTTTCATGGGGCCGGGCCTAACTTTTCCACTTGCCGGGTTTTTATGAAACAGTCGCTCGGCCGCTCCCGGGCTCGAGTATTGCCGTGGCATCGTTCATGACGTTTACTAGAGGCGAAATGCCGGCTGGGACAGGTTTCCCGTTCCATTCAGACGGCAATTTTGGAACGGTGAATATCATGACATGCAAGACCAGAATATTTGCGGGCGCGATGCTGGCCAACGCACATGAGGCGGCGGATGCCGCGCGCGGGGCCGCAGCGGACGATGTACCCAGTAAGAACAACAGGAGTAACGATGAACAGAAGATACAAGCTGGGGTTGGTTTCCGCGTTGTTGATCGCGGGAGTAGCATTTTACGCACAGGCACAGGCGCCCGCCGGCGAGCCCACCCCGGCGCCGCCGGCGGGCGAGCAGGCAAAAAAGCCCAAGCGGGTCCTCACACCTGAAGAAAAGGCGGAGAAAGCGCAGCGC
>QIGN01000057.1 GCA_003228955.1 Hyphomicrobiales bacterium
TCTGTCATCTCGAACAGGCCGGTCTTAAAACCGATCAGAAGCCAATATTGAAGGAATTCATCGACTTGTTTCTAAAGGAGTTGAGGAAGCAGGTGGAGTTAGGGCAGAACGCAACAGAACACGATTTCCTGGAGTTTCAACGCACTGTGAATGCAAATATAAAAGCAGGTGCGCGGACACGTCAGTCGATACTTCTTCGACACCTTTTCCGGCAGCGTCCGGAATTCTTTTCGTCAGTGAGCCAGTCAGAAGAGATCACGAAAGGGATGAATAGAGAACGGGAAAAGCTCGCAACCAGCATCCAGGAAATGATTACGACGATAAATGAGCAATATGCCGCCCAGAACGGCACTGACCTATTCAAGCCCACGAATCGAACGATGGGTGCGCTAGCAGCGCTGGGTACGCCAATTTTGTCGCTCGACGATTATAAGAACTTTATTGATGGACTTTATTTTGTCTTCCGGGAGGGAGTAGGTCAGAGACTCGAAGGCGACCTGCCAAAGTCCTTTGGACATATCAACGACCTGCGCACTATGCTTCAGCACGATGCGGACCACGGAAATGAGGGAAAGGCGGCTAAAAAGCGTAAGCATCTGGCTGCTGTGTTCAATAAATACGCCGGCTCGCCGTCGCCGGAAGGCATCGATCCTACGCAGTTCTCGCTCGTGCAGGTGAACATCCTGAGCGCCTTGAACCACGATCTCAATATCCTAGCCAAGAAGTTATTTTAGCACCCCTCGTCGCTTTTCAATACAGCTCTTCCAACCAGAACAGACATTCCAAAGAACTTATCCCCGCCCCCTCCAACCTCCCCTAAACTCCGCCGCATCTCTTCTCCACGAAGGGGACGCGGCTCGAGACCGTCTTGATCTGAAGGAGAGGAGAGCGGTTCCTGCGAAGGAGGCGGGCTAACGGGCCTCTCCTTCCCGGGCGTGCCGTCCCGGACCCGGGGGTATTACGGCCCCCGCGCCGAAGCGCTGCCCTTTCGCGCAACTCGCACGAAAGGATCAAGACGCCGGGCGGATTTCGACAAGAAGCTGTCGCGCGGGGCGCTGGAAGGCTGCCCTTAGAAAAATCGGAACGCAGTCATTTAGCGCTCCGCGCTGTCCCCCCGCCTTTGCGGGGGCAGGCTCTTGCTTTTGGATGAAGGCAAGCTTCGGAGCCATGCGGCTGCCGGGCACATGAGCGTGCTTCACTCACAAACGTCATTCCCGCGAAGGCGGGAACCCATATGTGACCATCGGCAAACACCGGGGAATACGGGTTGGCCCAAATGGTTTCCCGCCTTCGCGGGAATGACGATAGGGGCGGCGATAACGGCCAGGCGTTGCCATAAGCCTAACCATATCGGCCGATACATCGCCGAACCGCTTGACATTCAACGCCTTGTGGCGCATTGCAGGCGCACGAACATTCGAGACCGCGTGAATCGCGCCGTGGGTTTCCCCGTGCGATTGTCTCCTGAACCAATTCACACAAAATCCGTCAGCCCCAGATACGCGTGGGAAATGACGACATGGCCGGAGCCTGTCGCGCGCCGATTCGCGTGCGCCCGCCCGGCGTAAAAGGAAGAAAATAAATTGACTGATAAATCATTCGCTGAACTTGGCCTTACGAAACGGCTTGTGCGCACTCTCGATGAGGCGGACTACCAGACGCCGACGCCGATCCAGGCCCAGGCCATCCCGCTGCTGCTCGACGGGGCGGACATTCTCGGCATCGCCCAGACGGGCACCGGCAAGACGGCCGCCTTCACGCTGCCGCTGCTGCAAAATATCGAAGAGGACAATGAGCGCCCGCGAGCGCGTCAGGCCCATGCGCTGATCCTCGCGCCGACGCGCGAGCTGGTGCTCCAGATATCGGACAGCATCAAAACCTATGGGCGGGGCATGCCCCTGCGCAGTTGCGTCGTCATGGGCGGCGTCGGCAAGCGCCCGCAGATTGACGCGCTGCGGCGCGGCGTCGATATCGTCGTCGCGACGCCGGGGCGGCTGCTCGATCTCATGAATATGGGCCATGCCGATCTGAGCCGCACCGAATATCTGATCCTCGATGAAGCGGACACCATGCTCGACATGGGGTTCATCCGCGACGTGCGCAAAATCATCTCCAAAATGCCCGACGAGCGCCAGACGCTGCTGTTCTCGGCAACCATGCCCTCGGCGATCACCAGGCTCGCCGGCGAAATCCTCTATGAGCCCGAGCGGGTCGAGATCGCGGCCAAGAGCATTGCCGTGGAGCGGATCGACCAGCGCGTTCATCATCTGGACGCCGGCGCCAAGCGCGCCCGGCTGAGCGAACTTCTCAATACGCCCGGTTTCGAACGGGTGCTGGTTTTCACGCGAACGAAATATGGCGCCGACAAGGTGGTGAAGCATCTCGCCCGCGCGGGCGTGGGCGCGGAAGCCATTCATGGCAACAAATCGCAGGGCGCGCGCAAAAAGGCGCTCGATAATTTCCGCGAAGGGCGCTCGCGTGTTCTGGTCGCCACCGACATAGCCTCGCGCGGCATCGATATCGACGATGTCAGCCATGTGATAAACTATGAGCTGCCGAATGTGCCCGAAAGCTATGTGCACCGGATCGGGCGCACGGCGCGCGCCGGGGCGGAGGGAATCGCGATTTCGTTCTGCGATGCGTCCGAGCGCTCTCATCTGCGTTCCATCGAGCGCCTGATCAAGCGCACGCTGACCGTTGTCGGCGAGGCGCCGGGCGCCTATGCTCCCGCGCCGGCCAAGAAGGGCAACGGTGATGGACGCCGCCCCTCCTTCGCATCGCGCAAGCGGCGCCGGCGCTCGCGGCGTTCGGACCGCCGCGCGGCTTAAGTTTGAAGGAATGCAAAACAGAAAGGACGCCAATGCCACGCAAGCCAAACTATAACTTTGAACGCTCCCAGCGCGACAAAGCCAAGGCGGAGAAAAAAGCCGCACGGCTCAAGGCCAGGACCGAGAAATCCGAAGCGCGCAAAGCTCTGGCCGGAGAGGGCGAGGCCGAGAGCGAGAGCCCGGAGCAGCAGGACTGACGCGCCCCACCGCGCGTGTCACCCCTGCAATGCTTCCGCGTCGCTCACATCGTCCAGCGGCCATATGGGGCGGCGCAGATGTTTGTAGTCGAGGGCCGCGAAATTATGCGAGGTGATGCCGCCGCCTTCGTCGACCACCGCGATGCCCGAGGCAATCGGGGCGTAGTCGGCGCGGAAATGCTGGGCTGATTTCAGCGCAAGAATTCGTTTCTTCAGCGGGTCGATGCCGAACGCGGCGAAGAACTGGCGGTCATAATTCTGCGCCCGGTTCGAGGCCAGAACGACATCAATCCCGCCGGTCCTGAATACGGCCACGGGCCCCAGATCGAGGGCCAGTCCGGTGGACATCGGCCCTTCCAGCTTGAATGCCCCGTCATGGAGCCCGATGACTTGTCCCCTCGCGGCGATTGGCGCGCCAAGGGAAGGCTCCAGTTTGCCGCCGAGTTGAAGCTCAATATCCGCGCCCTCGCCAGCCGCCGCGCAGGCGGCCACGCTTTCAGGGTCATAGAGCGCGGAGAGCGCCGCATCCTCCAGCTCCGCCGCGATCATCGCGCGCAGCAGTCCGGTCGCGTCGCCATATCCGCCGCCGCCGGGATTGTCGGCGAAATCGGCGATGATGAAAGGCGCGCCAAGGCGTCCTGTTTCGCGGGCCTCGGCAACGGCCTGGCGCGCGCTGACGGGTGCGATAGTCATGACCTCGCGTGTGCGCCACAACTCCGCGCGCAGGGCGTCCGCCGCGATTCCCGCGCCCCTGTTGTCACGGCCGGCAACGACGATGACGCTCGGACCCGCATAGTCCACATCCGCCCAGGGGAAACCGGCATTGACCGACGCGGACAGCAGATCATGTTCGCGCGTCAGCTGGTCCGCCAGCGCAAGGATGTCGCGCATAGGGCCCGGCGCGGTGGTGCGGCCATGGTCCACGCCGTCGAGCTGGGGGCCGCGCAGAACCGTTACAACGGGGTCGATTTCACCGCCCAACATGCGCGCGACCAGTTCCGTGCAGCGCGCCGCCGTCTCATGCATGTCGATATGCGGATAGGTCCGGTAGCTCACGAGCACATCGCAAAGTTCAGCGGTGAGGTCGGTTACATTGGCGTGGAGATCATGGGTTACGCCGATGGGCACATCGCGCCCGGTTTTTCCGCGTATGAGCGAGAGCAGCGCGCTTTCACCGTCATCGTGATCTTGCGTGACCATGGCGCCATGCAGCTGGAGCAATATGGCGTCGGGGACGCCCTCTTTGTCGATGGTCTCAAGGATATGCCCCGAGACCGTTTCAAAGGCCTCGCGGGTGACCCGGCCCGAGGGGGTGGCGTCGGCCACGACGCTGAGCACCGGCTCCCAGCCGTATTTTTCGCAAGTGTCTAAAAATCCCGCGATCTCGGTATTGGTGCCCGTATAGGCCGCGCGGATATCCCCGCCAAAATGCAGCGCGCGTTTGCGATAGGCGTCGATGTCCGTGGGCAGTTTCGAAAACGTATTGGTTTCGTGCTTGAAGCCGGCGATCAGAACCCGTTTGGTCATGTGCTTCCCTCGCTTACACCGATATTGCCATGCCGTCGCGTCCCGGGTCCGCCCCGCCGTCCCAGCCCGCATCCGTGCGCCGCAGGGCATGGACGCCGGCGAAGTGATAGCTGAGCGGCGAGCGGCGCACGGCGTAACCGCGCGCCTCAAGCGCCGCCTGCGTGGCCCGCGTGATCCGGTTGGTGATGTCGATGGTGTCCGATGTGGTGGAAAAGCGCGGCGCGGCGACCGCCTCCTGCGCGTTCATGCCGAAATCGACCGCGTTCAAAATCGCCTGAAGGACACCCATGGTGATGAAGGTCGCGCCCGGCGCGCCGACCACGAAAAAAGGTTCATCGCCCCTGAAGAGAATGGTCGGGCACATGGCGGTGAAGCGCGACTTGCCCGGCGCGATGGAGCCGGTGTTTCCGGGCCGCGGATCGAACACCGCCATGCAGCCATTATACATGAAGCCCAGCCCCGGCGTGACAACGCCCGACGGCATTCCGAGCGAATGGGTCAGCGAAACGCAGTTGCCGTGCTCATCTGCGGTGGAGACGTGGGTGGTGTCTTTCGATTCCGTGCCGCCGGGATTGTAGCGCGGCACATGGGCGATCTTTCCCTGTTTGATGCGCGCGGCATGTTCGCTTGCGTATTCCTTCGAGGTGAGCCGATCCAGCGGGACGTCGACGAAAGCCGGGTCGCCCACATGCTTGTCCTTGTCGACGGTGGCGATCTTCATGGCCTCGGACACGGTTGCAATATAGTCCGGCGAATTGTGGCCCATGGCCGCGAGATCGAAATGCTCAAGAATGTTGAGCATTTCCAGAATCATCACCCCGCCGCCCGGCGGCCGGTTGGTCGCGATCTTGA
>QIGN01000111.1 GCA_003228955.1 Hyphomicrobiales bacterium
GCCTGCATCACCCGTTCGCTGGGGAAGGTCACGGTAACCAGCGTACCGTGGCGCAATTTGCTCTTCAGATCGAACGTCCCGCCATGCAACTCGATCAGGCCCATGACGATGGGCAGCCCGAGCCCCGTACCGCCTTCAGCGGTAACATGAGCCAGAGTGCCTTGCCCGAAGCTCTTGAGAACGCGGGGGATTTCCTCCTCCGGGATGCCCGGTCCGGTGTCGTTGACACTGAGGAACTGGCCGCCGGATTCCAGTGACCCAACGGTAAGGGAAACAGACCCGCCGGACGGCGTGAACTTGATGGCGTTGGACAGCAGGTTCAGGCAAACCTGCCGTATGGCGCGCTCGTCCGCCCAGATTTGAGGCAGGTGTTCCTGGAAATTCTGGATTATCGTCAGGCTCTTCTTGCCGGCCCGGAGTTTCAGCAACCGGTGGCAATCCTCCGCGATATCGGTAAGTGTGACGGCTTCCTCCTGAAGTTCGTACCGGCCCGCTTCAATACGGGAGAGGTCGAGGATCTCGTTGATGAGATTGAGAAGATGCTGGCCGCTTTCGTGAATGTCGTTTGCGTATTCCTTGTAAGTGGGAACACTGTGGGCTCCGAGAATTTCGGATTTCATCACTTCCGAGAAACCCAGGACCGCATTCAATGGCGTGCGTAATTCGTGGCTCATGGTTGCCAGGAACCGCGATTTGGCAATATTGGCCGCTTCCGCACGGCGGCGCGCCTCGTCTGAAATGGATTTGGCCTCTTCCAGCTCCGCGATCAGCAACTCCTTTTCGGCGCGATATTCAAGCATGGTCATGACAGTCGTGTTCAGACCCTTCATGAGGACGATGAAATAGATATGAACCCCTACGGTCATTGCGGCCATGGCCCAGTAAAAGGGCGTATCGAGAAAGGCAAACCGTATGACCAGCGCGCCGGTTAACGGAATTGTGCCGGCATAAACGATAGGCATTACGGTCGATGCGAACATCATCCGCATGGCAATAACGACCATCAGGCTGGCAAACACGAACATATAGGCCGTCTGGTCGTTGCTCCCGACACTGACGAAAGCAATGCCGGCCCAGGTCGTGCCATACAGGAATTCCGCCGCCATGAGCTTGGAGCGCCACTCGCTCAGATTGATTCCGGCCTGCGGCAATTTTTTAAATTTGCGGCAAAGGGCCAGCAAAATGCCTTTGGACATCAGCACCGCGCTGAGCCACAGTATGACCTCGTCGGCGGGCGCCCATATCATGGAGGCCAGAGCAACAATAACCGCAAGAAGCGGGATGGCGAGGGATGCGCTCAGTTCGTTTTTCACGAACATGAGCAGCAACTCGTAGACGAATTCAGGACGTGTATCAGGTTTGCATGTGAGCTGCTCGCGAGCATCCTGAACGCTCCGCGCCGCCACGCCGGCGGCGTCAGCCGCCTGAACGTCGACGCGCGTTTGCGAAGGATTTGCTCCGGTACTCATTCTTTAAACACGACTGAACTTAACCTGATTTCCAGACTTGGAAAAACCATACCCAAGACAGTACCGCCGCGGGAGCGACGGACATTTTGCCACGATCAAGTCTCCAGCCAATTTCCTAACTTGGCGTTTAAATTTTTGGCAAATTGTACTTTTTTGGCGCACTCATGTAGCGCGTTTTCCCTTCGAGCCTGGCCCAGGACCCGGACCAATGAACTTATTGTGGCGAATCCGGCGCAGCCGCACCCTTGATCTGCTCGTCTTTGCGGCGATCGTGGCCGCCATTCTTGCGCTGTTGCGGTTTTTGCCGGAGCCTGATCCGGTTGAGGTGACGGGGACTGCCCGAATCATCGATGGAGACAGCGTCTTTGTCGGCGGAGTCGAGATACGCCTGGTTGGCATCGATGCACCGGAAAGCGGGCAAACCTGCACCCGTGCCGGAGTGTCCTGGTCCTGCGGGAGCGAAGCCGCGCGGCGGATTGGAAACCGGTTGCGCGGCCGCGCCGTAACTTGCAAGGGCCGGACGCGCGATGTGCATGACAGGCTGCTGGCGGTCTGTTTTTCCGGGGGCGTAGAGATCAACCGCTGGATGGTCGAGCAGGGATGGGCGGTGTCCTTTGGCGATTATCGGGCCGCCGAGCGCGCGGCGCGCAAAGCAAAACGTGGACTTTGGTCAGGAAATTTCATCCGCCCCAGCGAGTGGCGTGAAGTGGATCGCTAGGTTTGGATATCAGGGAGAGCAGAGATGAAAATCATAGAAGACGCCCGGGCGCCCAACCCGCGGCGGTTACGCATTTTTCTGGCCGAAAAGGGTATCAAGATTGAATATGAGCAGCTGGACATCACTGAATTCGACCACAAGAAGCCGGAGTTTGCCGAACTGAACCCGTTGCGGCGCGTGCCGGTTCTGGTGCTGGATGACGGAACGGCGATTTCGGAATCCGTTGCGATTTGCAGGTATTTCGAGGAACTCCAGCCCGAACCGGCCCTCATGGGGGTTGGGCCGGAGGGCAGGGCGCGCACCGAGATGTGGCAAAGACGGATGGAGCTCAATCTGCTCTATCCGGTCGCGCAGACTTTTCGCCACCTGCATCCGGCGATGAAGGAGCTGGAACAGCCTCAGGTGGCGGCGTGGGGCGAGGCGAACCGGCCCCGCGTTCTGAATATGCTGACGCTGCTCGATGACGAGCTGTCGCATCGCCCGTTTGTCGCCGGAGAAGAATTCACCATCGCAGATATCACGGCGATGGTGGCGGTCGATTTCATGAAGCCGGCAAAGATTGAGCGGCCGGGCAATTCGCCATCTCTGGACCGGTGGTACGCCAGCGTTTCTTCGCGGCCGAGCGCAACGGCTTGATTGGCGAATCCGGCATGTCCCGCAAACTTGAAAATCTGCTGTCGGACATCCGGCGTTGCCGGCATTGCGTCGAGACGCCGCGCGCCGCGCCTTTGCCCCATCGCCCGCGTCCCGTTTTCCAGATTTCCTCCACCGCGCGCATCTGCATTTGCGGACAGGCGCCAGGAACGCGCGTGCACGCCTCGGGTATTCCCTTCACCGACCCATCGGGAGACCGTCTGCGCGACTGGATGGGGGTGAGCGGAGAAGAATTTTATGACGCCAACCGCATCGCGATCATTCCGATGGGCTTTTGCTTTCCCGGTCTCGATGCCAGGGGAGGCGATCTGCCACCGCGCAAGGAATGTGCGCCGCTGTGGCGGCCGCGTCTGCTTGCATTGTTGCCGAGGATTGAGCTGATCCTTCTGGTGGGCAGCTATGCGCAGGCCTGGCACATGGGGAAAGCGCGCGGACGCACGCTGACCGAGACGGTCAGAAACCATCGCGCCAGCGCGCCCGCCGGGGATGGCCCCGGCCTCATTCCGTTGCCGCACCCCTCCTGGCGCAACAATGGATGGCTGAAAAAGAATCCCTGGTTTGCGAAGCGCGTGCTGCCGGAACTCAAGCGCGCGGTGCGTGCGCGTCTGGCCTAGCGCATTTCCGTTTGCATCGGTTGATCTCAGATGAAGAACAGATACCTATATTCATTCCGGTATGGATAATTTCGCGCAATGATGTTTCTCTAAACACGATTCATGGAAATCAAAATTTATCAATGAGGATTGTCATGCTCGACAAGATGGACCGCAACATCCTCGCCATCTTGCAGACGGACTGCACGATGCCGGTTGCGGAAATCGGCAGGCAGGTGGGGCTGTCCACCACGCCCTGCTGGCGGCGCATTCAGAAAATGGAAGATCAGGGGATCATTCAGCGCCGGGTCGCACTGCTCGACCCAAAGATGGTCAATGCGGGTGTCACGGTTTTCGTATCCATTTCCACCAGCCAGCATGAGCAGAATTGGCTGGACCGGTTTCACGAGGCGATCCAGAAATTTCCCGAGGTTGTCGAATTCTACCGGATGAGCGGGCAGGTGGATTATCTGCTGCGGGTGGTCGTGCCGGATATCGAGCATTACGACATTTTCTACAAAAAGCTCATTTCCAGCATAGAGCTGAGTGATGTGAGTTCCAGCTTCGCCATGGAGCAGATCAAGTTCACCACCGAACTCCCGCTGGCATATGCGGAGAAATTCTCCACCAAATCCTGACCCTAGTCTCTCTCAAGCAGGGTGATAAGGCTTGACGAATCCCAGCGATTGCCGCCGGCGCGCTGGATTTGCGCATAATACTGCTCAACCAGCGCGGTGACGGGAAGGCTGGCGCCATTGCGCCGGGATTCACCGAGGCAAATGGAAAGGTCCTTGCGCATCCAGTCCACGGCGAAGCCATGGTCGAACTCATTGGCGATCATGGTCTCCCAGCGGTTCTCCATCTGCCAGGACTGCGCCGCGCCCTTGGAGATCGTGTCGATGACCTTGCCGACGTCGAGGCCCGCGGTCCTGGCAAAATGCAGCCCTTCCGAAAGCCCCTGAACGAGGCCCGCGATACAAATCTGGTTGACCATTTTGGTCAGTTGTCCCGCGCCAGCCGGGCCAATCAGGTTTGCCGCGCGGGCGTAACATCCGATGACCGGTTCCGCCCTGGCAAAGACATCTTCGTCGCCGCCGATCATGACGGTGAGCACGCCGTTTTCCGCGCCCGCCTGGCCGCCCGAGACCGGCGCATCGAGAAAGCCCGCGCCCATTTCCCCGGCGGCGGCATGGAGTTCGCGCGCAATGTTCGCCGAGGCGGTTGTGTTGTCGACGACAATCGCCCCATTCCCGAGCGCGCCGAAAGCGCCATCCGGCCCAAGGGTGACTTCCCGCAAGTCAGTATCATTGCCAACGCAGATGAAGACGAAATCCGCGTCCCTCGCGGCGTCCGCCGGCGTTGCCGCGGTTTCCCCGCCATACTGGTTCGCCCATATTTCGGCCTTGGCGGCGGTGCGGTTATAGACGACCAGATCGTGACCGCCTTTTTCCCTGATATGCCCCGCCATGGGATAGCCCATGACCCCAAGCCCGATCCACGCCACTTTGCTCATTGCGATAGCCTCTTGTTGCGCCGGTGTGTTTGATACTCTGTGCCGGGGTTCTACCGGATTGTGGTGACCGCGCAAGGGCCGGGGCGGTGCAGGGCCCTAGCCGGTGTCCATGATGGGCAGCGCGTTGGAATATTTCACTTGTGTGAGGGCGAAACTGGACTCGATGCTGGCGACGCCATCGATGCGGGTCAGCGTCTCCTTCAAGAAGCGTTCATAGGCCTCCAGATCGCGCGCGACAACACGCAGCAGATAGTCGCGGGGGCCTGTCATCAGGTAGCATTCCACGACTTCGCGGCAGTCGCGAATTGCGGATTCAAAGCGCTCCAGCGCCGCCTCGCGCTGCATTTCCAGCTTGACGGAGACGAATACACTGACGGGGAGACCGACTTTTTTCTGGTCCAGCTGCG
>QIGN01000193.1 GCA_003228955.1 Hyphomicrobiales bacterium
TTCGACCCCGGCGCGCGCCTCAATCCGGGCAAGATTACGCGCGCGCCAAAAATGAACGACCGGAGACTGTTCCGCTACAAGCCGGACTATGCCGTGCCGGAATTGGACACAGGCTTCGACTGGTCACGGTGGACCGGCGCGGGGGGCGGTTTTCAGGGCGCGGTGGAGATGTGCAACAACAACGGCGCGTGCCGGAAATTCGACGCGGGCGTTATGTGCCCGTCCTACCGTGTGACCCGCAACGAGAAAGACGTAACGAGAGGCCGCGCCAACACGCTGCGCCTCGCGCTGTCCGGACAGCTCGGGCCTGACGCCCTCACCTCGCCAGAAATGCGCGAAACCATGAAACATTGCGTTTCCTGCAAGGCCTGCCGGCGCGAATGCCCGACCGGCGTCGACATGGCGAAAATGAAAATTGAAGTGCTGCGCGCCCACGCCGTGCGCCACGGGCTGACCCTGCATGACCGGCTTGTGGCCACGCTGCCGCGCTATGCACCCATCGCCTCGCGTCTGCCGTGGCTGTTCAATTTGCGCGACACCCTCCCCGGCATGCCCGCGCTGGCGGAACGCGTGACCGGCTTTTCACGCCACCGGGCCCTGCCCCGCTGGCGCCGGGACGCCTTTCGCGAAAAAGGGCCGTTCGGGCCGCAAGATGGCCGAGATGCGGTGTTGTTCGTGGACACGTTCAATCGCTATTTTGAACCCGGCACGGTCCATGCGGCGGTGCGCGTTTTGAGCGCGGCCGGCACCCGTGTTCATATTGCCCGTGGCCGGGGTCGTCCGCTCTGCTGCGGCCGGACCTATCTTTCCGCCGGGCTTGTCGAAAAGGCGCGCGCCGAGGCAACGCGCTTTCTCGACGCGCTCGCACCCCATCTGGAGGCCGGGCGGGCGGTCATCGGCCTTGAACCCAGCTGCCTGTTCACGCTGAGGGACGAATTTCCATCGCTGCTGCCGGGAGAAATGTCCGAGAAGCTGGCGCGGAACGCGGTGCTGCTGTCGCAGTATCTCGTCAATGAGAAAAAGGCGCGCCGGCTTGTCCTCAAACTCAGAGCGCAGAAACACCACATTCTGCTGCACGGCCATTGTCACCAGAAATCCTTCGACGCGATGGACGACGCGGTCGGCGCGCTGCAACTGATCCCCGGCGCGAAAGTCGAAACCATCCAGTCAGGCTGCTGCGGCATGGCGGGCGCCTATGGCTATGGCAAGGATACTTTCGAGATGTCCATGGCCATGGGCGAACTCTCGCTTTTGCCTGCGGCAAGAGACGCCGGCGAGTCGACCCTTCTGGTCGCGGACGGATTCTCCTGCCGTCATCAAATCCATGACGGCGCAGGACGGCGCGCGCGCCATACCGTGCACCTGCTTGACGATGCTCTCCCCCACTCCAGCGGCAAGAAAGGCTGACCTCCCGATGTCACATGATGAAACAGCTACCATAGCCCGCCCCGGAGCGAACGCGCCGGCTGAACCCATTATTCGCCGCACCCTCCATGATGAACTGCTGGAGCGACTGCGCCAGATGATTATCGATGGAGACATGATGCCGGGCGAAAAGGTGCCGGAGAAGGACCTCTGCGCGCGCTTCGGCGTATCGCGCACGCCGCTCCGCGAGGCCCTCAAGGTACTCGCCAGTGAAGGGCTCGTTACGCTCACCCCCAATCGCGGAGCAATGATTTCCGGCCTGACGCTGGAAGACCTGGAGGAGACTTTTCCGGTCATGGGGGCGCTGGAGGCGCTCTCGGGAGAAATGGCCTGCGCCAATATCACCGACACCGAAATCACCCGCATCAAACAGCTGCATGAGCGGATGCTCGCCCATTATGAGGCGCGCGAGCTGCGACGCTATTTCCGGACTAATCAGAAAATTCACGAAATGATCCTGACCGCGGCCCGCAATCAGACCCTGTCCTCCATGTACAGAAGTCTAGAGGGGCGCATCCGGCAGGCCCGCTATCTGGCGAATATGTCCACATCGCGCTGGACGCAGGCGGTCCGCGAACATGAGCAGATGATCGCGGCGCTTGAGGCGCGTGACGGAGCAGCGCTCGCGCAAATCCTCAAAAGCCACCTGGCAAACAAATTCGAGACGGTCAAGGAAGCGCTTCAAGCCAACAAAAACGCCTGAAGCCTTTACGATTTTTCCTTAACGTCTTGCTTGTTTTCCGGCATTAAGATGGCCCCTGGATGGGTGGCCGAGTGGTTGAAGGCACTGGTCTTGAAAACCAGCAGGCGTGCAAGCGTCTCGGGGGTTCGAATCCCTCCCCATCCGCCAGCGTGTGGTTCTCGCCAGGGAGATGCCATTCTCGCGCAAAAGATAACTGGGAGCGGGTTACTACTATGTGGCGGGCAAACTCTGCCTCTGTCAGACAGCCATAGTTGCGATTCATCAATGACCCCCCTTCGGAGACCGTGAGTCAGAAATACGCCGTCGAGGGAATCCCTTTTTATGAGTTCATGACCTAAGACGGAAACTTAGCCAACTTGAGAAACTTGTCGTAAGGCTCTGAGCACCCAACGTCACCAGATAGCTCCGCTGAAAAGTCTTTATGCGGAACAAGACCACAGAAGCGAGCAACGTCATCTAAGGTTTTTTTTGGATCGGCGATCATCTCTTCGTAGGAGACCGCCATTGTGATTTCGGGTAATTTGTCTAACCATTCTTCTGTCATTTGTTGGTACCAACACAAATATTCAAAGATATTCTCCAAATCATATGCGTGATAATTTCTACCCTTGCCGTACTGTTTCATGAAAATTCTGAGCGCGTTGTCTTCCTGGCGCCTTTTCACAAAAATAAACCGGGTCGAGGGAATGCACTCCGTAATCCATCCCACATCAGTGATGTGTCCAGGGCTCGTGTTCGTAAAAACCGCTGCCTGACCAGTTCTCCTGCGCAGTTCTGTTAAATAATGCTCTGAAATCCCCTTGCCCAGTTTGTTGGGCAACGGACCCAACTCACTCGAATTCGAGGCTTCAGTTCTCAGCGCGGCACGCAGGACAAAGTCATCTAATGCCGTACGTCCGGCACCCCATAAGATCGTATTTTCATACCCGCTTTTCACTCCTTCCAAATGGCCAACCAGTTTCTCGAGGGAGCTCTTGCCTGACCTCGACGGTCCTAAAATGAAGAGCGACATGGGAGTACCGGTCGTGGCGGAAGCGGCTTTTCTCTCCATTCCTCTCCAGCTTTGTGCCGCTTTGCAGGCGGCTTTGTCCTTTTTGAGTTTCGATTTCTGGTTTTCCGCATAGAGCAAATTAAATTCGCGGTTTGCCTCAACGAACCCATCCCATGCCTCTTCGTGGCGACCTTGAAGGTCCAACCCAACGGCGCGCGCGAAGGCGAGCCTGATTCGAAGATCTTCAACATTTGCCCCGTTCTCTGCGTCAAGGCTGCATTTGCTTACCTCATCGATCGACGCGAGGAGATCAATGCTGATCGCCGTTTTTGGCAGCGCGCTCAGCGCAACAAGGGACCTAGCCCTTTGTTCAGGTGTCTCGCTAATGTTCAGAGCACATTCCAATGCCGCCATCGCCTCCTCCGCCCGACCGATTTCCGCAAGGCAACTCCCAAGATTGATATGTGCCGCCACGAGTTCGGGTTTAAGTTCAAGGGCACGATTGGCACTTGAAATGGCGTCCTCATAGCGATGGGCGCAAGCAAGAGCAATTCCAAGATTGCTGTGAGCATCAGCTAGATGCGGATTGATCTTTATGGCGCTTCGCGCGCACTCGACGGCCTCTTCGTTCCGCATGAGAGAAATCAGAGCATTGACCATATTATTGTGGGCCTCGGCATGATCAGGATTTCTCTCGATGGCGCGCCGGTAACTGTCGATAGCCTCCTCATATCGAGTGAGGTAATTCAGATAGTTTCCCAGATTGCTGTACGCGTCGGCAAAATCCGGATTGATCTCAATAGCGCGCCGGTAACATTCGGAAACTTCGTCGTGCCGTTTAAGGGCGTTCAGCGCAATGCCCATATTGTTATAAGCTTCAGCGTGATCAGGTTTGATTTCGAGCGCACGCTGGCAGCTTTCGATCGCTTCCTCATGCCGTTTAAGAGCATTCAGACTTGTTGCCATATTGTTGTGAGCCTCTGCATGATCGGGCCTTACCTCGATGGCACGCAGGCAGCTGGATACAGCTTCTTCATACTTTTTCAAGTTGATCAGGGTTGCGCTCAGGCTGTTATGCGCTTCGGGATGGTTTGGCTTTATCTCGACTGCCCGCCGAAAGCTCGCCACCGCTTCGTCCAATTGGGAAACCTTGTTCTGAACTATGCCGAGCAGGTTGTGAATTGCCGCATCGTCAGGATTAAGCTCAATGGCATTGTGGAAGCAGGAAAGGGCCTGCTCATAACGTTCGAGAGCCTGCAGGCTCATACCCAATTTAATGTGCCTCAGAGCATTGCCAGGTTCAATCTCCAGCGCGCTGCGCAGGCTGTCCACGGCATCTTCATGGCGGTTGAGCGCGGCGAAGGCATTGCCGAGAACACCCAGCGCATCGGCATCATCAGGGAAAATCTCAAGTGCCCGACTCAAACTATCGGCGGCTTTGTCGAACTGCTTGAGAATGCTCAGCGTGATCCCAAGATTGTAGTGGGTGGGGGCTGACGCCGGGTCTATCTTTATGGCTTTCGTGAAATATCCAGCCGCATTTTCGTTTTTTCCCTGGAACTGGTTCGCAACGCCAAGCAGCCGTAACAGATCGAAGTTATCGGGTCGTTCGCCCAAACCCTCACACAGCAAGGTCTCAGCCTGCGCTGGCTTGCCATTTCTCAGCAGCGCTTCGGCCTGGGAAATTGTTCGGGCAAGCTCACGCTCTTGTCTGTTTTCATTCTTTTTGGCTGCCATTTCTGTTTAGTGACTAATGTCAGCTTCCCTTTTTCAAGCGCCTTCTTCAAACAGCCAATGTAGTATTTTCCGGCTTATTTTCTAATTTCAAAATACATATCTGCACATAGATTTGGAATCAGAAGCCTCGAAAAAATCCGATTTATTACTATCCGAGGTGGGTGCAAGCGTCTCGGGGGTTCGAATCCCTCCCCATCCGCCAGTGCCGCAACCTGCTCTTTAAAAGGACCTAATCAGCTCTATTTTGCCCTGCTTACGGTAGATTCCCGGGCCGCCGCGCTTTGCCCGCGCGCCTTGTTCATGAACTCCAGATAGGGCTCGGC
>QIGN01000096.1 GCA_003228955.1 Hyphomicrobiales bacterium
ATGCTGCTGCATCAGGCGGCGCCGGGGTTTGAGAAATGGTTCGGCGTCCGGCCGGAAGTCACCCGCGAGCTTCGCGATCTGGTCATTGCCGATCTTGGGAAAGCATGATGCTGGTCATTGCACTCACCGGTTCCATTGCCATGGGAAAGACAACAGTTGCCAGGCGGTTTCTGGAGCAGGGCATTCCGGTGTTCGATGCGGACGCGGAAGTGCACAAACTCTATGCGGGCGAGGCGGCGGCGCCCATAGAAGCCGCCTTTCCCGGCACCACCGCGAAGGGAGAGGTGGACCGCGCGGCGCTCGCCGCGGCTCTGGAAGAAAATCCCGGCGCGCTGGCGCGCCTTGAAGCCATCGTTCACCCGCTGGTCCGCGCCCGCCGCCGGGCCTTTTTGCGCGAGCATGCTTCCGCGGAAACGGAAATGGCCGTCCTTGAAATTCCTCTTCTGTTCGAAACGGGCGGCGAGAAGGACGCCGACGTCACCATCGTCGTCACCGCTCCGGCGGAAGTTCAGCGCTCCCGGCTCATGGCGCGCCGCGGCATGAACGAGGCCAGGGCGGATTTGCTGATGGCCAATCAGATGCCGGACGCGGAAAAACGCGCCCGCGCCGACTATGTTGTGGAAACAGACCGGCCGCCGGAGGAAACCGCGGCGGAAATTGATAAGCTCATCGAATCGTTTCGCGGACGCGAGGGTGAAGCGTTTTCAATCGAATAGACCCGTCAACGGTGATGGGGACTATCTACTGGCGGATATTTTTCACATGCGCGAGATTGTTCTCGACACCGAAACCACCGGCTTCGATGCACAGGGAAATGACCGCATCGTTGAAATTGGCTGTATCGAGCTGCTGAACCATATTCCCTCAGGGAAAGAGTGGCACGCCCATATCGATCCCAAGCGCGACATGCCGCAATCGGCGTTCGAAATTCACGGGCTGTCGAGCGAGTTCCTGACCGGAAAGGCGGAATTCGCCGCCATCGCGGAAGACTTTCTCGCCTTCATCGCACAATCCAGGCTGATCATTCACAATGCGAGTTTCGATGTCGGGTTCCTGAACGCCGAACTGGAGCGCGCCGGCGGCGCGCCCATCCAGATGGACCGGGTAACAGATACGCTGGCGCTGGCCCGGCGCAAGCATCCCGGCGCGTCCAACTCCCTCGATGCCCTGTGCAGGCGCTATGGCGTTGATGCCTCGGAGCGCTCGGTCCATGGCGCGCTCATCGATTGCAAGTTGCTGGCCTCGGTCTATATCGAACTGATTGGCGGGCACCAGGCGCGTCTGGAGCTGGCGGCCGGCGCGCGCGGAGCCTCGGGCGAGGGTATGGCGAATGCCGGCGCATCGAAGCGTCCCGAACCGCTGCCCCCGCGCCTCACCGCAAAGGAGGCCGAGGCCCACCGCGCCTTCGTCGCCACCCTTGGCCCGGACGCCCTCTGGCATCGATCTGCGCGGGAAGATCCCGCTGACGCCTAATTAGGAGTCCATGATCCGGCGTGGCTTCGTAACGTTAAAAAATGCCGTCGGATCATGCTCTAGCTCTCGACCTGGGCATCCTGAATTTTGGCGTTTTCCGCGTTTTTCTGAAACAGCGCGCCGAAATCTATCGGGTCGAGCATCAGCGGCTGAAATCCGCCATCGCGCGTGAGATCCGCGATCACCCGGCGCATGAACGGGAACATGATCGTCGGCGCGTCGACGTAAAGAACGGGAAGAATATAGTCATCGGGAATGTTGGCGGCATGAAACATCGCGCCGTAAATGAGTTCGATATTGTAGATGACGCCGACATCGCTTTGCGCTTTCGACTCGAACAGAAGGCCGACCTCATAGACCTCGTCGGCGTGTTTGATCGCCTGAACCTGGACATTGACCTCGAGCTTGGGGTTTTCGCCCGGCGCCTGGAGGGAGTGCGGCGCGTTCGGGCTCTCAAACGACAGGTCCTTGATGAACTGCGCCAGAATACCAAATTGCGCGCCGTCCTCATCCGGTCCGTCCGCCGCCCCGGCGTCCGCCTTCTTCGAAGCGCCATTGCCTTCCGGCACCGCTTTTTTCTTCTTTGCCATGGCTCAAGTTTCTCCTTTGGAGGCCCATACCGGGCTCATGCCATTTCGACTCGCCCGGATTGCTTCGATGTTGTCGCTACCATGCCGCAGCGCGGCTCGCAACGGGCACACAATTTGATGAGGAGCGTTAATGCCGGTTCTCATTGAGCGCAACCTATTTGCGCCAGGGTGAAGAGGCGCGCTCCCCGCCGCCGGGCGCGTCATCGCCGCCCTTGCCCTCATCGCCGGCCTCGACGGTTTCCTGAAACTCGCCCTCTATAACCGGGCCCGGCGCGCCGCGTTGACGCGGGGGCTCACCCGCCCCCCCCGGTCCGTAAGGCCCCGCGCCGGAACCCGCATCATCGCCAGGAACAGTGCCGGACAAGTTGAATTTGTTGAATGCCCACCGCGCCAGGAAAAGCCGCACAGGGGGGATCAGGAGTGCAAACCCGGCCGTATCCGTCAGCAAACCGGGCGTAAGGAGAAAGGCGCCAGCCACAAGCAGGCAGGCGGCATCGGCAACCGACTCAACGGGAAATTCTCCCGCGTCAAGACTGGCGCGTGCCCGCGCGAGGGCCGCGAGACCCTGACGCTTGAGGAGCGAAACGCCGATGACCGCGGTCGATATGACCAGCAGGATGGTGGCGCCGATGCCGATGATCTCGCCGACCTTGATCAGAATTGCAAGTTCCGCGAGCGGAACCAGTATGAACAGCAGTATTGGCAACAGTCTCATCCTTTTTCAGCCGCGCCGGGCGCCTGAAAGGCGTTCATGACGCAGGCCCCCGGCTGGCGATTGAGAGTTGGCTTCGCCGGGGCGATGCCCTAAGCTGGATATAACACAGGCCGCCGCAGGTCGCGCCGTACGGCTACACGCATGAATGTGATGCGTGTGGAATTGTGTATACGCGTGGACTGGTGTGCACATGGTCTGTATCTTATATCATCATCACACACGAACGAAGGCGCCGCCTTCGGCTGGATGGACGGAAGCAGTACAATGGAAAACGGGTTCGATATTTACACGCTCCTCTTTCTCATTCTCGCGGTGGTGATTTTTCTGCGGTTGAGGAATGTTCTGGGCCGCCGCACGGGCCAGGAGCGCCCGCCCTATGATCCCTATGAGGCATCCGACTCCAAGGCCAATGGCGCCAAGGACCAGAAGCAGGACACGGTTGTGCCCCTGCCGCGCCCGCGCGGCGCGCCGGAACCCGGGCCGATGGCCGGCGCCGAGGAGCGGCTGAAAGGGTTTGCGCCCAAGGGAAGCCCGCTGGCCAAGGGACTGCTGGCGGTTGTGAAGTCGGACCCCTCCTTCGATCCCAAGGAGTTCCTGGAGGGCGCGAAAGCGGCTTACGAAATGATCGTCATGGCGTTTGCCGGCGGCGACAAGAAAACGCTGCGCAATTTGCTCGGCAAGGATGTCTATGACGGGTTCACCGGCGCCATCGACGAGCGCAAGGAGCGCGGCGAGAGCGTGGAATCCAGCTTTGTCGGGATTGACAAGGCGGACATCCTTGAAGCGGATGTGAAGCGCAAGGCGGCGCAGGTCACCGTCAAATTCGTCAGCGAACTCATCACCGCGACACTGGACAAAAAGGGCAAGGTCATCGACGGCAATCCGAAAAAGGTCCGCGAGGTGACCGACATCTGGACGTTTTCACGCGATATCTCGTCGCGCGACCCGAACTGGAAGCTGGTCGCCACCGAGGCCGCCAACTAGGGTCCATACTCAATCAGATCATACCATTGTGTTCGGCGAAGAGGGTTCGAATGCTTGTAAACAAGCGCAAGACAAGGCTCCGTGCCTTTTCGAGCATTGTTTGCCGGCAGGCGGGCCCTCCTCGCCAAATCCCCAGTGCGGAACGGTATGATCTGATTGAGTATGGACCCTAGAGCATGTCCGGCTTGCGCGGCTCGCGCATGATGCACGCATGGATCACAAGACCGCCTCTGATCGCCCTTGCCGGGTTCGCTCTGGCCGGATTTGCCTCGTCGCAGGGACCCCGGATGAGCGCTGACTCCGATGTGGCGCTCCAGGCTGTTTCCTTTACCCGGATCGCCGGGTGGGCGCGGGACGATCATGCCGGGGCGTTCGCCGCATTCCACCGGTCCTGTGCACGGATCGTGCGCGCTGGCGGGTCCCGGGCGCTGAAGAAAGCATGCCGCGACGCGCTGGCGCTGGGAGAAAAACTGGAGAGCGGCGCGGCGCGCGAATTTTTCGAGACGCGTTTCACGCCGCACCGCTATCGCACCAAGCGCCTGTCCGGGTTCGTGACCGGTTATTTCGAGCCTGAATACAAGGGCTCGCGCAAACGCAGCGCGCGCTTTTCCGTCCCGGTCTATCGCACCCCGGACGACCTGGTGCAGCTTTTTCCCGACGCCGAGCGCGCGCGCCGCAACAATGAAATGACCGCCGGCCGCAAGACGGATGCAGGCATCGCGCCCTATTATGACCGCAGGGAAATCGAGCAGGGCGCGCTTCAGGGGCGGGGGCTGGAACTCCTTTACCTGGAGAGCTGGGCCGACGCCTTTTACATGCATATTCAGGGTTCGGGCCGCGTGGCGCTGAAAGAGGGCGGCCATGTGCGCCTGTCCTACGCCGCCAAGAACGGTCATTCCTATACGGCCATCGGCAAGGCGCTCATTGAGCGCGGCGCGGTGAGCCGGGATAAAATGTCGATGGCCGCGGTGCGTAGCTGGCTCGCCAAAAATCCCAAAGAGGCACGCCGGCTGATGTGGACCAACAAATCCTTTATCTTTTTCCGCGAAGCGCCGCCCGAGACAGCATCGCTCGGTCCGGTCGGCGCGCAGGGCGTTGTGCTCTCACCGCGCCGCAGCCTTGCCGTCGACACCTCGATTCACGCGCTGGGCACGCCGGTGTGGGTCAATGCGCCGAAGCTCGATCTGCACGGGCAAAAGGGCTTCAGCCAGCTGATGATCGCGCAGGATGCGGGCTCCGCCATCAAGGGCGCGCAGCGCGGCGATATTTACTGGGGCTCGGGCGCCAAAGCCGGCGCAATCGCCGGCGCCACCCGCCACGCGGCGGAATTTGTTATTCTCCTTCCCGGGACCGAT
>QIGN01000161.1 GCA_003228955.1 Hyphomicrobiales bacterium
CGAGACCCATTCCACATATTCGGCCTCGTAACCGCTATTGCCGTCAAAAGACGCCCAGGCGTCAATGACCTTGCTTGTCATGGCGCCGTTGAGCTCCGTCCACAGCTTGAACTTGGCCGGCCCGGCCTTGCTGGCCGTAAGGCGAACCTTTATCTGGACCTTCTTGCAGGTCGTGGCCTGATTGGGCTTGGTGACGGCATTGGAGGATGTCGTCAGGAACAGCTTGATGTCCTTGACCTTGAAGTCGACCGGCGGCGGTTGAAAATTGTCAGCCGTTTGGACGGGCGGGGTCGGTGCGCGTCCTTTGCAGACCAGATTGATTTTCGGCAATTGTGAAAAATCATTATTTTCTGCCTCAATAATAGCAGTATAGCCTGGGATAAATTCATATGACAAATTGCTATCTATAGCGATCAGGACTGTGCGGTCTTGTGAGAATATTTCCGTATTTGACGTGCCCAGGGCGCGCAATTCATCGGCCAAAGCATTGCAATAGCTAACCATCAGGGGCGCGAGGGTCATGTGCGGAATGGCAAGAGACACGTCATCGTCGAACAAATCAGGTCTTTGAAATACCGGATAACTTTCGGAAACACCATCATTGCTGAAGCTTACCCAGGATGAGTTTTCCGTTCTCACACTGAGCCACGTCTTCCAGTTTTTCACGTGCGCTACAACCCCGCCATCCACTACCACCTGCACTTCCGCTGCTAGGTCCATCAGGCCGGTGACCCCATAAGCGGTACCGGAGCTGTTGACCCCGACTTTCGTGAGTTCTTGCGGTGTATACGATAGGAGGTCGTCACCAGCATTAACCAAATATGTCTGCGCAACGGCAAGATGACCCGGCGACGCAAAGGCAATCGCCGCACCGGCCAGGATCGAGGTCTTTGCCAATGTTTTCATCAATTTCTTCAACATGTTACCCTCCAAAGGGTTTGGGGTTTGTGGAGGGCGGCCCGTAAGGCCCATGTCATATGTGCGTGTGGCTATTGCACCGCCCGTATACCCGTTGGTCGCGGGAGGGGGGTGAAAGGTTCAAAGCTTCCGGAAGTTTTTGAGCCGGGGCTCAGGCGCGTTTTGCGACAGGCGGATTTTCAATCAACGCCCGCAGCAGCAGATAGAGCGTGACGGCATTCAGGATATGCCACAGCGGATGCGTGCCGATGGCGATTGTCTGCTCACCCATCTGACGCACCATGCAGCCGATGGCCTGCCCCCTGGGCCAGCCGTCGAGGGTGCGCAAAACGAGCGACACCGTGAAAACGCACATGGCCGACAGCACCCAGTCCGTCGCGCCATGTTTGCGCCGGTGGAGCAGGGTTCCCACGATCACCAGTGCGGCCAGCGGGGGCGCATAGGCGAGCGAGCCATTGAAGGATGCCTGCAAACGCTTTCAGGCAGAACGCCGCCGCACAGGAACATGCCCACCGTCAGGGCCACCACCGCGCCCGAAATGGCGAGGGAGGACAACAGGGACAGGTTCAGGAGCCACATCAGCGCGACGACGATATAAACGGCCACGAAGGCGGCAATCGGCGCGACATCCGCCAGCCGCCCCCACACGGTTGCATAGGTGTGGAACAGAAAACTTCCCACGGCGACGGCGATGAGAATCCCGGTCAGCGCCAGAATGGCGCGGCGGCCCTGTTCCAGGCCGCTGACGCGCAGATCCGTGTAGATCATGGCCGCGGCGAACAGAAACGCCAGGTTCGACATGGCATTGAGCGGCTCGGCCCAGAAATCAGGATTGAGCGCCCGCTCGCAATAGCAGCTGACCTGATCCCAGAACGTCAGTCCCCTGGCGCCGCAAGACTGTATCATGCGATTTACCCGCTCCTGTTATCGCCCTGACCGGCCGCCCGCGCGAGGTCGGCAACCCCTTGCGCCTCCAGCATCTCCCACAGGGCTTTCAGGGCGTCGCCAAGCCTTTCTTCGTCGGTTGAGCGCAGCACCAGATTGGTCCCGAGTTTGCCTTTATCAAAGAAGGGATAGCTGCCCATGGAAACATCGGGGAATTTTTCCTGCAATCTGGCGAGGCCCGGCGCCATGTCGCCTTCTGGCCGGTCGACGCGCACGGATTTTGTGAGCATTTTACGCCCCGTTTTGAGACGCGGCGCAACGTCGTCGAGCATCACCTGCATGATGCGCGGCACGCCCGCCATGACAATCACATTGCCGATCATGAAACCGGGCGCCCTGGACACCGAATTTTCGATCAATTCCGCACCCTGCGGGATGCGCGCCATGCGCAGCCGGGTTTCGGTCAGGTCCTTTGCCTCATAACGCTCGCGCATCAGCGCAACCGCGCGCTCGTCGACATCTATCGGCACGCCAAACGCCTTCGCCACGCTGTCCGCAGTGATATCGTCATGGGTGGGTCCGATGCCACCGGTGGTGAACACATAGTCATGCGATTTGCGCAGGGCGTTGACCGCGCCGGCAATCTCGTCGGCGATATCGCCAACCACCCGCACCTCGCGCAGGCGAATGCCGATGGTGGTCATATAGTCCGCGATATAGCCGATATTCCTGTCCCTGGTGCGCCCGGACAGGATTTCATCGCCGATCACGATCAGCGCCGCGGTCACGATGTCCTGTCCCTCCCCGCCAGCTTGCGGCAAATGATTTTGCTCCATATGGTCCCGCCCATGCAATTTCCCGCGCCGCTCATCCGCGGACGACTCATCAAACGCTATAAACGCTTCCTCGCCGATGTGAAACTCGACAGCGGCGCGGAAGTCACCGCCCATTGCGCGAATCCCGGCGCCATGCTCGGCCTTGTTGCGCCGGAGTCGCCCGTGTGGCTGTCCACAAGCGACAATCCCAAGCGCAAGCTCAAATTCTCCTGGGAGTTGATCGAAGTGGATATGGGCGCGGGTCCTACCCTGGTGGGCATCAATACCAGCCACCCGAACACGCTCGTGGCCGAGGCCATTTCCTCCGGGCTTATCAAGGAATTATCCGGCTATCCCGAGATGCGCCGCGAGGTGAAATACGGGGTCAACAGCCGTATTGATATTTTGCTGGAGAAAAACGATCTATCGCGTTGCTATGTAGAAGTAAAAAACGTTCATCTCATGCGGAAGCCTGGACTGGCGGAATTCCCCGATTCGGTTACCACGCGCGGCGCAAAACACCTTGCCGAGCTTTCCGCCATGGTGGCCGGGGGCCACCGGGCGGTGATGGTTTATCTGGTGCAACGGGGTGACGCGCAAACTTTTTCGCTCGCCCGTGACATCGATCCGGCCTATGGCAACGCCTTCGATGCGGCCGCAGGAGCCGGTGTCGAAGCCCTTGCCTATATCTGCGAGCTGACGCACGAGGGTATCGAAGTCACGCGGCGCATACCCGTCATCGAATGAAATTCGCCTTGACCCGAAGCGGCTATCCCGGCCACATTTATTGCGCATTCATACATTTCACCGTAAATCGGTAACCAAATCGCATGAGAGGAAGCGGACCCTTTTACCTGTCCTGCCGCTTCGCTATTCGAGGACCTTCATGTTCAATCTTGAACTTTCCCGCGCCGGACGGCCGGACAGCAAAATCAGAATTCACGGGACCGACGCCTTCGAGGGCATGCGTCGGGCCGGCCAGCTGACGGCGCGCGTGCTGGATTTACTGGTGGCGGAGGTCAGGCCGGGCATTACCACTCAGTCGCTCGACGATTTCGTTTTTGAATACGCCATGGACCATGGCGCGATCCCGGCGCCGCTCAACTATCGCGGCTTTACCAAATCAATCTGCACTTCGCTGAACCATGTAGTATGTCACGGCATTCCCGGTGCCCGCGTCTTGAAGGAAGGCGACATTCTCAATGTGGATGTCACACTGATCCTGGATGGCTGGCACGGCGATTCCAGCCGCATGTATCCCATTGGAAAAATCGCGCGCGCGGCGGAGCGGCTGATCGCCGTGACCTATGAATCGCTGATGCGCGGCGTCGCGGCGGTCAAGCCCGGCAATCACATCGGCGATATCGGCGCGGCGATCCAGGCTTATGTGGAGCCTGAGCGTTGCAGCGTCGTCAGGGACTTTTGCGGCCATGGCATCGGGCAGGTGTTTCATGACCGGCCGAATATTCTGCACTATGGGCGCCCCGGCGAGGGCATCGAGATGCGCCCCGGCATGCTTTTTACCATCGAGCCGATGATCAATCTCGGCAAACCGCAGGTAAAAATAAAATCCGACGGCTGGACCGCCGTCACCCGCGACCGGTCCCTGTCCGCCCAGTTCGAACATACGGTCGGCGTCACCGAAAGCGGCGCGGACATTTTCACCACATCTCCTGCGGGCCTGCACCATCCACCCTACGAGACCTGATGAGACCTTAGTGAATGGGCTTCAAGGATGCCGGCAAACCGCATTTTCTGGGTCACCGCGACCGGTTGCGCCAGCGCTTTCGCGATGGCGGCGACGACGCCATGCCCGACTATGAGCTGCTTGAGCTCATCCTGTTTCGCGCCCTGCCACGCCGCGACACCAAGCCGCTGGCAAAAGAGCTGATCGGCAAGTTCGGCTCGTTTGCGGAGGTCTTGAATGCGCCCGATGAACGCCTGGCGGAAGTCGCCGGGGTCGGCGAAGCCGTCATCACCGAGATAAAGCTGATCCGCGGCGCGGCCCTGAGACTGATCAAGGGGCAGGTCATGGACCGGCCCGTGCTCGATTCCTGGTCGTCGGTTCTGGGCTATTGCCGCGCCGCCATGGCATTTCAGTCCAAGGAGCAGTTCCGCGTTCTGTTTCTCGACAAGCGCAACCGCATCATTGCCGATGAAGTGCAGCAGGAAGGCACCGTCGATCATACGCCGGTTTATGTGCGCGAAATCGTCAAGCGCGCGCTGGAACTGTCCGCCACCGCCATCATCCTGGTGCACAACCACCCCTCCGGCGACCCCACGCCTTCGCAGGCCGACATTGAGATGACCCGGCAGATCGTGGAAGCGGCAAAAAATCTTGGCATCACTGTGCACGATCACATCATCGTCGGCAAAGAGGGCCATGCGAGCTTTAGGGGCCTCAGTCTGATTTAGCGGATCACGCCTGATTGTACCGCGAGTTCCGCTTTTGGGAGACCATCGGCCTGGTATCAATAACGCAGTTCAGCCAGGACCGCGTGGTGGTCGCTGGGCCAGACGCCGTCTACCGGCTCATTGCCGGCAACTTTGCAACCCACAATGTGGCCGGCCCCACGGGCCTGTGGCCAACCGACCAGTATGTAGTCAATCCGGCGATCGGGTTCCAGTTCAGTTGCGGCATTAGGGTTGCGGTTATCCCAGGTAATACCGGCCCCGCCGCCGCCGGCGGCCCTCCAGGCATCGTGAAAGACCAGGCCTTCGACAGGACAGGTTGCAAGACCCGTAAGCATCCGGATTTCCTCGGATGGAGGGTCGGCATTTAAATCACCGCACACAATGGGAGGAAAACTCCAGGGCCGCTTGCCATCGACGAAAAGAGCGAGGTCGGTCACCTGACGCTGGCGAATGTGGCTGTGATGCAGTTTCCAGTTCAAATGGGTCGAGAACACTGGAATCAGGCCACGCGGACCCTCGATCTCCGCGAACAGCGCATTGCGGCCCTCGCCCGTCTCTTTCCCGCCATGCAGCGGGATCGTGTCATGCCGCTTTATCGGCCAGCGGGACAGCACGGCGTTGCCGAAACCGACGCCCTCCATATCCATGCTCCATGCATATACGTGGTGATACCCAAGTTCACCGGCCAGCCCGGCCGCCTGATCCGTCGTCTCATCGCTCCATACCTCCTGAAGCGCAATGACATCTGCATCAAGCCTCTTCAGGGTCGCGGCAATGGCCGGCCGGCGCTGCCGCCACGGTCCGAACCGCCACCATATATTCCAGGTTAAAATCCTCAGCCGCGTTTCAAGCAATCCGCTTTCACTGTGGTGATCGGTCATCGTTCAAACTCCGGAGAAACACACGCTGTGCTCGTTAAGCCGCCATTTTCAGCCATGGCGCTGCTGCGATAGAAGCGCACTTGGCGCGGCATCATTTCGGCCGATGAAAAGGAAGGCACCGGTCTAGACCTTTGCCACAGTTATGACGTCGCCAGCCCTCACGCTGGCCAGAACTTTGACGTCGTCCAGCGCCCGCCCCCAGATATTGCATGGGCTGGCGAGACGGATTTCATCACCTTGTGATATTGGCGTGCGGCCAAAGCCGATGGCGATCGCGTCCCCGTCCGGCCAGAAGGCAATCTCGCCCGGCTCCACCACTTCGCGCGCATCCGCTTCGCGCTCGGCCCTCACCGGCGTGGTGAAATAAACCTCCTCGCCCCAGGTCATGGCCTGTGACTTGAACGGCAAGGCCGACAGGATGGTGTTTGCGGTGGGCGTATCCAGCAATTCGACGCGAA
>QIGN01000027.1 GCA_003228955.1 Hyphomicrobiales bacterium
GCTCTCTCCCTCAACAACCATGTTGGATATTCAATCTAGCTATCTAGAGTTTGGTGAAATCTATGATTGGACTGGAGGGTTTGCTCTTTACTGGATCTGGCGCGGGCGCGTTGATGGCCCAATCCAGGATCATTTTATCTCCTGGTGGATTGATCCGGAAACGAGGCAGATAGCGTTTATTTTTTAAAAACATGCCCCGATCGACATAATCGTGTGATTGAGTCTTGTCCATTGAATGATAGAGTGTTTCTATCAAATCGTGCTTTAGCGATATCTTGTATATAATTAGCGCAGGAGCATCGGTGGAATAGGCCCCGCAGTATAGGAGGGCGGTGATGTTTTTAAGACAGTTCAAGTATCTTCTTGCGGTGGCGGAAAAAGAGCATTTCGGTCGTGCTGCGGAGAGCTGTCATGTAACCCAACCCAGCCTGTCCAGCGGAATCAAACAGCTTGAACATGAACTTGGCGTTCCGATTTTTCTCCGGGGCCGCGGGCAGCGTTATTGTGGCCTGACTCCGGAAGGGCGGCGTGTCGCCAAATGGGCACGGAGCATAATTTCGCATTGCGATGCCATGCGTGATGAAATTGATCTCATGCATGACAATCTCAAGGGCAATCTCCAGATGGGCGCCATGCCGTCAATGTCACCGGTGATGCCTCTCCTGATCATGCATATGAGGGAACGCCACCCCGACGTGCGCGCCGACGTCAGGTTTGTCGGCATCGAGGCAATGACGCTTGGACTTAACAATTTCACGCTGGATGTCGCTATCAGCTATCTGAATGATGATTCACTTTCCCACCTGAACAAGATGCCGATATATGTCGAAAAACTCAGTTTGCTCGTAAACGACAATGACAAGTTCAGGGACCGCACATCGATTACATGGCGTGAAGCCGCCGAGCTACCTTTGGCGATGCTGCGGGGTTCCATGCATGAACGAAAATTCGTTGATGAGACATTCAAGAAAATAGGGTGCGATCCAATTGTGCGCGTGGAATCGGAGTCGATTGTCCATCTCATGTTCCAGACGCAATACAGTAATCTGGCGACGATAATCCCGGGCCATTTTACGCTCATGCCCGGATTGCATCCGGGTACCAAAGCACTGAACCTGATTGAACCGGTTGTCAGTCAGGAGGTAGGTTTGATCTGGGGCGATGCCGACCCGGTTAGGCCCATGGCGAGCGCGATGGTTTCAACCGTGAAGGAAGTTAAGGACTCCGGCGAGCTGGAAACTTATCTTGGGGAGTTCGCCATGACCGAGACCGGACCGGCGTCATAAAGGTATTTCCGTTGTGGCAGGAAAACCTGCTTAAGCGCAGGACCGCTCCTGTTCAGCCGACATGACAGCGCCAATGAACCCGGCAATATCGTCTCCGGCCATCCCGTTCTCCACGATCTGAGAACCGGTGAGAATAACTCCAACAAAATCCTTTGTGTGCCAATGGCCAATATCGGGGATATCGGGCAAATCTTCTGTTGCCGGATTTAGTGGGGGAGTGACGTAAAAATATGGTTCGCCATAGTACCCATCCCCAGGCGCCAGTCCAACTCTGATGGAATGGTTGTGCTTGCCGCCGTTGCGGTGCATCACGACGTCCATATTGAATTGATGCGGCCAGCACCGAATCTTCGATGGTTCTGCTTCGGGAGGGGTGTGTTTATCGCGCACCAGAGCAAGAACAGAGGCCGCGTTTGCATACCAATGTGAAAGCTCCCGCAGCTCATCCGAAGAGGGAGCGGCTGAATAGCTTACCGCATCACCGGTTATGAGCCCGGGAATTTTGTATGGCAGGTCCGTGGAAAGCCGTTCGCGATCAACCCCACGATGGAGCAACTCAACCAGAAGCCAGGCTTCGACTTTTGCCGGAGTCCGCTCATGCATTTCGAATTCATGGGATACTCGCTCGCCCTCTTCCTTGAACTGGAGAACAAGTTCTGGCAGTCGCAACTCCAGAACGAGTCCAGGAGCGATTGCCTGTGTCACCAGCGCATTACCGTCATCCACCCAGCTAAGGCAAGTATGGGCTTCATCGGCAACCGGCTCAATGTAACTGCGCGCAATCCGGGCAAGCCATTGAGCGCCATTGTGGGCAAGATGGCGCGCCTTTCCAAGCTCGCGCGGGTTAACATTTCCCACAGGCCGCCAGTCGAATGAAGTCATTAAATGGCTCTCCTTGGGTTTTATTCAAATGCCTTTGGATTGCTGGAATGCAGACGTTACAGTCCGCAAACCCTGTTCATGCATGATCATCTAGTAATCGTGATATTTCAAGCGCAACGGGCACATTTCGAATGAGATCATCGAGGACCGGGCAATGGGCGTCCACAATCTGCTGCAGCTTCTCCAACTCGGCATCGCTCGCACTGCTATCTATAAATATGGTTCCACGAATCGACAGAAAACCGGCCGGCACCCCATCGTCTGTACCAAGAAATCCATTGAGATCCTGAACTCCTTCAAGTTCCACTGAAATCCGACGCAAATCTATATTCATTGCCTCTGCATACAGGCGCCAGGTCATTTCCTGACATGCCGCCAGGCCAGCCAGCAGCAGTTCGCTTGGCTTTGGGCCGGCATTTGTCCCTTTAAAGCCGAAGGGCTGATCGGATATGATCTCGAAATCTCTGATACGAATATGGCTTCGGAAGCCTGATTGACTGCTGCTTGATACACAAACCTTGATCGGCGTTTTGGCGGTACCGTTCTTCAGCGCCGCGCATGTTGTTTCGTAGAGACGCTTAAATGGTCTGTCTCCGGGATCTCCCGGTTCATTACCTTCTAGCGTTACGTCCGCGCGTGAGTGCTTTTTGCTGACATCGTCCATCATTTACATCCCGTGAAATTACGTGGTGCTGAATTTTCAGGGCCGCCGCTGTTCGTCAGGACGAAAGAGCAGCCATCTATTCTATCACCGCTGGAATCAATTCGGGAATGCCGATCGATAATATCTTCTTATGAAGCAATGCTAAGTTCCCTTACGCGGCAGGCCATGCCCGTGTAAAACGCTGAAATACGTCTGTCGCTAGTCCAAAACTGAGCCGATGTAAACCATGCCTCTTGACGGAGTACAGCTTTTCGCCCTGCTGGCCTCAACACTGGTTGCGGCGGTTGTGCGGGGCTATTCAGGGTTTGGTTTTTCGGCCATCGTGATTGCGGGCGCCTCGCTCGTTATCGCGCCGGCGGTGATTGTCCCGGCGCTTTTTATACTCGAGATAATTGCCAGCATTCATATGCTGCCCGGCGTGCGTCGCGAGATCGATTATCCAAACTTCTGGCCCATGTTTGCGGCCTGTATCGTGGGGTTGCCCGCCGGGCAGTTTCTGCTCGTCCATCTGCCAGCAGACACAATACGTGTGAGCATGTCACTCGGGATGCTCCTTGCGACAGCACTTCTATGGAATGGTTATGAGTTCGGACAGCGGATGACCCGCCCTCTGGCCGGTTTAGCCGGTTTCCTGCTCGGTTTCGGAAGCGGTATGGCCTCCATGGGAGGGCTTCTTGCGATGGCGGTCTTTTTGGGTGTGAACTATCCGGCGGCCCGAACGCGCGCCATGTTTGTTGCCATTTTCTTCGCCATGTATGTCTACGGCGTGGGAGTAGCGACCCTGAATGGCCTGATCACTCGTACGACAGTGTGGATTGTGCTGATGATGCTGTTGCCCTTGTTCATAGGTATCTTTCTGGGGCAACGGCAATATCTCGCGTCTACACAGGAAAACTTCCGAAATCTGGCTCTCGCCCTTATTACAGTACTAGCGTCGATCGGCATTGCGCGTGTGGTACTGAATTAGGGTTCTATTTTGTGGTATTGACCAGCCCCCACTGATTGGTCCGGTTTGAATGTTAGTTCATGGTTGGCTTGAGCTGTTGAGTTGAGGTGGTCCCATATTGTTGGACAGATTGGTAGCGACTCAAGCGCTTCTTCGATGGTTATCCCGGTTCAAAGCAGCATCTTCATTTCGAATCTCTGTCCAGATCGCGGGAGCAACTATTCGATGGCGAAGCAGATCTCATATTGCGCCAAGATCGGATACTTCCTTGCCGATAATTTTCGCGATCTCGCGGCAATCGTCCTCGGAAAAGGTCAGCGGCACGCGCAAATCGCATGTGGTCGAAAGGATACGAAGCGTCTCGGGGAGGGGTTGCGTCTCGCCAAGATAGCGCCAGCTGTCGTATCTGCTGGTAAAGGCGTGCGGCTCGGCCGCGCCGAACCATTTTATATCGACACCGCGCGCCGCACATTTCTCGACAAGGTCAGGTATTCGGCCCGGGCCAGGCCCACCGGCATGAAACTGGATTGAGGAACCCACGAATTCTTCATGCTGGGGGCGGGCAACCGTACGCAAGCCCCGGACCGCCCGAAATCCATCTTCGAGGATGCGGTAACGAACGTTCCAACGGTGGATATTTTCCTCTAGAAGCGGTAGCTGAGCACGCAAAATCGCTGCGCGTATCGTGTCCATGCGGCCAGAAAAATTAGGCGTATCGAGGCGGATATCGTCAAACACGTCCGCCTCTGGCGCTGCACCATGCGATTCATAGAGCATGTAGGATCCGGAATGGATGATCGCTCTCGCTGCGATCTCCGGATCGTCTGTGGTCAGCAGGCCGCCCTCGCCAGAATTTATATGCTTGTATGTCTGGGTTGAAAAACAGGCCACATGGCCAAAATTGCCTGACCGGACGCCCTCCCACCGGGCGCCCATCGTATGGGCGCAATCCTCAATTAACGTGATGCTGAACTCTGTGCAGACGGCGCACACCGCCTCCATGTCCGCGATATGCCCGCGCATATGCGACAACATCAGATATTTTGCGCCTGAGTTTTTTGCTTTGGTCCGCAGATCGTCAATATCGATGCACCAGTCCTCACCGATTTCCACGAACACGGGCACGCCGCCGGCATTGTGAATGGCGCCAGGAACGGGGGCCAACGTCCAGGCATTGGCGAGCACCTTGTCGCCGGGTTTGAGGCCAGCTGCACGCATGGCAATGTGCAGCGCATAACCGCCCGACGTGCACGCCAGACAGTGTTTTGCACCCTGCCAGTCGGCATATTCGCGCTCCAGCGCCGATGTTTCAGATTCCTCGCCAGGTGAAACATTATAACGATGCAACCGGCCCGAGCGGAGAATCTCGGCCACGCGCTCGATAGCGCTTTCCGGGATCGGCTCCTGCTGGGTGAAGGATTTCGAGAAACGTTTCATGCCGACATCAAAATCCCAAGTCGCGTCCGGGAAGAATTTCCGCAAACGCCAGTCGCAGGCGCGTGCATGACCGTCCATGCCCTCAAGACGGCTGATACGCGAGGCCACCGCGCTGAAGTCCTTGTTAGCCGCAGGCGAGATTTCCTGAAAGGTGAGGATTTTGAGAAATTTCATCACATTGAGACCGCCCGTGTAGCGGGCCGCGCGTTTGGTCGGCAATATGTGATTGGTGCCTGAGCATTTGTCGCCATGGGTGACGGTCGACCCCTCGCCGAGGAACAGCGAGCCGTAATTTTTCAAATTTTCTTTCC
>QIGN01000105.1 GCA_003228955.1 Hyphomicrobiales bacterium
GATCATAGGCCTCGAACGCATCCGTCGTGCCCAGGCGGCCGATCCCGCCGGCAACATAAATGCGGCCCCCAAGCTGGGTAACGGCAATCTCCGATCGTGCAGTAGGCATCGCCGCGCCCGCGCTCCAGGAACCACCGGTTTCCTGCGCAACCGCACCAGCCGAGAACCACATGAAAAGGGCGGCGACCAGGGCAATTTTGCGCAATATTCTGTCCGGCATGGCTCATTGTCCTTCGACATCGGGCATCCTGATGGAGCTGTGAACTCACACCATCGGAGGCCATTCCTGTATGGTGTATCCAATATATCATGCCGGACCGGCCAGGTGCGGCCAAGGCGTTCACGAACAATTGTGCCTGGCCACTGACATCAAAACCGGTTTCATTCGTACTAGCATTCAGGAACAAGTTTTTGAATGGAGAGATATCATGACCGCGCGAAGCACCGTACAAGCCATAGCTTTCGTGGCGCTCCTGTTTGCCCCCATGCCGGCGCTGAACGCTGCTCCCGCCTCGGAGACGACCATTCGCGCCATGGAGCTGCTGAGCCCGCTGGAGCGCAAGCGCCTGGCCGCGCTGGAATGGTTCAAGGAAGGCGCGGGGCAAAAAGGACGCCATCCCGGCGCTCATCCAGACCCTGCGCTTTGAGCGGAACAACCGGCGCGAAGTCCTCGATGCGCTGGAGGCGCTCGGCGGCGAAGAGGGAGGAAGGTCGTGGAACAGCTGGATGCTGTGGCAGGAGAAGAATACGCAGATAAAGCCGTTCGAGGGTTTCGCGGCTTTCAAGGCTGCGATCTACTCCAAGCTCGATCCGTTCTTCAATATATTCTTGTATGATGGCGTGGACCATGAAATCCGCCTGGAGGAGATCGTCTGGGGCGGCGTTGTAAAGGACGGCATTCCCGCGCTCACCAACCCCAAGCTCCTGCCCTGGAAAGAAGCCAAATATCTCACCGATGAGGAGCTTGTATTCGGCGTTTCCATCAATGGCGATGTGCGCGCCTATCCCTTTCGCATGCTCGACTGGCATGAGATGTTCAACGACGTGATAGGCGGTGTGCCCGTTTCCCTCGCCTATTGCACGCTGTGCGGCTCGGGCATTTTATACGAGACCTCGGTCGAGGGCCGCGACAGGCCTTTCGTCTTTGGCTCATCGGGTCTTCTCTACCGCTCCAACAAGGTCATGTACGATACCGAAACCAATTCCCTGTGGAACCAGTTTACCGGCCGGCCGGTCGTCGGCACGCTGACCGGATCTGGCATCGAACTCAAGACGCGCCCCGTCGCCATCACCAGATGGGCCGACTGGCTGAAAAGCAACCCCGGCACCAAAGTGCTTTCCACCGATACAGGGTTCGAACGCGACTATTCTCCCGGCAAGCCCTATGCGAGTTATTTCAACAGCCCCGATCTGATGTTCCCGGCGCTGGTGGATGAGACGGAGCTGAAAGCAAAGGACTATGTGTTTGCCCTGAGAGGTACGGGCGCGGACAAGGCGTGGCCCCTGAAGCTGTTCGAAAAATCGCCTGTGATCAACGACACAGCCGGCGTGATTTTCCTCACGCTTGTCGGCAACGTGAAGACGCGCACCGTGCGCGCCTATCGCACGGACGGGGAGAGCTTCGAGAAGGCCGAAAGTGAGGATGAGCTTAAACTCGACGGCAAGATCTGGAAAATCACCGAAGACGATCTTGTCGGTCCGCGCGGCGAAAAGCTCAACCGCCTGCCCGGCCATATCGCCTACTGGTTCGCCTGGAGCGGCTATCTCGGCAAGGGCGGGGAAGTGGCGACCGCGAAGTAAATCCAAAGCCCCTTCCCACGGAAATTCACAGCCGCCCAAGCGTCGGTTCATGCGATTTTCCGGCGGAGAACGTCATTCCTGAATAACCGCCCCATGGGCGAAGGCGGTTGAAATCATATATTGCCGTCAAAATTGTTGACAATATTGCCGCCACAACTCACTCTGTGTCTCTGACGAGAGGGAGGGGCCGTCATGGCGGCGCAAAAATCAAGCAATACGGTGATGGATATGGCCAGCGCCAATCCGGGTACGGAGCGGCTGCTTGACGAGTTGCGGCGGCGCATAGTGAGTCACGAGCTTTCCCCCGGCGCGCGTCTTCGCGAGCAGGATCTGGCCAATGAGTTCGGCGTCTCCAGGGCCCGCATCCGTGAAACCTTTGGCATTCTCGAAGAGCGCGGCCTGATCGAGCGCATCCCCAACCGGGGCGCCATCGTGACCCGGCTGGAGGCCGACAAGGTCAGGGAGCTGTTTGAGGTCCGCGAGGTGCTGGAAGCGCAGATGGTGCGCCTGGCGACCGAAAAGGCGCCGCCTGAAACCTGGGACAGTCTGGTCGAGCTGTTCGGTCCCTCCATGAACGAAATGCTGGCCCGGAACGATTTCGATGCCTATGCGGAGGCCAACTACCGGTTCCGCCGGCAATGCATCGCCGCCGCCGATAACGAAGTTCTGAGCGCTCTTCTGGACAGTCTCTACGACCGCACCCAGGTGCTGATCCGGCGTCTCGTCCTGGTGCCGGGAAGGGCGCAGGAGGGCATGCGCCAGCACCGGAAAATCCTGGCCGCCATGCGGGCCGGGCGGGCGGAAGACGCGGAGCGTCTGAAACGGGCCAATATCCGCGATGCCCGCGAATGGTTCACGAATTACCAGAAGTACTTGTTGTAGGAGGCGGCGATGACCAAGGCGCAATCCAAACCACAGGCATCGGGCCCCTTGTCGGGGCTGCGCGCCATTGAGCTCGGGTCGACGGTTGCCGGGCCGTTCTGCGCGCGCCTGCTGGCCGATTTCGGGGCCGACGTCATCAAGGTCGAGCAGGGCGAAGGGGACGCGGTGCGCTCCATGGGGCGCCAATGCGACGGGCGCTCGCTCTATGGGGCCTCGATCCTGCGCGGCAAGCGCGCCGTCTCCATCAATCTGCGCACCGACCGGGGCCGCGCGCTGGTGCGCCGCCTGTGCGAAACAGCGGATATCGTTGTCGAGAATTTCCGCGCCGGCGCCATGGAGCGCTGGGGGCTTGGATATGAGGCATTGAGCGCGGTCAATCCCGGTCTCGTCATGGTCCGCATCAGCGGCTTCGGACAGGACGGGCCCTACAGCGGCCGGGGCGGGTACGGGGTCGTCTGCGAGGCGGTCAGCGGGTTGCGGGAAATAACCGGAGATCCGGACCGGCCGCCGCCGCGCGTCGCCACATCGCTGACCGACTATATCGCCGGGCTGTATGGCGCGTTCGGCGCGGTCATGGCCGTGCTGGAGCGCACCCGCACCGGGCGCGGGCAGGTTGTGGATTCAGCGCTTTATGAAGGCGCCTTCAGTTTCATGGAACCGCATATCCCCGCCTTCCAGCAGCTGGGAGAGGTTGCCCGACGGGCCGGGCCCCGGCTCCCCGGCAATACGCCGAACTCGCTGTTCGAGACCCGCGATCATCGCCATATCGTCCTGGCGGCGGCTTCCAACCCGGTCTTCGCCCGGCTGGCCGGGGCCATGGGGCAGCCGGCCCTCGCGAAGGACGCGCGTTTCGTCACCGCGCTGAAGCGGGCCGAGAATGAGGACGCCTGCGAGGCCATCATCGGGGAATGGACCCGCTCGCTGGACCTGGCGGATGTCGAGGCGGCGCTTGAAGCGGCAAAGGTTCCCGCCGCGCCCATCTATACGGTCGAGGATATTTTCGCCGACCCCCAATACCGCCACCGCGACATGCTCCTCGAAGTCGAGGACCGTGTGCTGGGGCCGGTCACCGTCACCGGCATTGTGCCGAAGTTGTCGGCGACGCCGGGCGCGGTCCGCTGGGCGGGGCGCGATATCGGCGCCGATACGGCGGAGGTTCTTAAAACCGAACTTGATCTCGCGGAAGCTGAAACAGAGGAACTGGCCCGTGACGGCGTTGTCGCCGGTCCCGGTCTTGCCGCGGGCGGTGAGGGATCATGAGCCTTGATGACATGCCCGGGGACTTGAAAGCGCGAATTTTCGCACAGGGGAGAAACATTCATGGCAACAACCCAAGTCACCTCCGTGGTAATCGGCACCGTCTGGAAGATCGAAAAGGCGGTCGGCGACACCCTCGCCGCGGGCGAGCTGATCATGATCCTGGAATCCATGAAAATGGAAATCCCGGTCGAGGCGCCGGTTTCCGGCACCTTGAGCGAAATTAAGGTGGCGCCGGAAGACTCTGTGGAGGAGGACCAGGTCCTATGCCTGATCGAAAGCTAGAAGACGGCAAGGGCCTTTGGGCCGAACGGATCGATGAACTCACCCGGCGGCGCGCCTTCGCCGCCGAAATGGGGGGTGCGGAAAATGTCGCGCGCCAGCACAAGGCCGGCAGGCTGACCGTGCGCGAGCGCATCGCGCGCGTCGCCGACGATGGCAGTTTCCGGGAGATCGGCTCGCTGGCCGGAACCGGAGAATATGACGACGATCTGAAGCTGAAAAAACTCACCCCCGCCACCTATGTCGCCGGGACGGCCCGTATCGACGGGCGGGCGGTGGCCATCGGCGGTGAGGATTTTACCGTGCGCGGCGGCACCAGTTTCGGCGCCATGCGCCGCAAGGGCGGACAGGGCGGCTACATCGAGGACCTGGCGCATCACTATAAAATACCGCTCATAAATCTCATCGACGGTGCCGGCGGCTCGGTCACCTCGGCGAAGCGGCGCGGCTTTGTCGTCTTCCCCGGCGTTGACGGGTTCGAGCGCTCCGTTGAGCTGCTGGGCGAAGTGCCGGTGATCTCCGCTGTCCTCGGCACGGCGGCGGGCGGCCCGGCCGGGCGCGCCATCCTGTCGCATTTTTCCGTCATGGTGGAAGGCACCAGCCAGATTTTCGCCGCCGGACCTCCGGTGGTGAAGCGCTCACTGGGGCAGACCATCACCAAGGAGGAGCTGGGCGGGCCGGAGGTCGCGGTTAAAAAGGCCGGCTCCATACATAACGTGGTGGCAACCGAAGATGATGCTTTACTCCAGGTCAGGCGGTTCCTCGCCTTCATGCCGCAGAATGTCTGGGAACTGCCGCCGGTGCTGGCGGCCGATGATCCGGTGGACCGCCGCGAAGAGGCGCTGCTGGGCCTCGTGCCCGAACAGCGCACCCGGCCCTATGACATGAAGAAGCTGATCGAGCTGGTTGTCGACCAGGATACCGCTTTCGAGATACGGGCCGCCTATGGCCGCGCCGTCATTACCATGCTGGCGCGCCTCGGCGGGCGCCCCGCGGGGATCATCGCCAACAATCCGATGGTTTATGGCGGCGCAATGGACGCCGATGCGGCGCGCAAGCAGATTCACTTCATGGAGCTGTGCGACACCTTCCACATTCCGCTGGTGTTCCTGGTCGACGTTCCGGGCTTTATGGTGGGCCTGAAGGCGGAACAGGAAGGGACGCTGCGCGAGGGAATGCGCGTCGTCTATGTGGCCGGGCAGTTGAAGGTCCCGACGCT
>QIGN01000135.1 GCA_003228955.1 Hyphomicrobiales bacterium
ATTGGATTACCGGGACAAGCCCGGCAATGACGAAAATAGTGATCTGGTTTGGTCCCAGAAGCCAACATTCATAGCTTCGGCGAATCAGATAATTCCCCCTCCCCCCTTGCGGGGGAGGGCTTTTCGCCATGACTTGCGGCCGATAGGGCGAAAGTCATTCGGCGGAAAGGGAGGGGGGTAAAACGGACTTGAAGTTTTATAGGATTCCCCTTTTGCGAACCCCCCTCCCTAACCCTCCCCCGCAAGGGGGGAGGGGATGTGTGCTCCTCACGCAACAGACTATCTAGGTTCACTCGTCCGCCTTGCCATCCCCGGCGCAGCCCATATAGTCCCGCACCCGAAAACAAAAAGGCTGGACACTCCCATGGTGCAAGACAAAGACAACTGGAGCCGCAGTACGCTCGCGGCGCAGGCGCTCCACCTGATCGACGAGGCCACCGGCGCGGTGGTGCCGGGCATCGAGCCGGCCAGCACTTTCGCGCGCGGGGAGAACTATGAGCCGATGGGCGGGTTCAATTATGCCCGCTACGACAACCCGACGACGCAAATCACCGAGAAGGTGCTGGCGGCGCTTGATGGCGGCGCGGATGCGCTGGCGTTCAATGCCGGGATGGCGGCTGTCGTATCGCTGTTCGAGACCGTGCGCGCGGGGCAGCATATCGCCGCGCCGCAAGTCATGTATCACGGCGGCCAGGACTGGCTGCGCCGTCTCGCCGAAACGCGCGGCATTTCCCTCACCCTGTTCGACCAGACGCGCGAAGGCGCGCTTGAAGAGGCGCTGCGCCCCGGCGAGACGGCGGTGCTGTGGATCGAGACGCCGGTCAACCCCACATGGGACATCATCGACATCGAACGGGCCGCGAAGGCCGCCCACGGGGCCGGGGCCATCCTCGCCGTGGACAGCACCGTCGCGCCGCCCTGCACCACGCGCTCCCTGGAGCTTGGCGCGGACATCGTGTTCCATTCGGCCACCAAATATCTGGGCGGGCACAGCGACCTCACCGCCGGCGCCCTCATCTGCGCGCAAGACAATGCGCTGTGGGACGAGATCAAACAGGTGCGCAAATTAACGGGCGGGATTCTGAGCCCGTTCGACGCCTGGCTGCTGCTGCGCGGCATGCGCACCCTGTTCATCCGTTTTGAACGCGCCTCGGACAATGCGATGGCCATCGCCCGGGCATTGGCGGACCACCCCAGGGTGGCGCGGGTGCTGTATCCGGGCCTTGAGAGCCACCCCGGCCATGACATCGCGAAAAAACAGATGCGCGGCGGCTTCGGCGGCATGATGTCCATTCTCATTGATGGCGATGGGGACGCCGCCAAGCGTGTCGCGACCGCCACAAAGCTGTTCATTCCGGCCACATCGCTCGGTGGCGTGGAAAGCCTGATCGAGCATCGCAAGAGCGTGGAGGGGCCGCACAGCCTTGTCCCGCCGAACCTGCTGCGCCTGTCGGTGGGCATTGAGGATGTGCGCGATCTGATCAAAGACCTGGAGCAGGCGCTCGGCGTAATCTGAGTTGGTGTGAGGAACCACAAGGCGGAAGTGGAGGCATGATGGCGTACCCGCCGGATATCGAAACACCGCTTGGCGCTGTGACGAAACTCTGGGCACTGGCGGGCGGAGACAGCGCGGCATTGCGCGCCGTGGCCCTGACCGGAAGCGAGCCCGTCCTGCCTTCGTCCTTCTGCGTGGGCACCGCCGCGCAGGCGTCGATTGCCGCCGCGGCGCTGGCCTCGGCGGAGCTGTGGAAACTGCGGGGCGGGGACACGCAATGCATATCCTGCGACATGCGCGCCGCGGCGGGCGAATTCCGCTCCGAACGTTACATCCGCATTGACGGCGAGCCGCCCCCGCCTCTGTGGGACAAGATTGCCGGTGTCTATCGGGCCGGAGACGGGCGCTGGCTCCGCCTGCACACCAATTTTGCGCATCACCGCGACGGGGTGCTGGACCTCCTCGGCTGCGACTATGATCAAGAGGCGGTAAGGGCCGCGCTCGAGAGCTGGAAAGCGCGGGATTTCGAGGATGCGGCGGCGGAGCGGGGGCTTGTCGTCGCCATGATGCGCTCCTTCGAAGAATGGGACGCCCATCCTCAGGGCCGCGCCGTCGCCGAATTGCCCTTGCTGGAAATTGTCAGGATCGGCGACGCCGAACCGCAACCCCTGCCGGCGGGCGAGCGGCCGCTCTCCGGCATTCGCGTGCTCGACCTCACCCGCGTCATTGCCGGGCCGGTGTGCGGGCGCACCCTGGCGGCTCATGGCGCGGATGTCATGCGGGTGACCAGTCCGAAGTTGCCGCACGTCCCCGGCCTCATCCCCGATATGGGGCGGGGCAAGCTCTCCGCCTTTGTCGATCTGCGGACAACAGAGGGTTGCGCGATCTTGCGCGAACTGGCTGGGACAAGCGATGTCTTTGCTCAAGGCTATCGCCCCGGTGGTCTAACGGACTTTGGCTTTTCACCTCGCGATGTCGCGGCAATGCGGCCCGGGATTGTCTATGTGTCGCTGTCGGCCTATGGCCATGAGGGTCCCTGGTCGGTCCGGCGCGGATTCGATTCCCTGGTGCAGGTGGCGACCGGGATCACTCATGGCGAGGGCGAGGCCGCGGGCGCGGAGGGGCCAAAGGCGCTGCCCTGTCAGGCGCTGGACCACGCCACCGGCCATCTCATGGCGTTTGGCGTGATGGTGGCTTTGCATCGCCGGGCGAGAGAGGGCGGGTCCTGGCTGGTGCGCGGCTCGCTGGCGCAGACCGGGCATTGGCTGCGCAGTATGGGGCGGGTCGAGGGAGGACAGGCCCGCGCCGATCCGGAGCTCGAAGAGTTGCGCGATCTGGTGGAGCAGGCCCCAAGCGGCTTTGGCGAACTGGCCGCTATCCGCCATGCGGCGCAAATGCCCGCCACACCGCCGCGCTGGGTGCGGCCCTCCGTTCCTCTGGGGACAAATCCCCCCGTCTGGCCCTTGTCGTCCCCGGTTGATCTATAAGGTGTTCCCCCCGTCCGCGCCCTTGCCTCCCGATTTGCGATCTTCTAACCCTCACGCTCATGTATGACGTTGTTCTCATCGTCGCGCCGGTGTTCGGGCTCATTGCGCTGGGATACGGCCTTGCGCGCCTTGGCGTCCTGAGCGGGGACGCGGGCAAGGGGCTGGCCGATTTCGTGTTTATCGTCGCGGTGCCTGCTTTGCTGTTCCGCATCATGGTCACGGCGCAGATGCCTGAAGGCGCGTCCCCCTTCGCGCTGTGGGGCAGCTATTACGCCGCCGCCGCGTTCATCTGGGTCGTGGCGGCGCTGGCGGCGAAATACCTTCTCGGGCGCACCGCGCGCGATGGCGCCTCCCTCTCCATGGGCGCCACATTCGGCAATATCGTCATGCTGGGCATCCCGCTGGCGCTGGACCGCTTTGGCGCGGAGGCCGCCGCGCCGCTTGCCATCATCATCTCCATCAGCTCCCCCTTGATGTGGTTCGCCGGAACGCTGCATGTGGAGATGGCGAGCGAGAGCGAGCATGTGACATTGCGCGCGCAGGTCGGGGCGCTCATTGTCAGCCTGGTTAAAAACCCGCTCATCATGAGCCTGGTCGCGGGTCTCGCCTGGCGCTGGACCGGGCTCGGCCTGCACCCGATTCCCGACAAGATGATCTCGCTGCTGGCCCAGGCGGCCGTGCCCACCGCGCTCGTTTCGCTGGGGCTGGGGCTGACCGCGTTCAGGTTCCGGGGCCAGATGGGAAGCGTGCTGGTGGTTTGCCTGCTCTCCCTCGCGGCGTTTCCGGCGCTGGTCTGGCTGCTGGCGTTTCATGTGTTCGCGCTGCCGCCCGTATGGGCAGGCGTGGCGGTTCTGCTTTCCGCCTGTCCGCCGGGCGCCAATGCCTATCTCTTCGCCAGCCGGTATGACGCGGCGGCGGGCTCGATCTCGGCGGCGGTGGCCTTCGGCACCGTTTTGTCTGTCCTGTCAATCACCGTGATCCTTGTTCTCCTGCAAGGGCAAATGCCGTAAACCATGCCGCATGTATGATCACACAATCATCGGCGGAGGCATTCTGGGTCTCGCTACGGCTTACCGCCTGCTTCAGGAGCGCCCAAATTCGCGCCTCGCGGTCCTTGAAAAAGAACAGGGGCTGGCGCGCCATCAGACGGGGCACAATTCCGGCGTCATCCATGCCGGGGTCTATTACACGCCCGGCTCCCTGAAAGCGAAGCTGTGCAGGGAGGGCGCGGAGCGCACGGTGCGCTTTTGCGAACGCCATGCCATTGCCCATGAGCGTTGCGGCAAGCTCATCGTCGCCGCCGGTGCGGGCGAGGTTGCGCGCCTGAAAGACCTTGAAGAGCGCGCCGCCGCCAATGGTCTTGACTATGAGAGGGTTTCGGGGGATCGCCTGAAGGAAATGGAACCGAATGTCGCTGGCGTCGCGGCGCTGCTCGTGCACGCCACCGGTATCGTCGACTACAGCCAGATCTGTCGCCGTCTGGCCGAATTGATCCGTGAGGCGGGGGGCGAGATACACCTCGGCGCGGGTGTCACGGGCATCACCGAGAGCGATGCGGAAATAACGGTTGAAACAGGGGCGGGGGATTTCACCTCGCGGACGCTCATTGTCTGCGCGGGGCTGCAGGGAGACCGCCTCGCCATGATGGCCGGGCTCGATATCGATTTTCGCGTGCTGCCCTTCCGCGGCGAATACTACAAGGTGGCGGCGGCGCGCGGCGAGTTGGTCAAACGCCTGATCTATCCCGTGCCCGACCCGAGCCTGCCCTTTCTCGGCGTGCATCTGACCAGGGTCATCGACGGGTCGCTGACGGTCGGGCCCAACGCCATGCTGTCGCTCGGGCGCGAAACCTATTCCGGCAACACGCCGGTGCCACGGGACATGGCCGACATGATGTTGTTCCCCGGCTTCTACAAGCTGATGGCGCGCTT
>QIGN01000137.1 GCA_003228955.1 Hyphomicrobiales bacterium
TCCACAGAACACTGTCTGCCGGGTTTTTCTTGTAGGGCGCGACCTCCACCCTGGCGCCGGCGATCATTTCATCGAGCGAGCGCCCGGAGAGTTGCCCGTATTTCGGCACCTCCGAAGTATCGAGAAGCATGTGCCCTTCCGCCTCGTAGGCAAACCCCTTCGATTCGAGCACATCGATCATGGCGATCATTTGTTTGATATGGTCCGTGCAGGCCGGTTCATGGGTCGGTTCCAGAACACCCAGTGCTCCAATGTCTTCGTGGAACTGTTTGGTCGTCTCGCTCGTGACCCTGGCGATCGCCTCATTCAGGGGCATCCCCGGATATTCTTGCCCCGCGCGGGCGTTTATCTTGTCGTCCACATCGGTGATGTTGCGCGCATAGGTGACATGGGCTTCGCCGTAAACGTGACGCAGCAGCCGGTAGAGCACGTCGAACACGATGACGGGGCGCGCATTGCCGATATGGGCATGGTCGTAAACGGTCGGCCCGCACACATACATGCGCACATTACCCGCATCGAGCGGCGTGAAGGTTTCCTTCTTGCCCGTCAGCGTGTTGTAAAGCCTGAGGTCCAAGGGTCCATCTCCGGCTGGCGGGGGGGAGAACGGCCGCACCAGCTTTTGCTAGGCGGTAATGATAATGCTGCAAATGATAGCAACTGGTATACGCGCTGTTCCCGTCATGGCGCCGACAATGATGAAGAAGGTCTGTCAGGTCAACATATTTGGGACAGACCTAGGCGAATGTCACTTCAATCGCGCCCAGCGCGCCATAGTCGGCGACCGCCTTTTGCCCCTGCTCCAGATATACAATCCCGGTGCAGGTGCCGGTTGAAACGACCTCACCGGCGTTCAGACCGATGCCGCGCCGTGAGAGTTCATTGACCAGCCAGTCAAGAACCCTGAAAGGATGGCCGAGCGCGTTTGCGCCGGTCCCCTCGCCCTTCACATCGCCATCGACGCTCAAGGTGACGCCATGCGCCGCCAGATCCAGCCCGCGCCAATTGGTGTAATCCTCGCCCAGTACGAAGCCGCCGTTCAGCCCGCAATCCGCCGCCGCCAGCGCAACGCGATCCTGCAGAAGCGTATCGAAGCGCGGTGAAATCAGCTCGAACGCCGGGAGGACCGCCGCGACGGCATCCAGAATTTCCTCCCGGTCATAGGTCCCTTCGCGCGCGGCAAGTGTGACGCCGAACCGGAACGCAAACTCGCTTTCGATGCAGAAATGCCCGAAATCTTTCCCCCTCGGCAATGCCGGGGACGCAAATGTGCCCGGCGCGTAGAACGGTCCGCAGAAAGGCTCGCTCACTCCATAGAGTTCCTGCACCTTTTGAGCCGTCGCGCCCACTTTCCAGCCCGCAATCGGCTCATCCCAAATTCGCATGAAGGCATCCTGAACTGCATAGCCATCCTCCATATTGCGGGGCGTCAGGCCATCATTGAGACCAGCCAGCATTTTGTTGTCCCTGCGGGCGGCTTTAAGCACGGCGGCGGCCTGTTCTGCTTGTTGCGGTGTCAAAGCGTACCTCCCTTGCCGGACCTGGACGGTTACCTATTCAACGCCTGCAAACCCGATGCAAGAGTGTCCCCGAACAGGTTGGGCCAATCAAAAGTGATCGCCCTGCGGCTTGAACCCGGCTCCGGGGCAACGTAAAGCTGCCGCATTGACCCGTTACCCGGTGAGGCATCATAATTGGTGATGTTTTCACGTGGCCAGGTTGTTTTGAAATTGAAAAGAACAATGTCGGCTCTTCAAAAGTCACTTGCCCGGCACCGCAAGAGCGTTGTCGCCGCCGCGTGCGGCAGTATCGCGGTCTTTGGCCTTGCCGGACTCTGGTCGCTTGCCAGTGCTCAACAACCCTATCCACAGCCCTACCCCCAACCCTATCCGCAGCCTGGATATCAGCAGCAGCAGCCGCCGCCAAGATATCAGGGCCAGCCCCGCCCGTCGGCGCAGCAGCTGCGCTGCATGCAGCTTGAGCAGGAGCTGGCCAATGACTGGGTCCAGCGCCAGCAGGGGCGCAATGATGGTCCAGCACTCGAGAAGCAAATCCGCAAATTCGACCGGATATTTCAGACATCCCAGGCCAAGGCCAACCGGTTTGGCTGTTATCAGAGCAACTTTATCTTTGGGCGCTCGCTTGTCCGCACCCCCAGATGCCTTCGGCTGAATCGCCAGATCGAAGACGCCAGACGCCAGCTTGTGCTGCTGCAGGAACAACGCGCGGCCACGCGCGGCGGCCAGAGCCGCCGCCAGGATGACCTGAGAGCCGCCCTTTCGCGCGCTGGCTGCAACATCGGGGGCCAGCAGACAGCGCGACGGCGCGGCGGCGGGTTCATGAGCTGGTTCGAAGAAGACTTCTGGGATACCAGACCAAGGCGCGGTCTGGAGACATCCCGGATTGAATCCTTCTCCACCTATCGCACATTGTGCGTGAGATCCTGCGACGGTTTCTATTTTCCTGTCAGTTTTTCGGCGCTACCGAGCCGCTTCCCGCAGGATCTTCAGAAGTGCCAGTCGCGCTGCGCCGCGCCGGCGGAGCTGTTCGTTTACCGCAACCCCGGTGAAGAACCCGAGCAGATGGTTTCCACCGACGGCCGCCGGGCCTATAGCGACCAGCCCAATGCCTGGCGCTACCGCAAGGAATATATCAAGGGCTGCTCCTGCAAGGCGGTCGAATACAACCCGCAGGAAATCGCCGCCGCGAACGAAAAAGCGGAAAACAAGCAGGGACAAAAGCCCGATCCGGGTGGCGCGAATTTTGTCGATAAAGAAAACAAGGCGAAACGAACCCCGTAGATCGCTTCATGTTTTGATGGAATCAAAACCGCGATCTAATCTTTTGTTTTTTGCGTATCATTTTCCGATAACCGGTTTCCATCCCCGCCTTCGCGGGGACAGGCTTATTGGTGATACGCACTAGCTATTCCGTCTCACGAAATCCGTTGGTTATGGGATAGCGGCGGTCCCGGCCGAAGAGTTTCTGCGTGATTTTAACCCCCGGAGCCGATTGCCTGCGTTTGTATTCGGCAAGATAAAGCAGCCGCTCGATGTGCGACACGGTCGCCTCGTCATGGCCGCGCGCAACAATATCCGCAACCGCCATTTCCTTATCGACAAGACATTCAAGAATATCATCGAGGACGTCATAGGCGGGAAGAGAATCCTGATCCTTCTGATTTTCCTTCAACTCCGCAGTGGGCGCCTTGGTGAGAATATTTTCCGGGATGACAACACCGCCGGGCCCGAGCGCGCCGCGCGGCACATGCGCGTTGCGCCAGCGCGAAAGCGAATAGACCTGCATCTTGTAGAGGTCTTTGATCGGATTGAAGCCGCCATTCATGTCGCCATAGAGCGTGGCATACCCAACCGACACTTCCGACTTGTTGCCGGTTGTCACCAGCATCGACCCAAACTTGTTGGAGAGGGCCATGAGAATTGTGCCGCGCGTGCGCGACTGAATATTTTCCTCCGCCGTGCCCGCGGCCTGCCCCTCAAACAGGGGCTGAAGGCTTTCGGCAAAACCTTCGACGGGCGCGCTGATCGGCACGGTTTCGTAGCGCACACCCAGCGCCCCGGCGCATACGGCCGCGTCCTTCAGGCTTTCATCGCTGGTAAATTTGTAGGGAAGCATGACGCAATGCACTTTGTCCGGCCCTAGCGCATCGACGGCTATCGCCGCGCACAGCGCTGAGTCGATACCGCCGGACAGACCCAGTACGACGCCCGGAAAGGCGTTCTTGTTCACATAATCGCGCAAGCCCGTCACGCAGGCGAGATAGTCCGCCTCATCGCCTTCTTCGACCAGTTCCAGAGTGCCCGGCGCGCAGCGCCATGCGCCGCCCTTCCGCGACCATTGCGTTACGGCTACTTTCTCCCGCCATGCCGGGAGCTGCGCCACCAGCGCGCCATCATTATTAAGCGCAAAGGACGCGCCATCGAACACAAGTTCATCCTGGCCGCCAGTCTGGTTCACATAAACCAGCGGCAGAGCGCTCTCGGCCACCCGCTGGGCGGCGATATTCATGCGCACATCCATTTTGCCGGAATAGTAGGGCGACCCGTTCGGTACGATCAGTATCTCCGCGCCGGTCTCCACCAGGCATTCGCAAACCTCGTCGACCCAGATGTCTTCGCAAACCGGTGCGCCGATGCGTAACCCGCGAAAATTGAGCGGACCAGGCATCGGTCCAGGTTCGAAGATGCGCTTTTCATCGAACACGCCATAGTTTGGGAGTTCGGTCTTGTAGCGCAGGCCCGCGATTTTGCCGCGATCCAGAAGAGCAACAGCATTGTAGACTTTTCCGCCCTCCTCCCAGGGCGTCCCGATCAGCATCGCGGGACCCTCATTTGCCGTATCGGCGGCAAGGTTTTCAATGCTGGCGCGCGCGGCGGCGCGAAACGCCGGTTTGAGGATCAAATCCTCGGGCGGGTATCCGGTGATGAAAAGTTCGCTAAAGACCAGCAGGTCCGCGCCAAGTGCAGCGGCCTCTTCGCGCGCTCTTAGAGCCAACGCCGCATTCCCGGCAACGTCGCCGACCGCCGGGTTCAGCTGCGCCAGCGCAATGCAAACCTTGTCCGTAATGTCTCGTGGCATGGCTCAGGACCGGGCCCGCCTCAACCGGCCGACGCGGATTTTTTCTGCTCCGGTACTTGCGCGCGATCGCGCTTCAGGCGGTCCGCGATCAGAAACGCCATTTCAAGAGCCTGATCCGCATTGAGGCGCGGATCGCAATAGGTGTGATACCGGTCCGAAAGATCGGTTTCAGTGACCTCGCGCGCGCCGCCTATGCATTCGGTTACATTCTGGCCCGTCATCTCCAGATGGACACCGCCTGGATGCGTCCCTTCAGCGCGATGAATGTCGAAAAAGGCCTCAACCTCCTTCAGGATCAGATCGAAGGGGCGCGTCTTGTAACCGTTTGCGGCCTTGATGGTGTTGCCATGCATGGGATCGCACGACCACACGACATTTTTGCCTTCCCGCTCAACGGCGCGGATAAGCGCCGGCAGATAGTCGCCTGAGGTCTCCGCGCCAAACCGGCAGATCAGGGTAAGCCGGCCCGCTTCGTTTTCCGGATTGAGAATATCGATCAGCCGCAGCATTTCGTCGGTCTTGATCGAAGGGCCGCACTTCATGCCGATCGGGTTTTTGATCCCGCGCGCATATTCGACATGCCCGTGATCGGGCTG
>QIGN01000129.1 GCA_003228955.1 Hyphomicrobiales bacterium
GCGACGGGGTCGAGAATCTGACCCTTGCGGCGGGAGCGGGGGCCATCAATGGCGCGGGCAACGCGCTCGACAACACAATCACCGGCAATGAGAGCGCCAACAGCCTCACCGGCGGCGGCGGCGATGATCTGTTCGTGTTCCAAAATGGCGGAGATAACGATACCATTACAGACTTCGCCGCAGGCGCGAGCAGCGACGATATTATCGATATCAGCGCCTTCGGGTTTGGCGCCTTTGCCGATGTACAGGCCGCGGCGACAGATGTCGGCGCGGATGTGACCATCCAGTTCGACGCCGACGATAGTGTGACATTGCTGGGGGTGCAGATCGCCAACCTCGATGCGGACGATTTTATTGTTTGAGACCGTTGCGGAAATTCAGATGCGGCCGGGTTGATCCCCGTGGCGGATCAAACGAAGAATGAGCCAGGCAGCATCAATGGCCTCTCCTAGCAAAGCGATCCGGCCAAATCCACTCAGTGACGCCTTGCGCCGTTGCAGAAGCGGGTTTTTCGCGGTCGTCTTTTTCAGCTTCGCCATCAATATGCTTCTTCTGACGGCGCCTCTGTACATGCTGCAGGTTTTTGATCGCGTGCTCACCAGCCGCAGCATCAATACGCTCATCTATCTGACCCTCGTCGCCGCCTTTGCCTTCATCATCCTCTGGGGTCTGGAGATTGTGCGCGGCCGGGTGATGGTGTCGCTTGGCACCTGGCTGGACCGCCGGGTTGGCGGTTCGGTTCTGGCGGCAAGCCTGGGGGCGGGTTTGGGCCAGCGCAGTGCATCGATCCAGCCGGTCCAGGACATTGGCGTGGTTCGCACATTTTTGACGGGGCCGGGAATCTTCCCGATCCTCGATGCCCCCTGGACACCGGTGTTTCTTGCGGTGGTTTTTCTGCTCCACCCTCTGCTCGGATGGATAGGACTTGCCGGGGCGACCCTGCTTTTTGTGTTTGCGCTTGCAAACGATCTGGCGACCCGGGGGCCGCTCGTGCGCGCAAGCCAGATCAGCGGCAGCGCTCTTGACGAAGCGCAGGCGGCCGCTCGCAACGCCGATGTTATAGAAGCCATGGGCATGATGCCCAATGTCGTCTCCCGCTGGACCCGCAAAATCGACGGGTCTTTGGTGCAGCAGGCCAGGGCCAGCCGCACTGCCGGCCTGATCACTGCGTCTTCGAAGTTCGTCCGCCAGACCCTCCAGATCGCGATCCTCGGGGTAGGGGCATGGCTTGTTCTCGGCAATGAGCTGACGCCGGGGGGCATGATAGCGGGATCAATTCTCATCGCGCGGGCGCTGGCGCCGGTGGAACAGGCGATAGGCTCCTGGCGCGGAGCGATTGGCGCTCGGACCGCCTACCGGCGCATCAAACATCTGTTAGCTGCGGCGGCGCGGCCTGACGAGGCTGAACCGCTGCCCAGGCCCGAGGGAAGCGTGGCGGCGGAAGGTATCAGCTTCGCCTATCCCGGTGAGACGGAGCCATTCCTTCGCAACATCTCTTTTGCGTTAAATCCCGGCGAGAGCCTCGGCCTTATCGGGCCGACGGCGTCGGGCAAGACCACGCTGGCGCGAATTCTTGTCGGCACCCTCAAACCTCAAATTGGAAATGCGCGTCTGGGCGGCGCCGATATCGCGCAATGGGATTCCCGCGACCGCGGGCAGTATGTCGGCTACCTGCCGCAGGACGTTGAACTCTTCAGCGGAACGGTACGCGAAAACATTGCCCGGCTGGGCCAGGGGGACGCGGAGGGCGTTTATGCGGCCGCCAGACTTGCCGGCGTTCACGAGGACATTCTGGCACTGCCCAATGCCTATGAGACGGAGATCGGGGTTGGCGGCATGGCCCTGTCAGGCGGACAGCGCCAACGCATTGGATTTGCCCGGGCGGTCTATGGCGACCCGAAGCTTGTCGTTCTGGATGAGCCCAATTCCAATCTCGACGCCGCCGGCGAGTCGGCTCTTTTTGATGCGCTTGCGCATTTGCGGGGGCAGGGCATCACTGTTGTCATCATTGCCCACCGTCCGGGCGTCCTCAGGGGCGTGGACAAGATCCTTGTGCTTCGGAAAGGATCGATGGAAATTTTCGGCCCGCGCGACGAGGTGCTTTCAAGGTTTAGCGGATCGGGGCCCTCGTCAACTTCTCCGAACCGGGCGAATGTTACACAAAAGAAATCACCGGTGGCTTCCAGGCCCCGTTCTTCCTCGCGAAAGGGCAAGCCGCCATCGCCTGGAAAGGCAGCCAAACGCCGGTCAACCGGAGCCCGCAAGACATGACAGACAAAGACCCCGATACAGCGCCGGCCAACCCCGAACGCCCCCCTGTCCGTGGCGCCGTGCTCGCAGGTTTCCTGATTGTCGCGCTGTTCGCCGGCGGCTTTGTGGCCTGGGCCGGCGTTGCGCCGCTGCAAAGTGCGGCGATTGCACAAGGGTCGGTAAACCTCGATACCTATCGCAAGACAGTCCAGCACTTTGAAGGCGGAATCGTCCGGCAAATTCTGATACGCGAGGGTCAGGAGGTTGCCAAAGACGAGATCCTGATTCTCCTCGACGAAACGCGGGCGAAATCCACAATAGAGCTGCTACAGGCACAGATAGCGGCTGGAACAAAACAGCTCTCGTTCATCGACGAGGAGATCGTCGCCATTGAAACGCTGCTTGCCAAGGGTCTTGCCAAGAAGCCGCGCATTCTCGCGCTTTACCGCCGCAGGGCTGAACTGGAAGGGACCCGGACCGAGCAGCAGGCCCGGTTGCGTGCTGCTGAAGATGTGATAGCCCGCTCCAGCATTCGCGCACCGATCGCGGGTACGGTGGTCGGACTGAAGGTTCATACATCGGGCGGCGTCATCAAGGCGGGTGAACCGCTGCTCTCGATTGTCCCCAGGGACGAGCCGCTGGTGATCGAGGCGCGCATCGACCCAAATGACATTGACATCGTCCACAAGGGGCTGCCGGCACAGGTCCGCCTGACGCCATTTAACGCGCGCATGATACCGCCCATCCCGGCGAGCGTGGTGTGGGTTTCGGCGGATGCCATGAATGATCAGAACAACGGTTCAAGTTATTATCTTGCGCGGGTGAAGCTGAGCGGGCTGCCTTCTGAGCTGCCAGAGGGCGTGCAACTCTATCCTGGCATGCCGGCGGAAGTCATGATCCTGACCGGCGAGCGTACATTTCTGAGCTATCTTGCGGCGCCCATTACCCGCAGTTTCAGGCGGGCGTTTCGCGAGAAGTAGCGGACTCACGCGGAAATCAGTTCTTGGCGCCGGCTTTTGATTGATCAGCCATTTTCTGCGCGGCCTGCTGGACTGCCTGAGAGTAGCCCTGAAGCATTCGCATGAGTTCCGGCAATGACGAACGCGGCAGGACGAGCCGGTGCGAGAGAATGCGAATCTCTTTGTTGTCTTCCGCGTCAAAGCCGACGGAACGATAGAATTCGAGTTTAACAACGTCCCTTCCCGCCGCGATGCCGATTATGCCGTCGGCGTAGGTATCGTCGGGCGGGGTCTGCAGCTGCACGAACTTAAAGGGGAGTGCGTCAGGGTCTTGTTGCCCGGAAGTCTTGTTTTCATTCGACTTCTTCACATCGGTTACCTTTTTCTTCGGTGTCGACCGGCGTCCCAAAGCCATTGGTGTATCTCCTGTTTGGTGTCGCGCTCACAAAGCTGATGGCACGGTCCCTTGCGGCGCTCAAGACATTATCGCGGCGCAAGTTGCCTCGGGGCGGGCCCGGCAAGTTCCGAATGTCAGGTCTTGGAAATAATGTGGTTGTTGAGCGCCAGGTGCCGGATGCCGGAGTGTTCCATCACGCGCACGGCGTCGGCGCCGGTTCGGACAATCGGCTCGCCGTGGAGATTGAATGACGTGTTCAGGACTGCCCCGCGGCCCGTCTTGCGCTCAAAACCATCTATGACCGCATGGTAGTCAGGATTGGCCCGCGCCGTGACGCGGTGCGGGCGGATGGTGCCGTCCTTGGGATGGCTGCCGGCAATAATTTCGCTTCGGGAGGCGGGCTTTACCGGCGCGGCGCAGGTCATGAAATCCCAGCTGATTTCCTTGCCGGGATCGAGCTCCGCATACCGGTCGAATGATTCTTCCTTGATGCTGGGCGCGAAAGGCATCCAGAAATCGCGCATTTTTATCATTGTGTTGATTTCATCGATCCGCGCGATGTCATGGCCGCTGGCGACAATACTGCGATTGCCGAGCGCCCGCGCGCCCCACTCCATGCGCCCGCGGCACAGGGCGACAATTTCTCCCGATGCGAGCAGGCCGGAGATTTCGGAGTTCATGTCCTTCGGGCTTGAAACCGTGACATCCATATTTGCCCTGGCGGTTTCGATGGCGCTGTTTTCGCCGCGCTCATCATCCGCATCGCCGAGATACAGGTTGCTCAACCGGCTGGCGCTGTAGTCGGTTTTTCCGGTGGTTGAATAATAATGGTGAAGGCAGGCGCCGATCGACAGGGATTCATCGCTTGCGCTTGGCATCACATAGAACGAACGCAGCTCGGGGATCTGAGCTACAAGCATGTTGGCCTTCACATTCATGAAGACACCGCCGCCACAAACGATGTCGGTAAGACCCGTCTTTCTGATGCAGGACCTGACCCATGCGACCAGCATCTCCTCGGTGAAAAGCTGTGTCGCCCCGGCGATCGTGTCGAAGCGCACGCGCTCCATGGCATCGCGCAGTTG
>QIGN01000160.1 GCA_003228955.1 Hyphomicrobiales bacterium
ATGACCGCCACAATCGCTGATGAAATGATGGCGGTGAGAATGGTGACTGTACGCCTCACGAGGCCACAGGGGTTGCGGTGTTTTCGAACTCACGGCCCTCCGACCAATCGTCCAGGGCCTCTTTGGTATAGAAGACCCGGCCACCGTGTTTGCGGTATTTCGGGCCGCCACCGACCCAGCGATAATGGTCGAGGGTGGAGCGTTTGAGGCCAAGATATTCGGCTGCCTCGACAACGGTGAGGAAGCGGCATTTTGCCGGTTGGCTCTTGTTCTGGTCAGACATTGGGGTTCCTTTCAAAGGGTTGTTGAACCTTCGAAAGTTTTGGGCCGACGCTCAGTGCTTTTGCAGAGACGCTCTTAAAAAATCAAAAACGTCCCCCTTGTTGACCGTTCAAACCGCATGCCTAAAGCAGATTGCGGTAACCATAGTCCATCATTGCGAGGCCTTTTTCGACAAGGCGTTTGGTGCGTTTTTTATAAAGATCATCGCCGCTATCCCATTCGGTAGCGACCAGTTTCTCATCGAACACCGCCCCGGCAATGCGCCGCCGCGAAACACCGGCAAGGGTTCCATCAAGTGCAATGATGGCGTCGCGCAGCTTTTCCGGGGAGAGCCCGCGCATGGGCTTCCAGGGCAGGCCGCCGCGACAAAACTCGGCAAACTCTTCGACGGGACCAAGGTTTTTTCCGACCAATTGACCGGCGCCCAAACGCAAGGAGAGATAAACCGCTTGCGGAATAGCAAGGGCGTCATTGGCGATGGCGAGCTGCGCTGCGTAGCCTTTCGCAGCAATGATCAGCTTCGGGCGACGGCCCGGTCCAATCAGGTAATGGCGCTCACCGGGGAGATCGCGCAGACGCAGCGGTTTGCCATTGCGCTGCATCTGATTTTCAAATTCCAGCGCCGCATCAAGGCTGCCGCTCATCACTTCCGGCAACCAGAACGGCGTCGTTTCAAAGGCCGAAAGTTCGGGATCAGGAAAGAAATGCAAACCGAACTCTTCGGCGGCCAAACACCGCCGCCGCAACCGAATGAGGTTCGATGTCTGCCCATTTGTTTTGCTGCGATGGGTGATGATCGGATGATGACGTCGCACGCGCTGCGCCGCTGTTTTCAGATTGGGCGCACGGCGCGCATATTCCCAACCCCAACCGCAACGCGGCAGATCGAGCATCCGATCATAGCCGGTTCGATCACGATCCCATTCGCCTTCAATCCACACAAGGCCGTCCTCACTCATGACGCGATGGTCCCGGCAAAGATGTCGTCAGACGTATGTTGGGGGCCATCGTCAACTCAGCGGGAACTGCGCAAGTCCCGTGCCATGCCGTCGCGGAAGACAATGACAAACGCCCGGATCGGATGATCCGGGCGTTCTCAAGTGGAAGCGAAACTTACGCTCTAGTCTTTCGGGTTCCAAAGAATGACGTGGCGTCCCTCTTTGCCTTTGACCGGTGCAATCGTCGCATAGAGTGAGCGTGGTCCGATCATCGGGTCTGACAGAGTGAGCGAGACATATTCGCGTCCGCTCGACGCTGCGGTCCGAAGCCATCCACCGCCAATGTCGGCGCTTGGCTGTCCGGCATAGACCCGATAATCGGGCTGCTTCTCGGCGGTCTTCTTGTCGTTTTTGACAATACGGATGGGCGTGTTGAGGCTCATCATTGCGAGCTTGCCCTCAAAGCCGGTTTCGGTTTCGTTGATATATCCAAGTGCGTTTGCCATGGTTTTCATCTTTCCTTGCTTGTCACGAGACCCCCATGGCCTCGTCGACGCCGAACCGTTGGGGCGATGGGCGGGGCCGCCGAACCCTGTAAGGGCCGCAACGCAAGTGGAGGACTGGCGACGACGATAAATTTGCTCCGCGCGGAATTGAGCGCCTTGGCGCTCAAGGGGAAATTTATCGGTGGCGGCGGTTTCGCGCGGGCGCGTCTTTCGCCCAGGTTCTAAGGCATAGACGTCTGGCCCTTGGGATGGATTTCGCTGCCTCAAGCAAGATATGAACACCTTTGGCGGGAAGCCCGGATGACTAATCAGCGTCCGACACGGTGTTCTGTAGGATTAGCTCTCTTGCTGAGACCGCTGAGTATGCATTCGTTTCTCACATCAAACACAATGAAAGCCGTCCGAGCGTTTTAAGTACCCGAACGGCCTTCACTGCCACTGACAGGAGGCGGCGTCAGGTGGCAGGGTCTGGTTGTGCGGTTGCGTCTTCGTGCGGATCGCTTGTCTCACCGCCCACAAACAGACCTGCAATCCGGGACCAATGGTCCCTCGGCGGCGAGGCCGCGTCCGGCACATAGGACAGTGGCGGCGTCATCATCCAGCCGGGACGCCAATCAGGCTGCGGCGTCTCACAGCCATGACCCTTGATGCGATTTCGGACGATCTGTTTTTGGGCTTTGGCGGTGTCGGTGAGCGCGGCTTGCGCGGTGGTCTCGCTCGCAATCTCGGCGACCATGGCATTGATCGCGCGCTTGTCACGTAGCAAGTCCCAGAACACCTCATCAAGCGGAATTTGTTTTTCGGTCTCACACCCGGTGACATGGGCGACGGCTTCGACCGCTGCGCCGCCTGCTTCCAGCGTTTCGGTCATCACGAAAGTCAGAACCCGCAACACTTCGACCTCATTCATTTTCAGAAGCGCGGCGAAGACCTCGCACAGGCGATAATCATCGCCATTGCACCGCAAGCCGAAGGTGATACCGTGGGTTTCAAATAACTCGGCGATAGTGGTTTCTTCATCGCCGAGCCGCATAGATACGGGCGCAGCAATAACGCTTTCAAGGATTTCAGATTTTGCACTGCGCGCCTGATGCGGGCGAATATCCCAGAGCGCCGACCCTGCCACCATATGCGCCACGGTGAGCCGCAAGGCGATTTGCGGATGGTCCAGCAAAGCGGTGCGCGCCGCGCTATGGCGGTGCAGCGCAAGATAGGTCGCCATCGGCCCCGACATTTCGGGCTTGATCGGCGCTGGCTCGCTCTTGCCGTTTTTATGCGCCACGGCTTTGCGATGTTCGGCGCTGGTGACATACCCCTCATGGAATTCGACATCACCACAATAGCGAAGACTGACAAATACTTTGCCGCCCTGTTTCTTCGTGCGCTTCACATAGTCCCAAGAGTTGAAATACGCGCCGCGCTCCAACACGACCACGTCTTTCCAGCCACGCGATGTGTAGCCCTCAATCTTCGCAGCTATCGCGGCGGATTGGTGTTCCCAGAACAGGTTCGCATCTTCGAACTGACCGTGGTCTCCGAAGAGGTCATCGAGAATGCGACCCGGATAGGTTTCCAAATCAAACAGCGCCTTATCTGCGGTGATCGCCGCGCCGCCGCTGATCCAGTCTTTCAGCCGCTTACCTGTGGGCGCACGGGCCTCTTTGGACTTGTGTAGTTTCAGCCATTCGGCCTGCTGGTCTGGCGACGCCAGTGTCAGCGCGCGGATGCTGGTCACGTCCAATTCTTCCGCCGCATAGAGCGCGCGAATGTCGTCATGCAGGTTAGAGAGCGCCAGAATGCGTTTTATTTTAAGCGGCGTCACACCGAAATACTCGGCGATGTCATCGACGCTGCGATCATCGCGCGCTAACCGCCCATACGCTTCATAGGCTTCCATTTCGGTGACGGGCATGTGTCCGGTATTTTCAATGATGCTGGCTTCCATGGCGGCGGCGTCATCGCCGGGTTTCATGATGGCGCATGGCGCTTTGACGGGGTGTCCGGTCTCGCTCGCCTTGCGCTTGAGCGCGAACAGGCGGCGGCGTCCAGCGACAACACCCCATTTGCTTCCTTCTTTGCGCACGAGCATCGACTCATGGACGCCGGATTTAAGGATCGAGGGATAGATGTCGTCAATCTGCGGGGCCTTGCGGCTGTGGCGCATATTGAGCCGTGAAACCTTCAGGTCTTCGACGGGAATGTATTTCAGCTGATGTTGGGTCATGATGGCCTCCTAGAGCAGGCGCGAGAATGGTGATGACCGGAGCGGCGCGCCTGTCCCGTTCCGGTCAGGAACGGGTCAGTGCGACCAGAAAATATGGACTTGTTCGAACCCGGTTTCGACGGTGTAAATGTCACCGCCAAGCTCCATGTCACGGCCCATGGCGTCATAATCGATATAGAGCGCGAGGCTCTCTGGAATCTCGGTTCCGGTTTCTTCGGTGAAGTCAGTGGCAAAATCGCCAAGGTTTTTGTGTTCGCCTGCATAGTCCTCGAAAGCCGCGTGCGCCTCGTCCAAATCCTGCCCAAAATGCTCCAGCAGTTTGCCGCCAAGTTCGCCATGTTCGCCGATGTAATCAGCGAGGACGCACACGCGGTCGAAGCCTGCAGATTCTGAAACCTCCGCACCGTCGAAGCCTTCATAATCGAAAATGCTCCATTCCCCGGCGTTGGCTTCCGGGCTGTCTGCAAGCATCGCCCGCACCGTCTCCCAAATATCGTCTGTGTCCGTGACATCTATCCAGCGCCCATGCAGATGGCCTGCATTGTAAGCGGCAAGGCATCCAACCCAGATACGGGGCCGCGTTGCGTCCACTGTTAGCGGTGAGGGTGGTGTTCCCTCTCCAAGAGTACCGGGGCTTGTTTGTTGGTCCTGCATCTCTCACCTCCTTTTCCGCCTCGCACAAATTTCCCCGGCAGGCGGGGGGGCGGCAGAAAAGACCGTGGTGCACCGGGCATTGAGGCTTTTTCATACAGACGGCTTAAAAACCCCAAGCCGGTTGCGCCGTGGCCGCCCGGTGCGAGAACGGTCTGCCGGCCCCCTGCCTGCCGGGGAAATGACCAACAAGTCGGCGCGCCTGCGCCGCCCGCTTCTCTTCCAGGCGACGCTTTCAATGACTTAGAAACGAATGGCAGAGGGATCGTTACCCGAAGGGCTGAGACAGTCTTACTGGCTCAGGTGATGTTCGTGTGCGGCAGCGGTAAAGCCCGGTCGCGTCAGCGGCTGCCCCCTAGTGTGCAAGGCATTCTGAGTTAACAATAACACCAGATA
>QIGN01000157.1 GCA_003228955.1 Hyphomicrobiales bacterium
GGACCGGAATTCACCGGACCCGCGCAGCGTGTTCAGAAATGATAAACGAACTCCAGTTTGCCCCGGTAATCTGTGTCCGGCTGGGTTCCGTTCAAGTCTTGCATGATGGGTACTTGCACACCGCCTTTCACCGCTACCTGGCGGTAGGTCCACCAGAAAACCGGCGATAAGAACAATTCACTGCCTCCGGTATTGGCTAGGCTCAGCCCGTTCAGCCTGTCCTTGTCCGACCGCTCCCAGTTCAACTCGAGCATGAATACGGTGTCCGGTTCGCCATATTCGCTAAGAACCGGCCGCACGCCGCCGACAGCGTTCAGAAATTGTCTGTCCCCTTTTTCAAGACCACCGCCCCCTTTATTGTTCAGGGAATAGGCGGCGCTCGTGAACCAATACCAGCGGCGCGACTCGTAACCGGCCACGACGCCGCCCGCGACGTCGGTGGAGCCGCTGCCCAGCCGCGGCATTCCGGAATCACTCGCCGTCGGCAGCTTGAGCCGGGCGAAGGCGGCGGCCTTGTATTGCGCTCCGGGGAGGTCCTTCTTCCAGAACTGATACTTGGTGTCGAGGACAACATCTCCCATGCCGTCGCCATCGGGACCGTTGGTATCCACGAATTTATAGGGGGCCTCAATGCCGATTTGCCAGTTTTCGGTGAGGCCGTATTCGACCTCAAAGAAAGGCTCGAGCACATCGCGCTTGGCGCCAGCGCCGCGTTCCTTGCTGTATGGCGCGCCAATTGTCACCGAGGTGCCGCCCTTCCAGATCGTTTCCGGCCCGGGCGAGAATACCGGCCCATGCGCCCATGCGGCATTTCCCGCCGCCAATGCCATAGCGAAGACCGTGGCCGCCATGGCCCGGACAGGAGCTGCAAGTCTGCATTTCATGATGATCCCCGCGCTCCCCGGATGACTATCTGAAGCTGCGCATGGTGAAGCCGGCATTCTTGACCGCCCGGTTCGCCGTAGCTTTGCTCAAAGTCGCGCCTTCGCGCATGGTCACGGTGACAATTCCCTTATTGATGGAAATACCCAGGCTCTTGACCCCGGGAACAGCCATCAGCTTCTTCTCGATTCCATAGGCGCAAAACGGACAGGCCAGTCCGTCGACCTTGATCTTATATATCTTGGCCGCCCACGCCGGGGTGGCGGCGGCTGTGATGGCGAGCAAGATCAGGATGCGCAGAGCTTTTCCGACGACCGTCATGAGTCACAGTTCCTTCGATTATCTTCTGCGTGCTCCGGTTCGGAGCGGGTGCGCAACCCGGACCGAGAGCGTCCGGAAATTGCGCTGAGGGCGCGCGCGCACTCGCTTATACGCAGAATTCATATTCTGTCTGATGAGAGACCTTAGGGTTCGTACCCAAGCACGGAGTCAAGCCGTAAACCGGCACCGCGGGTTTTTGTGCGTGCCAGGTGTTTGCGCTGCCCGGCGGGACTCACGCTTCCCCGCGCCGCGCCCGGCGCAGGCCCACCACCGCGGCGGCGATGATGTCCTCCACGCTGGCGCCGCGAGAGAGATCGCAGATGGGCGCGTTGAAGCCCTGAAGTATGGGTCCGATGGCGCGCGCGCCGGCCATATACTGGGTGAGCTTGTAGGCGATGTTTCCTGAATCCAGATCCGGGAACACCAGCACGTTGGCCCGGCCCGCGACCGCGCTCGATCCCTCTACCTTGACGGCCGCGACAGCAGGGGTGAGCGCGGTATCGGCCTGAAACTCGCCATCGATCATGATGTCGGGGGCGCGCATCCGCGCCAGCTCAAGCGCCCTTGTCACCTTGTCGACGCGCGGGTGAGAGGCGCTCCCCCGGGTTGAGAACGACAACAACGCGACGCGTGGCGGCTCGGGGAGGAGTTCCGCCGCGCTTGCCGCCGAAATCACCGCGATTTCGGCGAGTTCCTCCGTGCTTGGATCGACATTGAAACCGCAGTCCGCGTAGATAAAACTCCTTGGCCCCTGCCCCAGAAAATTCGGTACGACCATCAAAAAGAAGCTTGAGGGGGTCGTGATGCCCTCGCCCAGGCCGACCGTTATCATGCCCGCTTCAATGACCCGCCGGGTCGGGGTGGACACACCGGCGACCAGTGTATCCGCGAAACCCCGGGCGACCATCATTCCGGCGAAATACATCGGGCGGCGCACCAGCCTATCCGCCATCTCCGGAGTCATCTTTTCGCGGGACTTTTCGATACGGGCGGAAAATTCCGCGATTCTGGAGTCTGTTTCCGGGGACAGAATTTCCAACCCCTTCACATCGACGCCTGCTTCTTCGGCCGCCGCCGCAATGATTGGCTTTTCGCCGAGCAGAATGGGGTGCGCCAGAGCTTCCTGAGCCATTTTGACGGCCGCGCGCAGCACCCGCGCATCGCTTCCCTCGGGCAGGACCACCCGGCCGCCGCGGCCCCGGGCTTCGCTCTCGAACTGTTCAATGATATCCATATTTTTTTGTGTGGGCCGCGCGGATTGCGAGCCCCTCATATAGCGAAGTGGCAGGGGGGCAGGTAAGAGACCTTATTCTTTTTCTTCGCGCCGTTTGTATTGATCGCTTTGCCGCGCGGGCGCGGGGAGGCGGCTTGCCTGATGGCGGGTCATCCGCCACGCACCGTCTTCAAGCACAAACACATTCGTGGCGATGAGATGGGTGCCGCCGATTTCCTCGCGGCAGATGACGAAAGCGGATTTCGCCGTCATGATCACCGTTGGATCGTACACGCTCACCTGCGCCGGCTGGCCGGGCAGGAGAATCTTGTACCAGGACTCCATGACCGCGTCGCGGGTGCCGATGTCCGGCTGGCCGGGATGACAGACCGAAACGCCGCGGCGCTTCGCCCATACGGCATCCATTGCGTCGAAATCCATCGACCGGAATGCAGTGTAGAAGGCGTCGTTCGCGTCGAGCACTCGTTGCTTTTCCAGCATATCGTTATTGGTAATTGGGGGAGAGGCGGGCGGCAACCCCGCAGTCCGGACAAATACCGAAAAACACGCAGGATTTGATGTGCCCGCCATATTTTTTGAATGCGCGAAGATGCCGGAAAATAGAAAAGATGCTTAGTAATTGATAGAAAAATGAAATGATTTTTTCTTTAGCTTCGGAATATACCCCATGAACATTGATAATTTTGCGCAAATGGCCTATTTGCGCAAGGGGCCAGTCAGGACGGAGATTTACCGGGGCCGCGCCGTCCGCTACCGAGGTGACCGTCATGAGCCGTATTTTTGTCATTCATGAAAACGAGGAATGGCTGCCGCCCCTTGCCGAAGCGCTCGACGCATACGCGCTGGACTGGGACGAGATCGATATGAGCGCCCGCCCGGTCGATTTGTCTCAGGTTCCCGGCGAGGGTGTCTACTACAACCGCATGAGCGCCTCGTCATGGACGCGCGCGCATGGAAGCGCCCCGCAACTGACGCTGGCGCTGCTGGAAAATCTCCAGTCTCATGGACGGCGCGTGATCAACAAGGCGCGTGCCCTCGATCTGGAGATTTCAAAGGCGCGCCAGGCCGCTTTGCTGGCGCGTTTCGGCATCTCCACGCCGCGCTCCATACTGGCGGCCGGCGCCCGGTCCATCGCGGACGCCGCCCGGTCCTTCGACGGCCCGGTCATTCTCAAGCCCGACTGCGGCGGCAAGGGCGCGGGTGTGCAATTGTTCGAAAGCGGCGAGGCGCTGGCCGGCAGCGCGCAGGGCGGTGCGCTCGATATCGCGCCCGATACACCCATGCTGGTGCAGGCCTATATCAAGCCCGCCGAGCCCTTCATCATCCGCAACGAATTTGTCGGTGGCAAACATCTCTACTCGGTCAAGGTCGACACCACGGGCGGCTTCGAGCTTTGCCCGGCCGACGTCTGCGAGATCGCCGATGCCGCCTGCCCCGCCGGGACCGGGGAGCCCGGCCAGGGTCCCAGGTTTCAGGTGTTGACCAATTTTACCCACCACGACATCGCGGTGTTTGAGAAAATGCTCTGGGCCGAGGGGATTGAGATCGCCGGCGTGGAGTTCCTGTTCGATGACAAGGGCCGCGCCTGGACCTACGACATCAACATCAACACCAACTATAACGGGCAGGCCGAGGCCGCCGCCGGTATCGCCGGAACGAACCGCGCCGGCATGATGGCCGTGGCGGATTTCCTGGGCGCGGAATCGGGCCAGCTCGGCGCGAAGCTGGCGGCGGCGGAATAGCGCGGCGGCAGCCTAAGGTCTCGAAAAGTGTGAAACCGGACCCCTGCCCGCGCAGGGGGTTCGGGTTTCCTCTTGAACGAAAATAGTCGAAATTCCCGCGGAAGCATGGAATCCATGCCTTACTTTTTCGCACCCGCAACCGCGCGCCAGACCTTCTCCGGCGTCAGCGGCATTTCGATATGCGTGACACCATCCCCGTCTAGCGCATCGAGCACCGCGTTGACGATGGCCGGCGGCGCGCCGCAGCACCCCGCTTCTCCGGCGCCCTTGACGCCAAGCGGGTTCTTGGCCGTGGGCGCGTCCTCGAAAAACGCCAACTCCATGGCCGGCATATCATCCGCGCGCGGCAGCGAATAATCCATCAGCGAGCCGGTGACGAGCTGCCCGCTGTCCGAGTCATAGATGATTTCTTCCATCAGCGCCTGTCCAAGCCCCTGCGCAATGCCGCCCATGACCTGGCCCTCGGCGAGCAGCGGATTGATGATGGTGCCGAAATCGTCGAC
>QIGN01000182.1 GCA_003228955.1 Hyphomicrobiales bacterium
AAATATGATCGCGGAACAGCAATGGCGCCGCGCCCGTCCCGCCGCCGCGGCCATCGAGAATGATATAGTCGGCGCCCGCGTCGAGCGCGAAATCGATGTCGTCCTCGATATGGTTGGCCGACAGCTTGTAGCCAATGGGAATGCCGCCAGAGCGCTCGCGCACCTCGTCGGAGAGTTTGCGGAATTCATCGGCCGTGACGGGTGTATCGAAAGTGGCCGGCGAGATGGCGTCCTGGCCCGGTGCGAGCCCCCGGGTCTCGGCGATCTTCTCCGTCACCTTGACGCCGGGCAGATGGCCGCCGGTCCCGGTTTTCGCGCCCTGTCCGCCCTTGAAATGAAACGCCTGAACGTCTTCCATGAGCGCCATGTCCCAGCCGAATTTGGCGGACGCCAGCTCGTAGAAATGTTCTTCCTTGAGCGAGCCGCCCTCGCCCGAACAGATGCCGGTCCCGGCCATCTCCGCGCCCCTGGCGAGCGCAATTTTTGCTTCTTGCGACAGCGCGCCAAAGCTCATGTCGGAGACAAACAGCGGAATTTTTAGCGTGAGCGGTTTTTTCGCGCGCGGCCCGATGACGAGTCCGGTGCCGACATCGGCGTCGTCCAGCAACGGTTTTGAGGCGAACTGGGCGGGGAGAATCTGGATATCGTCCCAGTGGGGCAAATCCTTTCGCGGAACGCCCATCGCGCCGAGCTCGCCATGATGTCCGACCTTGGCGAGCCCGTCGCGGGCAAGCTCGTGAATGCGCGCCACGGTCGGTTCTTCTGGCGTTGGTACGGCCACGGGCGGGCCCTCGCGCGAAATTTCCGGCACCGGATCCCCGGCTTTTGCATCGCCCAGCCGCGCATGGCTGCCATCGCAAAAAGGCGCGTTGGCGGTGGCCTTGCATTGACACAGGGACGCGGCTTCGGTCGTCTCCGCCGTGAAGGCCAGCGGCTCGATGCCGGTCCCCGCGTGGGATCCATCGCAAAGGGGCTGTGTTTTCGACAACCCGCAACGGCACCAGTGATAGGTTTCGCCGGCGGACAGTTCGGTTTTAACGGGCTCTTTGGCGGCGATAACGGGCTTGGCCATTGCGGTCTCCTGCTTGTTTGTCGGGTTTGACTGTTCTCTCAATGCTGTTGTGCATCCGCGCGGGGTTATGCGGCAAGATCAAACAGCAGGAATTCAGTTTCGTCAGCTGCGGTAACCGACAGCGCGCCGTCTTCGGAAAGACCCAGGCCATCGCCAGCACGAAGCGTCTGCCCGTTCGCCTCGAGGGTCCCGCGTGCTACCTGCAGCCAGACCTTGCGCGCCTCACGGATATCAAAGGTCACCGTGCCTTTTGGCTCAAGCAGCGCGCCGTAAAGATCGACGTCCTGATGAATGGTCACCGAACTCTCGCGTCCGTCCCGGGAGCCGAGCAGGAACAACTTGCCAAGCCGGTCGGTTTTCGGGAAAGCCTTTTGCTCATAACCCGGCTCAAGCCCTTCGCGCTCGGGCGTAATCCAGATTTGCAGGAAATGGACGGGCTTGGTTTTGGAGTGGTTGAACTCGGAGTGCCGGATGCCGCGGCCGGCGGTCATGCGCTGGACCTCGCCGGGGCGGATGACCGAGCCGGTCCCGATCGAGTCCTTGTGCTCAAGTGCCCCTTCAAGAACGTAGGAAATAATCTCCATGTCCTTGTGGCCGTGCGTCTCAAACCCCGCGCCGGGGGTGACACGGTCCTCATTGATCACGCGCAGGGCGCCGAAGCCGCTGTGATCAGGGTCCCGGTACTGGCCGAATGAAAAGCTGTGGCGGCTGTCGAGCCAGCCGAAATCGGCATGGCCGCGCTCCCCGGAGGGGCGAAAATACTGCATGTCCTTTGGTCTCCGCTATCGGATCGATGGTGATTGAGGACACATATAGCGCTTATAGAATACTGGACAATAAGTAAAATAAACTACATATTGTAGGAGAAAACGCGACAATCAGATTGCGCCCATGGACAAGTTCGCCGCCCTGAAAGCCTTTGTTTCAGTTGCAGAACGCGGAGGGTTCGCCGCTGCTGCCCGCGAGCGGGGGCAGTCCCGCTCGGCGGTCAACCGGTTCGTCATCGCGCTTGAGGACGAATTGGGGGCGCAGCTGTTCAACCGGACAACGCGCCAGGTTTCGCTGACGGCGGAAGGCGTTGCCTTCTACGAGCGGGCGGTATTCATCCTGAGCGTGCTGGAAGACGCGGAGCGGGACGTTGGCGCATCGCGGCATGAAAGCGCGGGACAGCTGCGTGTCAATGCGCCCATGTCCTTCGGTACGCTGCATCTGGGAACCGCCGTCGCCGAATTCATGAGCGGGCACCCGAAATTGCGCATCGAACTACATTTGAACGACCGCATCGTCGATGTGATCGAAGAGGGGTTCGATCTCGCCATCCGGATCGCCGAACCGCGCGAGGACACCACCCTGGTCGATTTGCGGATCTGCGATGTCGGGCGCGTGATATGCGCTTCGCCGGACTATCTGCGCGCCCATGGTCCGCCCGCTCATCCACGGGAGCTGAAGACCCGCCGCTGCCTGCATTATGGCAATCTGCCAAGCGGCAATCTGTGGCGGCTGACGGGTCCGGGCGGCAATGTCAGTGTTCACGTCAACAATGTCCTGTGCTCCAACAATGGGGAGGTCCTGCGCGATGCCGCCGTCAGGGGGATCGGAATAACCATGGTGCCGGGCTTCATCGTCGAGCAGGAACTGCGTACCGGGCGTCTGGTGACAATCCTCGATGACTTTCATGCCCCCCAACTCGTCCTGACGGCCATCTACCCGCCGACGCGCTACCTGTCGGCTAAAATCCGGCTGTTCACGGACTTCCTCATCGCGCGGTTCGGAAACAGCTCCTCCTGGAACCACGTCCGTTAGACGTCATTGCCGTTTTCGTGGGCGGCCGATTGAGCCACCTCTCACGCCCGCGCCCCCGCCAGCGCCCAATAGGCAAAGCCGCCGACGAAGCCCGCCGCCGCGAACAGGGTCATATAGCTTGAACCCGGCGCGGAGGCGTTTTCCGCCGCCCGGGCGAGAATGGGAATGACGGCGACCGCCGCGCCGCCCGCAAGCGTGTAATAGAGCGCGGAGCGGATGCGCATGATCTCACCGGCGATGACGGCGAGGAACCCCGGCAGGCCGGTGAGCGCCGGGCCAACGGCAGCGGTGAAAAAGAACGCGGCATACAGGTCCGCCGTTTGCCGGATGAACAGATCGCCCTGCGCCCCGGCGCGGATTTCATCCCCCAGCCAGAAGATGCCGAGGGAGAAAAGGACCATGAGCGCGATCGCGCTGGCGATCATGAAAGCGATCACCACCCAGAGCCAGCGGAGGATCGTCCTGAAGATCATTTTTTTCCGTTTCCTGAATTTCCGGCTTCCAGTCCGGCATTACGCCCCGCGGTCCTCCAGTAAACCAGCCCGCCGGTAAACCCGGCAAGGAGCAAGAGCGCGGCCAAATCACCGGAATTACCGGCATTGGCATTGGCCGAACGTTCAGGCCCGGTGGTAAAAAACACCATGATGCCGGTAACAGCGCCCGCACCCGCAAAATATATCCATGACCGCAGGCTCAGATATTCAGCCGCAATTACCGCAAGGGCGGGAAGCAGCAGAGTTTTCAGCGGCAGGATGCTGGCGCCGAGGATCATGAGCACAAAAGAAACGCTCAATACATATCCAGGGCCCCTGCCTGGCTCATCAAGCGCCACTTTTGTAACCAGGAAGAGTGCAATGATCGCGAAGGCGCAAATCACAGCGAGGAAATAGGCAAGTGCAACAACCAGCGCCCGGGAAAGAAATCTGTTCATATCGGCCCGGCCCTATTCGGCGAAGGTTTCGGCGCGCAGCCTGGATGCGCGTGTTTTCACGCTTTCCGACTTGAGCTGCCCGCACGCCGCCATGATGTCCCGGCCCCGGGGGGAGCGCACCGGCGAGGCATAGCCCGCCTTGTTGACCACCTCGGCGAAGGCTTCGATTTGTTCCCATTCAGAGCATTCAAAGGGCGCGCCGGGCCAGGCATTGAAGGGAATGAGGTTGATCTTGGCGGGGATGCCCGCGAGCAAACGCACCAGCTCCTTCGCATCGGCAATGGAATCATTGACGCCCTTCAGCATCACATATTCAAAGGTGATGCGCCGGGCGTTGGAGAGCGAGGGATAGGCGCGGCAGGCTTTGAGCAGTTCCGCAATCGGCCATTTGCGGTTGATGGGTACGAGCTCATCGCGCAACTCGTCGCGCACGCCGTGCAGCGAGATCGCCAGCATGGTGCCCGCTTCCGCCCCCCAGCGCGGGATTTGCGGCACGACGCCCGAGGTGGAGAGCGTAATGCGGCGCTTCGAGAAGGCCAGCCCGTCGCTCGCCGAGGCGATTCCCATGGCGTCGCGCACATGTTCGAAATTATACAGCGGCTCGCCCATGCCCATGAGTACGATGTTGGTGATCTTGCGTTCCGCCTCGGGGAGACCCGCGGGGTTGGCGGCCTCCGCCCCGGGCCAGTCGCCCACCTGGTCGCGCGCCAGCATGATCTGCCCGGCGATTTCGCCCGGGGTGAGATTGCGCACCAGCTTCTGGGTGCCGGTGTGGCAGAAGGTGCAGGAGAGCGTGCAGCCGACCTGGCTGGAAATGCACAAGGTCCCGCGCGTGGGTTCGGGGATATAGACCGTCTCGATGAGCGGCCCCGGCGCGCCCGGCGTATCAGACGCCAGCCGCAGCAGCCATTTGCGCGTGCCGTCGGCGGACACCTGCCCGGTGACGATTTCGGGCCGGTCAAGCGAGTAGCTCTCGGCCAATGAGGCACGCAGATCTTTGGACAGCACGCTCATCGGGCCGAAGTCCGTGGCCCCGCGCGCGTACATCCAGTTCCACAGCTGCGCGACGCGCATGG
>QIGN01000074.1 GCA_003228955.1 Hyphomicrobiales bacterium
GCTCGAACGCCTTGCCGGTTTCCCAGGGGCGTCCGGCTTTTTTCGCTTCGCCCTGCAAATCGCGGCGGGTCATGTCGAGCGCGACCCCATAGCCGTAAACATGAGAAAGGGCCGCATCGATCGCGATGCCGGTGCCGCCGCTGCTCAAAGCCACCGCCAGTTCGATCTCGAAATGCACATCGCTGGAGGCCGGGGGGTAGGGGAAATCCTCTCCCACGAGCAGGTTGTCCGGGTTCTTCTGAAAGAAAAACGGTGCCTCCCTGTCCGGGTCGTGGCCCATCTCGATGGCGTGGGCGGCATAGTTGCGCCCGACACAGTAAATGCGGTGAACGGGAAAGAGATCGCCGCTGCCCTTGACGGGGAGCGTTACGGGCGCTGGTGGATCAATCACGAGGGACATGGGAAAATTCCAGACGGGTTTGGAGATTTCATTTCCCGCCCGTAGGCGGGGTGGGAAGATCCATGGCTTTTCCAGCCAGTGCCGTCCGGACCCTGTTCAGCGATTCAAGGCTGGCGATGGTTTCCTCCGGGCGCTTCGCGGCCACGCCGACCAGGAGCGCCTCGACAAGCGCAAGGGTGGCGGTATGCATGCTCAGCAAGTCCGCCCGGCCGCGCGCGACGCGAAGCACAAGATCGACGCGGTCGCGCAGTCCGGGGCCGAGAGTATCGGAAAACAGTATCCTGGTGAGCCCTTGCAGGTCCGCCTGATCCAGCAGCACGTTCAACTCCTGATACACCCGGTTATAGGCAAAGATCATCAGCAGGTCGCCTTGCGCGAATTTCCGCACGTCATCGGCAAGCAGAAGGCCGGTTTGCGTCAGACTCAGCGCGTCGATGCCGAAACGCCCCAGCTGAACCTTGAAATAGTCCGCCATCGCGGCCGAAGGCCCAATGCCGAAGATGAATACGCGCCGGGCGCCGGTGATTGACCCGACGGCGCTCTGGAAGTGCTCCGGTGTAATGTCACGGCGCAGGCCCTCGAGCGATGTCCGGTGGATATCCAGCGTCACATCGAGCGCCGATCCGGGATCATCGCCAACTTGCGACAGCGTTTTGACCATACGGCCGGCAGGGGACAGGTTTTCGCGCAACTCGCGCGCCAGTGTCCGCCGCAACTCTTCCATGCCGGAAAACCCCAGGGCCTTGGCCGTGCGCACCACCGTTGCGTCGCTTGTGCCCGCCTGCCGCGCGAGGGCGCAAGCCGACGCGATCAGCACCTCCTCGCGGTTCTCCTGGAAAAACCGCGCCACGCGCCGCTCGGCGGGTCTTATCCGGTCGGCGCACGCATTGAGCCGGTCGTTGAAGGTGGCAGGTGGGTCCATGTCATGGCGATCCTAGGTTGATTCGTCTTGTTGACTCGAACTGTAGTATATACTACATAACTTTTGAAAATAGTAGTAAATACGACTTAATGCGTTTATCCGGTTTGCGAACCGCGAGGCGGGCTGCAAATGTTCTTACCGAAAAACACGGAAAAAATACCAAGCGGCGTCTGGGCCCTTGGGTTTGTCAGCCTGTTCATGGATGCGTCATCGGAACTGGTGCACTCCCTGTTGCCGGCGCTGTTCGTCTCGCTCGGCATTTCCATGGCGGTAGTTGGATTCATTGAAGGCGTGGCCGAAGCCACCGCGTCCATTACAAAAATGTTTTCCGGGGCGCTGAGTGACTGGCTCGGCAAGCGCAAGGTCCTTGCCGTCGCCGGTTATGGTCTGGCGGCGGTCACAAAGCCGCTGTTTCCACTGGCGGAATCGGCGTCGCTTCTGTTCACGGCGCGTTTCATCGACCGGATCGGCAAGGGCATCCGGGGCGCGCCGCGCGATGCGCTGATCGCCGACATCACTCCTCCCGCGATCCGGGGCGCGGCCTATGGCCTGCGCCAGTCGATGGATGCGGCCGGCGCTTTCATAGGCCCGCTTCTGGCGATCGCCCTGATGGCGCTGCTGTCGGACAATATTCCCCTGGTCCTCTGGTTTGCCGTAATTCCCGCCGCGCTGTGCATGGTGTTTCTTCTGTTCGGCGTTGAAGAACCGAAAGGGATTCCCGCCGCCAGGGACAAGCGCGGTCTCCCTTTGCGGCGCGCCGATCTAGCGAAAATGGGCGGCGGTTACTGGCTCATCGTCGCTATCGGCGGGCTGTTCGCGCTGGCGCGCTTCTCGGTGGCCTTCCTCGCCCTGCGCGCCATGGATCTCGGCATGCCGGTCGGCCAGTCGCCCTTCGTGCTGGTGGCGATGATGGTTGTTTTCTCATTGTCGTCCTATCCGGTGGGGGTGCTGGCCGACCGCATGGACAGGCGGTTGCTGCTGGCGCTTGGTTTCGTAGCGCTGATCCTCGCCGAACTGGTGCTGGCCAGCGCTTCCGGGTATGCGGTCGCGATGGCCGGAGTGGTTCTGTGGGGCGTTCATCTGGGGCTGACCCAGGGGCTGCTGTCGACTCTGGTTGCGGACAGCGCACCGGCTCATCTGCGCGGCACGGCGTTTGGCATCTTTAATCTCGTCAACGGTGTCGCCCTGCTGTTCGCCAGTCTGGTGGCTGGCGTGGTGTGGCAGACGCTTGGTGCATCGATGGCCTTCTATGCGGGGGCCGCTTTTGCCGGAACAGCCCTGCTTCTGCTTCTCATTTCCTTCCGCTCACGCCATTGGGCCTGATCAGAATTAATTTCCGCCGCCCGCCGCCCCTATCCAGGCGCCCGCCCGCCAATGGATATGGTGATATCTTCGCCCGCGCGTCTCACCATGGGTCCGAGCTCGCCGATGCGCTCATCGGTGATGCGCACTGCCGGGCCGGAGACAGACAGCCCCGCAAAAGCCTCGCCATGCTCATTGTAGATCGGCGCGGCGATGCATCGCATTCCGGGGGTGAGCTCCTCATCGTCGATGGCCCAGCCGCGCGCGCGCGCCGCCGCGAGTTCGGCGAACAGCCGTTCGGGCTCAACCAGGGTCTTTTCGGTAAATTTCTCCAGCCCCGTTTTGTGCAGGATGCGCTTTACCTCCCCGGCGGTGAAGGTGGAGAGCAGCGCCTTGCCAATGCCCGACGCATGTATCGCGCCGCGCGAACCGGGCCGGTGGAAGGCGCGCAGGGCATGATGGCATTCCATCTGCGAGATGAAAACAATGCTTCCCTTCTCTTCAATTCCCAGATTGACCGTTTCGCCGCTGGCCTCCAGCAACGACCGCATGATCGTGCGCCCGGTCGCCGCCAGCTTGCGGTTGCGCACAAACGAAGCGCCCACCTCGAAGGCGCGCACTCCGATGAGCCACAGCCCGCGCTCCTCGTCATGCATCACATAGTCGTGGCCCTGGAAGGTGGTCAGAATCCGGTGCGCGGTCGAGGGCGGCACGCCGGCGCGCTGTGCCAGTTCGCTCAGCGTCAATCCGTCTTCTTCGGCGATCAGCTCAAGAAGGGTCAGCGCCCGGTCCAGGGATTGAACCGATCCGGCGTTCGGCCCCGCCTTGAGCGATGGCGGCCGGCCCCGGGGGCGCTTGGTGTCAGTGATCTGTGCCAATTCTCAATGCCCTCCACCCGGATTTAGCTGATTCCGCGCTGGGCAACAAACCCACGGAAATCCAACAGAAACTATCATGCATTATATAAATATGGAAAACACTTTATATAAAATGGAAAAATAATAATTTCTTCGCGAAAAACACATAAAAACTGGCACAATCTATATTTTCCATAATGCAGAAAATATTTCCATAATTTGACATTCGTGGATTTTGCGGTGTAGTTTCCGGGCAGTATCAGCTTAAGGAGAGTGTATCCAATGGCGCGCATGCGGGCAGTCGAAGCCGCGGTCAGGGTTCTTGAGAAAGAGGGCGTCGACGTCGCCTTCGGGGTCCCGGGAGCGGCAATCAATCCACTTTACGCGGCGATGAAGGATCGCGGTTCGATCCGCCATATCCTCGCCCGCCATGTGGAGGGCGCCTCGCATATGGCGGAGGGCTACACGCGGGCAAAGGCGGGCAATATCGGTGTGTGCATCGGCACGTCCGGTCCGGCCGGAACCGACATGATCACCGGTCTGTATTCGGCGTCGGCCGACTCCATCCCCATTTTGTGCATCACCGGACAGGCGCCGCGCGCAAAACTCGACAAGGAAGATTTCCAGGCCGTCGATATCGAGGCGATCGCCAAGCCCGTCACCAAATGGGCGGTGACCGTGAAGGAGCCCGCACTGGTGCCGATGGTCCTGCAAAAAGCGTTTCATCTCATGCGTTCGGGGCGCCCGGGTCCCGTGCTCGTCGATCTGCCGGTCGATGTGCAGATGGGCGAAATCGAGTTTGACGAAGACACTTATGAACCGCTCGAACCCTACAAGCCCTGCGCCACGCGCGCGCAGGCGGAAAAAGCCATTGCCATGCTCAATGAGGCGGCGCGCCCGCTGATCGTGGCCGGCGGCGGCATCATTAACGCCGACGCCTGCGATCTGCTTGTGGAATTTGCCGAACTGACCGGCGTGCCGGTTATTCCCACGTTGATGGGCTGGGGCGTCATTCCCGACGATCATCCGCTTATGGCGGGCATGGCCGGATTGCAGACGAGCCACCGTTATGGCAATGCGACCCTGCTGCGGTCCGATTTCCTGTTTGGTATCGGCAACCGCTGGGCCAACCGTCATACGGGTTCGGTGGAGGTCTATACCAAAGACCGCAAATTCATCCATGTGGATATCGAGCCGACGCAGATCGGCCGCGTCTTCGCCCCCGATTTCGGCATCGTGTCCGACGCCGGGATGGCGCTTGAGCTGTTCATCGAAGTGGCGAAGGAATGGAAGGCGCAAGGCAAGCTCACGGACCG
>QIGN01000090.1 GCA_003228955.1 Hyphomicrobiales bacterium
CGGGCTCTTGAGGAGAGTGGCGAGGGTGAGATCATCGTCCGGCAGCAGCACGAAATCGCCGACAGCCATCAGGTCCATGACAGCCAGCTGTTCGCCCAGCTTCATGCGGTCCGCGCCGGCGACGGGAATGCCCCTCCCCTTCAGGGCCGCGATGAGCTTCCTCACAAACTCATCGCGGGTGCGCACGAGCAGGAGAATGTCGCCGGGGCGCATGGCCCGGTTTTGCGCTTCAAGCCGCTCGCCGCTGTCCAGCCAGAAATCGATTGTAGCGGCGATTTTTTCCACCAGCGCGTCGCGGGCGTGGGTTGCGGCTTCTCTCTCCTCATGGGGGCGCATGGCGTGCGCCGGGGTGTAATCTTCCGGCTCCTCGACCGGCCAGAGTTCCACCAGACCGGCCTGCCCGGCGCGCACCGCCTGATGCACGATGCCGACGCCCTCCCACACCACGCCGTCGCGCGCGCCATCCTGGGCAAAGACTTCATCCACTGCCTTCAAAACAGGCTCGGTGGAGCGGAAGGACACCGTGAGCGGCACGGGCTCCCACCCCTGTCCGGCGCCCTGCACAAGTTTCCCGAATGTCCTGCCATGTTTCGCAAAGGATACAGGGTCGGCCCCCTGAAAGGAGTAGATCGACTGCTTTTCATCGCCCACCGCGAACAGGGTCCGGCTGGCTTCCTGCGCGCTCTCCCCGGCAAAAAACTCACCGGCCAGTGCGGCGATCACCCGCCATTGCACCGGACTCGTATCCTGCGCCTCGTCGACAAGTATATGGTCGATCCCGTAGTCGAGCTTGTAGAGCACCCAGGCCGCGGCGTGGCTCCCCGACAGCAGGCGATGCGTCTTCTCGATCAGATCGTCATAGTCGAGGGCCGCGCGCGCGGCCTTGCGGCGCTCATAGCGGGCGATGATTTCATCGGCGAGGGTGAGCAGCGCAGCCGTGGCCGACGCGATACCAAGGACCGCCTGTTCCCGGGCCAGGGCAACCACCGCGTCCTGGGCCTCATGAAGCTCGGAGTCGAATTGCGGAAATTCCGCCGCGACCGGCTTGGTCAGAAGGGTTTTTCTCGGCGTTCCCGACTGGGTCAGAAAGGCTTCCCGGAACGCCAGCGCCCGCAATTCGGGCGCGGGCGCCGCCTTCGCCCCGGCAAGCGCGGACAGCAGGTTGCGCTCGGTTGCCTTCTCGGTGGGAATACCGGCAAGGAACGCGTCAATCTGGTCATCACTGAGCGCCTGCCCCATTTCTTGCAAAACATCCGTTTCGCCGCGGTTGGCGCTGACGCCGAATGCGCGTGTGATGCCATGACGCTCCGATTGGCCTAACGTTGCGAACGTATCGTTCAGCCGGTGCAGCGCGCGGATTTCCTCCTGCCTGCCGAGCGTCACCTCGATAAGCGCGCGAAAACTCTCTTCCGCGCTCACCGCGACCACTTCCATCAGCGCCTGCCCCAGCGGCTCTCCCTCTTCAGCCACGGCCCGGCCCAGCACGTCGTCTATCGCGTCATCACGCAGCTCGCGGCGTTCCTGGTCGTCCAGAACCTTGAAATCCGCCTGGATGCCCGCCTCAAGCGGAAAGCGGTGCAGCAGGCGCTCGCAAAAGGCGTGGATGGTGTGGATTTTCAAACCGCCCCTGGTGTCGAGAGTGGTCGCGAAAAGCGTGCGCGCGCGGGCCATGTCCGGCGGCGATGCCGGGCTTCCCCGTAAATCCTCGAGCGCGCCGGCAAGCTCGCGCTTACCCATCACCGCCCAGTGGGCGAGAATGCCGGACAGGCGGTTTTCCATTTCCGCCGCCGCCGCCTTTGTGTAGGTGAGGCACAGGATTTTTTCAGGACGTGTATAAGCGTCGCTGGCACGGTCTTTGTGAAGCAACAGGCGCAGCACGCGATTGACCAGAACCGTCGTTTTACCGGTCCCCGCATTGGCCGACACCCATGCGGAAACCCGCGGGTCCGAGGCCGTGGCCTGGTTGGCGTCGGTCAATTGTTTGAGCCGGCTGAATGACATGGGCTATTCCTCGCCCTCGCCGCCCGCCTGCCACTCCTGCACCCGCGCCAGATGGGCATACTCGTCATAGCGGTATTGGGCGGAGTTTCGGAACTGTGTGCGCCGCATTGCGCGGTAACCCTGTTTCTCGACAGCATAGGCCGACACCAGCCCTTCAAGATGCTCAAGCGCCTCGGCCGCGAGTTCGTCCGGCGCGGTATTCCTGCCGGCGTCTCGTTCCTCGCCGCCCTCGCCATATCCCTGGGCGCGGATATAAACGAGACGCGAGACGGGCGCGGCGGCGATGCCCTCGAAACCGCCCGCCCGTGCGATCAGGCCCGACAGGGGGAGTTGCGGCGCTTTGGTGTCCTCGACCTGTGCCGGGGCCGGCACGTTTCCTGTCTTGTAGTCATAGATTACGAGTGAACCGTCCTCGCGCCTGTCGATACGGTCCGCCCGCGCGGAAAGCGTAAACCCGCCCTCGATTTCAAGCGCGCCTTTCACTTCCGTGCTCACCGCGCTCACGCCTTCGCGGCGCGCGGGCTCGGTGGCCGCGAACCAGCGGGCGAAGTTGACAAACTGCCCGCGCCAGAAGGCTTTGATGCTGGCCTGATCGCCAAACTCGCCGAACAGGTCATTGGCGTGCCCCATGAGGGCGGCGGCAATGTCTTCGGGCAGCCGGTCCCGATAGGCCCGAGTGAACCGGTCCAGGGCATCATGGATAAGCGTGCCCTTGAGCGCCGGACCCGGCTCCTCCGCGATCCCGTCCAGCCGGGCCAGCCGCAGAATATCGCGCGCGAAAATGGCGTATGGGCTGGCTATCCACGCTTCGACGCGCGTCACGGACAACCCTTTGGGGCGGGCGGCTGCGGGCGGGCGCGGCGCGGGCGCCGGGACGGGCGGTACAGCCTCGACCGCATCGCGGGCGCGCGCCCATTCCAGCCACGGCTCGGCCGGTTCAAGCGCTTTCTTCAAATCCAGAGCGTCCAGCACGGCGCCGAGCCGCAGCAGCCAGCGCGAAGGCACGGTCGGCGTGCCGCCGGCCTTTTGCGCCCGCGTAAGATAAACCTCTTCCACGCCGAGCAATTGGGCCACGTCATGGGCGGCCAGACCAATGCGCCGCTCCGGCGCGGAGAGGCCGATTTCGGCGCGCATGGGCCGGCTGAGCCAGGGATCGGAATCCACCGTCGCGGGCCACACCCCCTCATTCAGCCCGCCCAGCACCACCATGTCCGGGCGTTGCAGGCGCGCTTCGAGCGGCCCCCAGATAAAAATGCGCGGATGCCTGGGGCCGCGCGGGCGCACCGCCAGCCCGGCCACGAATGAGCGGTAGAGTTCGGAATAATCCGCCGGAGCGATTTCAAGGTCCGAAGTCCTGGCCGTGAGAAGCGATCCGAACAGACCGGCCAGCGCCTCCCCGGCTTCGCCGCGCCAAAGGGCGGCGCTTGAGCCGCCGGCATTCTCGGCGAGCGCCTGGCCGGCTTGCACATGGGCGCGCAACAAGTCTTTCAGGGGGACATTCGATTTCGCAAAAACGTCCGTCAGGGGACGCAAGGCCGATTCCAGATCTTCGATCAGCCGCTCGACGCCCCGCCAGTCCTTTTCCCCGAGCCGTTTCACCGCCTGTTGGCGCTGTGTGCCGTCCTCAAGGCCCCGGCGGGTGCGCGCCATCGTGGTGCGCAAGGCGGCAAAGCCGGGCGCGGTCGCGGGCTGGCGCATGGCGATCAGTTCCAGCGCCCGCGCGGCGCGGCGCATCTCTCCCGCCTCGCGGCCAAGAAGGGTCATGGGGTGCTTCAGCAGCGCGAGCAGCGGCACCGGCGCAAATCCGGTTCCCGCCGCATCCGTCACGGCGTCCATGAAACTTCCGGGCAGCGTCTTGCCCAACGGCCTGCCGGCGGAATCATCGACCTCAACACGCCACTTTTCCAGCCGGGTGGAGACGCGCCGCGCCAGCGTGCGGTCCGGGGTCACAAGGGCGGCCGTGCGCCCTGGTTGTGCCGCGGCATGGCGCAACAGCAGGGAGATCACTTCCGCCTCGTCCTGCTCGCCCGGGGCATCGATCCTGGCGACGCCCGCAAGAGCCCCGGCCATGGCTTCGGCGTCGGCTTTCCCGTCCGCTTCGCTGGCAAATGCCAGCCATTTGTCCGTAGTCCCCGCCGGGCGCATGGCCTGGGAGACGACACTTGCCCGCACACCCGGATCCTTTTCCGCGCCAAGCAAACCGACCTCCTCGCGGGTCACACCCAGACGGGCGAGAAACCGGCGCATCCCGAATTGCGGATGCTCGGGGTGGGGGACGGGCGCCTCTATCGCCTGCCAGCTCTCCTCATCCAGCGCCGTGTCGAGCCCGGGCAGAACCACCGCGCCATTGGGCAGCCGCGCCACGGCCTCCAGCAGCGCCGCCGTGGCGCCGCCGTGGCGGGAGCGGTGGCGGTGGACCCGGCGGCGATGACCGGATGATCTGGTGGATTGGAGAGAAGCCTCCTGGTTTCCGCCGCCATCAGCGCATCGCGGCGGGCATAGGGCGACATGACATCCTGCTCTTGCAGATACTCCGGCCAATGCTCCGTGACGATCTTGAGAAAATCGAGCGTTTTTTGCCAGTGGCCGGCAAATTGCTCCGGCGGGATATTCCTTATCGCGTCCAGATTCACCTGCTCCGCGTCCAGCGCGTCCATGAGGGCGGCAAGCTGCACCGCAAGACTGGAGGCCTGCGCGGGTGTGGCGTGTTGTGTGGCGCCCGCCTCACCGCCGCCCGCCGCCTCGAGGCCCCGGCTCCATTTCAGAATGAGTTTCGTGAGCACCAGCCGGCGCTCAATTGCGCCGATGGCGGGAGGCAATGCGAGCGCAAGTTCCGCGTCGCTT
>QIGN01000084.1 GCA_003228955.1 Hyphomicrobiales bacterium
GCACTACGACCTACACATGGGACGAAACCTATCACAAGGTCAGATTCAGCTTCATCCGCAAATTCGGACGCCCGGCGCCGGCTCCGTTCAAGTAAAACCGGGGTCGGCTGTAGGTGCACATTTTTTCCCTGAATGTGTTCTAGGCCACGCCCCACAATGAGCGATGACCTGGCGCATAAGCACGGCCTCCATGAAACGTCCCAATGGGTTCGCCGCTTCCTCCCCGGCGTGCCGTCCGGCGGGAGCATTCTCGATGTGGCGTGCGGCGCGGGGCGGCATATGCGTCTGGCGCTGGAGCGCGGCTACACCGTCACCGGAATCGACAGGGACCTTTCCCGGGTCGAGGATCTTGCCGCGCGCAAGGATGTGGGTCTCGTCGAGGCCGATCTGGAGAGCGGCCGCCCCTTCCCCCTGAAGGACATGGCCTATGACGGCGTGATCGTGACCAACTATCTGTGGCGGCCGATCCTCGCCGATATCGTCGGCTGTGTGGCCGATGACGGGGTGCTGATTTACGAGACTTTCGCAGCCGGGCATGAGCGTCACGGCAAGCCCTGCAATCCCGATTTCCTGCTCAGGGCCAATGAATTGATCGAGGCCGTCTTGCCGCGCCTGACAGTTGTGGCCTATGAACATGGCCTGCGCGGCGGGTCACACCCGAAGATCGTGCAGCGGATCGCGGCGTGCGGGCCGCGGCACTCCTGGGCACAGGACGCGCCGGTTTCGATCTGAAAGTTCAACGCCTGGTGATCGCGCCTTGAAACTGGCGCAATGCGTGCCAGAATGGAGAATCGACGTCGGGTATGACGACGCCAATGGAGCAGGGAAAAAATGTCCGCAAGATTGCCGATTGTTCTGGGAGCCGGGTTCGCGCTCATGGGTGTCATGGCGGGCGAAGCGCTGGCGCATCAGGTCCGCGCCACCGGCGGATTTTTCGTCACGGCCTATTCGCGTTACGGCAACGGCGCCGTTAGCGCGCCGGTGCGCGCCGCCCAGTTCGGATACCAGGTCAAACTTCCCGGCGGCGCCTGGCTCTATTGCGAAAATAACAGTCTGCTGTTCGGCAGATACCGGCCTTGCAGCGAAACCCTGCGCCGCCAGAGCCTCGATTTCTGGGAAACAATCGACGAGGAGCGGGGCGGGCGGCGTTAGCCTGCCTGCGAGCGGCCCCGCCGCGCGGCTTGACTTGTACGCCCGCTTCAACAAATATCCGCTCGAATTCCGGTCAGGCCCGAACTTTCGAGCCGCCGCCCCGCACAAGGTAGCGTGAATACAGCTACCGGGAGGCAGGATGGTCACCACCCGTCAGCGAAGGTTCGCCCGCGGGTGTTTTTTGCGTTGCGCAACCGCCGGTTCGCGCGCGGTATAACTTTGAGACGGATGAATGGCTGAAGAGCTGAAGATCGAAGACTGCATCAATGAGGTTTGTCCCTGGTCGGGCAAGCCTGTGCGTGCGGATTCGCTCATGCGCTATCGCGGCGAAACCATCGGATTTTGCAATTCGGGGTGCCGGGACAAGTTTCTGAAAGCCTCCGCCATGTTCGACGTTTTGATCAGCCAGGACGAATAACACCCATGTTCGAAACCCTTTCAGACCGCCTTTCGGGCATTTTCGACAAGCTCACCGGGCGCGGCGCGCTCAGCGAAGCCGATGTCGAAGAGGCCATGCGCGAGGTGCGCCGGGCGCTGCTCGAGGCGGATGTGGCGCTGGAAGTGGTGCGCGGCTTCATCGACGCGGTAAAAGTAAAGGCGGTCGGCCACGAGGTTCTGAAATCCGTGACGCCCGGCCAGCAGGTCGTCAAAATCGTCAATGACGAACTCGTCGCCATGCTCGGCGATGAAGCCGTCGGCATCGATCTGAAAGCCAAGGCGCCGGTGCCGATCATGCTGGTGGGCCTGCAGGGCTCGGGCAAGACGACCACCTGCGCCAAGATTGCGCTGAGGCTGTCGAAGCAGAACAAGAAAAAAATCCTGATGGCCTCGCTCGATACCCGCCGCCCGGCGGCGCAGGAGCAGCTGCGGGTGCTGGGCGAGCAGGTCGAAGTCGACACGCTCCCCATCAAGGAAGGCCAGACCCCGGTTCAGATCGCCAAGCGCGCCATCAAGGACGCCAAAACCGGCGGCTATGACGTGGTCATGCTGGACACGGCGGGCCGGACCCATATCGATGAAGAGCTGATGGCCGAATCGGCCGAAATTCACAAAATTTCCAAGCCCCATGAGACGCTGCTCGTGGCCGACGCGCTGACGGGCCAAGACGCGGTCAATCTGGCGACCAGCTTCGATAAATGCGTGCCGCTGACGGGCATCGTGCTCACCCGCGTCGACGGCGACGGGCGCGGCGGCGCGGCGCTGTCCATGCGCGCCGTCACCGGCAAGCCGATCAAGCTCATCGGCACCGGTGAAAAGGTCGATGCGCTCGAAGATTTCCACCCGGACCGCATCGCCAACCGCATTCTCGGCATGGGCGATGTTGTCTCTCTCGTCGAGAAGGCGGCTGAAACCCTCGATGCGGACAAGGCGGAGAAAATCGCCCGCAAGATGCGCAAGGGCATGTTCGATCTGGAGGATTTGTCCGACCAGCTCAAACAGATGGAAAAGATCGGCGGCATGGCCGGCGTGCTCTCCATGCTGCCGGGCATCGGCAAGATGAAAAAGCAGATCGAGGAAGCCGATCTCGACAATAGGGTGGTCAAGCGCCAGCAGGCGATCATCTCCTCCATGACGCCGCAGGAGCGCCGCACGCCGAAGCGGCTGAACGCCTCGCGCAAGAAGCGCGTGGCCAAGGGCTCGGGCACATCCGTTCAGGACATCAACAAGCTGCTGAAGATGCACCGCCAGATGGCCGACATGATGAAAAAGATGAGCAAGGGCAAGGGCGGCCTCGCCAAGATGTTTGGCGGTGGCGCGATGCCCGAAATGCCCGAAGGGGTTGATCCGCAAGGCGCCCCTCCCGGCCTGCCGGGGGTTCCCCCGGGGATGCCGGGAGGATTTCCGGGGCTGGGCCCCGGCGGATTGCCGCCGGGCTTGCCCGGGATGCCGGCGGGCAGGGGCAGGAAGAAATAATCAACCGATTTTGAAAACAAACACGAAAACCAAGAGGATAAGAAACAGATGTCGCTGAAAATCAGAATGTCACGGGGCGGGGCCAAGAAGCGCCCCTATTACCGGATTGTCGTCGCGGATTCGCGCATGCCGCGCGATGGCCGTTACATCGAGCGTCTGGGCACCTATGACCCGCTGCTGCCCAAGGACAGTGAAGGACGCGTGACACTTGTCGAGGACCGCATCAAATACTGGCTGAGCGTCGGCGCGCTCCCCTCGGACCGGGTGAACCGCTTTCTCGACGCCGCCGGCATCATGAAGCGCAAGGCGCGCAACAATCCGCAAAAAGCCCTGCCGGGCCAGAAGCGCCTTGACCGCGAGGAAGCCAAGCGCGAAGCGGAGGAAAAAGCCAAGGAAGAGGCGAAAGCCGCCAAGGCCGCGCCCAAGGAAGAGGCCAAGGCTGAAGAAGCTCCCGCCGAGGAAACTCCAGCTGAAGACGCCCCAGTTGAAGAAGCCAAGGCCGAAGAAGCTCCTGCGGAAGAAGCCAAGACCGAAGAGGCCCCTGCGGAAGAGGCCCCTGCCGAAGAAGCTCACGCGGAAAAGGCCGCGGCTGAGGAAGCTCCCGCGGAAGAGGCCCCTGCCGAAGAAGCTCCCGCGGAAAAAGCCGCGGCTGAGGAAGCTCCAGCCGAGGAGGCCGCAACTGAGGAAGCTCCAGCCGAGGAGGCCGCAACTGAGGAAGTTCCTGCTGAAGAAGCTCCGGCTGAGGAGGCCGAAGAGAAAAAGGAGTAGCGTTTTTTGCGGAAAATCCATGCTGCGTTCCCCCCCTCCCCAGCCCTCCCACGCAAGGGGGGAGGAAGAATTTTGGATGGCGCTCGCCTAACGCCCTCCCCCCTTGCGGGGGAGGGCTGGGGAGGGGGGTACGGCAAATACAGGGACCCGACCCTGTTAAGCCGGAATGGCTGAAGCCCCCAAACGCGTCTGCCTCGGCCGCGTTACCGGTGCGCGCGGGCTCAAGGGCGAGGTTCGCATCAGGACCTACACGCAGGACCCGCTGGCCATCTCCGGCTACGGGCCGCTGGAGGACGAAGCCGGCGCCCGCCGCTTCGAAATCACCAAAGTCAGCGCGGCGAAGGAGGGCGTCGTCGTTCAGATTAAGGGCGTTTCCACACGCGAGGCCGCCGAGGCGCTCAAGGGAACGGAGCTCTATGTGAACCGGGACAAGCTGCCCGAGGTGGAGGGCGAGGGTGAATTTTATTTCGCCGATCTGATAGGTCTGGTCGCCGTCAATGGCGAGGGCGCGGCCTTGGGTCAGGTGGTGTCGGTGCAGAATTTTGGTGC
>QIGN01000122.1 GCA_003228955.1 Hyphomicrobiales bacterium
ATGTCTGTTTTCTCCCTTTGCATTATTTATTGGAGCGGCGATGCTCATAGGCCCGAAGATGGGTCAGCGCGATCTCAAGCGCCGGCGCCGCAATGGCGTGTTTGCGGGCGCGCGCATCCATGTCTCCAAGAATGTGTTCCGCCTCGGTCACGCGCCCGCCTTCGATGTCGCGCAGCATGGAGGCGGTGGTGGCTGAACCGCGCTCGGTGAGCTCGGCGCGGTAGCGCGCGAATTGTTCGCGCTCCGGCGCAAATCCTTCAGCAGTCGCGATACGTATGGTTTCATCAAAAAGCTGGAGAATAAAAGGCTCCCCGGCGGGCGTGGCGAGGATCGCGCCAACGCTTGCACGCATGAGGCAGGTGCTTCCCGCCAACGCGGTAAGAAATACGAATTTTCCCCACATATCGCGTTCGATCTCCGGTCGGAGCTTTGCGTCGGCCGACGCCGCCGCGAAGCTCGATTGCAGGCCCTCGGCGAGGTCCGCCTCGCGCCGCGATTGCGGTTTTCCTGATCGCGGACCGAACATCAATGTGTGCAGATCGTTGAGATGCCTGACCCTGCCATCGCGCTCCAGGGTCACGCCGATATGGGCCAGACCGCCCCATACCGTGGCGCGTGGAAGGCGCTGTTCGATGGTCTCGAGATGCGCGATTCCATTCAGCAAAGGCAGGACGACACACCCGTCCCCGGCGCATCCCGATATAGAATCCAGCACCCCATCCAGAGAATAGGCCTTGCAGGCGATGACAATGATATCGGGCGCTTCAAACCCCTCCACCGATGTGATTGTGCTCACCGGCCGCCTGATATCGCCCAGCGGACTCTCGACGATCAGGCCCGCGCCGGCCAGTTGCTCCGCCCGCCGCGCGCGCACGAGAAATGTGACATCAGCGCCGGCCTCGACGAGCCGGCCGCCGAAATAACCGCCGATGCCACCGGCGCCAACGAAGAGGATACGCATTCTTGCATAGCTCCATATATGGATTTATTCTCTATTTAAAGAAATTGGCGAGATCGAGTCAATCGCCGCGCGCGATCTAGTCCCTACCTCAGGCGCGTGGAGTCAATGACAATGAAGAACTCGCAGACCCGGCCGGTCAGGTTCTCGAACATGTGGCTGCGATCCGCCTCATAGAAGAGAAAATCACCGGCCTCCAGGACATGTTCCTCATCCTCGAGCGTAACCCTGAGGCGTCCCTTGCTCACATAAAGATGCTCCTCCACGCCATGGCGGTGCGAGGGAAACGGCCCGGTTCTGGCGCGCGGAGGAAGCCGGTTCACGACAAAATCAACGCCCTGCCCACGATAAAGCGGGGAGAGCGACTGGCGCTCAAAGCCGGTGGCGTCTTCGCGGAAAACGGGCTGCGCCGCCGACCTGATGTGAACGACATGCTCTCTTCGCGGCCCGCCAATCAGCTGGGAAATGCTGAGATCGAGCGCCTCGGCCAGTTTGCCGAGCACCGGCGTCGAGGCTCCGCTTTCGCCGCGCTCAATCTTCGAAATGGCTGCCCGGCTGACCCCGCTTTGATCGGCGAGCTGCTGTAGCGTTAGTTTGCGCTCCTGGCGGCGTCCGCGCAGTGTGGAGCCAAGCGGTTCTTGCGTGCTCATCGGATTTGACTTTTCAGGTGACCCTGGAAAGTCATAACCGCCCCGGCGCGAACACACAAATTATGCGGGCGCGACAATGACTCAAACTCCAAGGCGCCCCAGTCCGGGCAGCTTGAGCGCGGGGTTGCGGAAATCGACGCCGAGTACAAAACCCAGGATATTGATCTCCAGCCCCTCGACCCAGGCGAGCGTCACCCCGGCATAGCCGCCAAGCGAAATACGAAAACCGGTGCGCGAGGGTGTCCAGCCCATCCAGCGCCCGTCAACCGGAAAGTCCTTGCCGATCGCGGTCGGCGGCAGGGAGGCCGCAAGCTCGGGCACGGCCGCCAGAACCGCGGCGATGAAAGTATTGGAATTGGGCCCGGGCCAGACGCGGTAGTCTCCGTATGAGCGGTATCTGTAAGCTGCGATGCCCGTGCGGATTTTCGGGATCAGCCGCTGCGCCCGCGCGCCGCGAACCTCATACACGACCCGCGGATCATTGGAATACCAGCGCCCGTCCGGGGCATAATTGTTGCGCCGGACAGGGCGGCCCCAGCCAACCTTTTCCCAGCGCTCATAGGCGGGCGCCCCCTCCTCTTTCAGCACTATCCAGCTATGGGTTGCGAAGACCCCCTTCCAGCGTCCGGTGCGCGCGGAGTAAACGCGGATCATCGCCGGCCTGCTGCGCACGGCCGGCGGCAGCGTATTGGTGCTGGACCAGTCGGCCGCCGCCCAGCTTGAGGGGTGCTCCTGACTCCACCAGAGCGCCGCCTGCACGGCGAGCGGGACCGCCACCAGCAGCATAAGTCCCGCCAGGAATATCTTAACGATGCGCACCTTTGCCAACCTCGCTGGCGGAACTCTAGCCTGGGAATTCGCATCCGCAGGATTAGTATTCTTTCATGACCGCATGGTGGCAACTCAACTGGCCGCGAAACGCCCGTGATCGCGCGTCGCCGCCGGAGATGGTTCGATCATTTCGGACGCTAAAGCAACATCGGAGCGAATGAGACCACTGCGTTAATTTGTCAGACCACTGCGTTAAAAAGACTGTTTCCAACAGTTGTGGGTCTGGGATAGAGTTGGCGGCGATCTGAAGATTCTCCGGGAATTTCAATTTACGCTTGAATGATTTTGCGCTCGCCGGGCCAGGCGGCGGGGACCGGAACAGGACATTACGGGAGAGGGTTTGTTATGGAAAATGCCTTGGGGCTATCGGGTGGCCAGACCCTGTTAATTGCGATCACCATCGCCATAACCGTCCTGGGGCTGGCCGGGCTGGCGGCCGCCATCATGATGGAAAGACGCTTCAAGGCGAAATACAGCCTGGAACTCCTGTTCATCGCGGCACTGCTGGTGATGGCTTTTTTTGGCGACTGGAGCAGCACCAATGTCTACCAGGCCTATCAGGAGGACCTGAGGGACAACAAATATGTATCCGGCAAGATTATAACCGACGTGGACCGGGAAAAGAAATTCGACCGCGTGCTGACCGTTGTCGCTTTCCAGTGGGGCTTCGCCTTCATCACCGACAAAAAAGAGATCAGCCGCAATGCCGCCGTCGTCAAGCCGGGGGAGCGGGTACTGTTCAAGATCGTGACCAATGACGTGATCCACGGATTTAATATCCCGGTCGCGCGCATCACCGCCGAAATCGATCCCGGCGACATTCGCGAACTGTGGATACGGGCGCCCAAAAAGCCCGGGAAATACCTCATTCAATGTGTGAACTACTGCGGCGTCGGCCATGCCCAGATGAAAGCATGGCTGGTTGTTGAAGGCGCTACCGAGACATCTGGGCTGAACGCCGGGGAGAATAACAATGGCGCATGAACTCGATCATGAACGAATGGGAAAAATGGCGCACTGGAAGCCGGAAAACATACTCGGCGAGATGTCGCTGAACACACTCCTGTTCTCCAATGACTACCGGCACCTGGCCCTCAAGGGTATCCTGACGGCGTTTCTCATGCTGGCGCTGGGCGGCACATTCGCGCTCTTGTTCCGTACCGAGCTCGCCGTGCCCGGCGTCCAGTTCATGGGCGCGCGGGTGTACATGACGCTGATGACAATGCACGGCATGATCATGGTGTTCGGCTTTCTCATCCCTCTCGCTATTTCGGTCTGTTATTACATGATGCCCAGGATTCTCGGCATGGATCGCCTGGCGGCGGCCGGCACGGCGCAGTGGGGATACTGGGTTCTGATTGTGGCGGCGGTATTGCTGATGATCGGACGGCCTGATTTCACCTGGACCGCCTATGCGCCGATGTCGCTGAGGGTGGGCGGCTCTCTGGTGTGGATGGGTTATCTGGCCATCCTTCTGGTCGCCATATCGGAGTTTCTGGCGGGCATCGTATTGATTGCCAACCCCCTCGTGGCCGCGAAAAACGGGGTTGGCTGGAAAGCCATGCCGATGATGGGCTGGGGCTCGATCATAGTGGGCCTGCTGCTGGTGGTTTCGACCATACCGCTGGGCTTTATCGGTCTTGGTCTGTTGACCGACTGGCTGGAAGTGACTGCTTTCTTTGACCCGGCGCGCGGCGGCAGCGTCAAATTCTTCCTTTATGTGTTCTGGACCTATGGCCATCCGGCGGTTTACCTGCC
>QIGN01000063.1 GCA_003228955.1 Hyphomicrobiales bacterium
GCCCGCCATGCCAGATATAACTCCAGATTGACGAGGCTGTCCGACCCGGCTTTGAGCGGGGTGGCGCGCACGCGCGCAAGACACTGATTGACTTGCCGCAGCAGCGACCCCGTGCCCTTCCAGCTCTTGCGGTAGGCGGGAAATCCGTTGGCATGACCCTGGTTGATCGTGTCTGTGCGATAGCGCTTGCCCGCATATTTGTTGTGGCACTGGGCGCAGGAAATATTGAGCTGGCCGCGCCGGGCGGTGTAATAGGTCCGGCCCTTCTCCACAAATGGCTTGAGCGGCCCGTCACCCGGCACATTGATCGCCTGCCCGAGGGATTGGCGCCGTACATAAATCGACAATGCAAGCATTGCATCCGATTCCGGCGCAAGGGCGGGGGCGCGCATGAATTTTTGCCGGCACAGATTTATCCGGCCCTCGATGCCGAGCGGTTTTTTGGCTAGCGGAAAATAGACCGGAAAGCGCGTCGCGGCACCGTGCATCGATTTGGTGGCATCGCCATGACATGCGGCGCATGACTTCTTCGCCTGGCCCTCAACCTTGCTCCACAGCGCTTCGCCCCTGCTGTAGAGCGCCATGGCCGGGTTTTCAGCGTCGGTATCCTGCATCTGACGAATTTCAGGGGGAGCGTAATGATAACCGGACCAAAGTTCCTCAAGGGGATTGCCGGCGGAGGCCGGTTTTAACGGTTCGGTCTTGCCGTCACCCGCCGCCGCCGCGGGCGAAGACCACAAAAGTGCCGCCAACAGCGCTGGAGCGAGGCGCCCGCTCATTTCAGCGCCTCCAGAAACGCGACAATATCTTCCACAGTCTGCGCCCTCAGCATTACCCTGTTACGGCATCCCGCAATCACATCCGTCAAGCCGTTGCGGGCGTGATAGGCCGGCATGACCGTGTCCGCATCGGGAAAGGCCAGTTTGGGATCGACGATTATCATGCGCAACTCGCCTTGCGAGTAGCGCCCGCCCACGCCGTTCAGCGGCGGGCCGACCTCACCATGATTGCCGTAGGTCCTGACGCTTTGCGGATCGCTCTTATCGGCCTTCGCCAGAATTTTGGCGATGGAGTGACAGGCCAGGCAATTGCCCTTGCCGGGATCGGCTGCCGCCTCCAGGCCCTTTGCCTCATCGCCGGGCTTGCGGGTCAGTGCTTTGGGGATCGCCGCCGGCAGCGCCTCGCCGCGCTCAACCTTGTAGCGGACAAGGCGGGTTGTGGCGCCGGCGCTGCAGCGCGCGGTTTGCACCTTTTTGATCTGGGTCCGTTCCTGCGCGCGTGCACTCGAGGCGCTGCCCGCGGCAAACGCGCAGGCCGCCACGCCAATGCAGATATTCCGGATCGCCGGTTTCATGAGATTACCCGCCAGTTACTCTGCACCCTAGAAACAGGAAAGGCGCGGCGAGATCAAGACCTGGGCGCTCGAAGGGCTGTGATCGCTTCGGGCAGCTGCGCGAAGGACTCTATGATTCCGTCGTTCTCCAGCTCCCGCACCGGCGTCTGGGTGTATCCGAAGGTCACCAGAATCACCCGAAGGCCGCCCGCGCGCGCCGCGTTCGCATCCGCCGCGCTGTCGCCCACCATCAGCGCGCATTGCGGCGGGCATTTCAGACTCTCAAGGGCCGCGAGCAGCGGCGCGGGATCGGGCTTCTTGACGGCAAGCGTATCTCCCCCGACCACCGCGCCAAACAGATGCGCCACGCCAAGTGCGTCGAGGATCATGCGCGAGACCCCCTCGGGCTTGTTGGTGCAGACCCCCAGGCCAATGCCACCCTCGTGAAAACTCTTGAGCAAATCCCTGACGCCGGGGAACAACTTCGTCCGATCCGCGGCGCGCGGGGTGTAAATTTCCAGAAAGCGGGAGGCGAGCGCGGCAATGCGGTCCCTCCCCGCCTCCTGACCATGGGCCTTGAGCGCCCTTTCGATGAGCAGTTGAACGCCGCCGCCAACCATCTGGGTCACCGCATCATTTGAAAATCCGGGCAGGTTTTTCTCACCCAGAAGCAGGTTCAGCGCCGTGGCGATATCCGCCGCGCTGTCCACGAGTGTTCCGTCGAGGTCGAACAGAATGGCGCCGGGCCAGTTCGCTTCATTCATGGTCCTGAATCCGCGCCCTCAGAGCGCCGCCGCCTTGTCGCGTATGGCCCTGATGTTGGCGGCGTAGTCGCTGCTCCCGAAGACGGCCGAACCCGCCACCAGAACATTGGCGCCCGCCGCGCCGACAAGATGCGCCGTATCGGGGTTGACCCCGCCATCGACTTCCAGGTCGATGGGGCGATCGCCGATCATCTCGCGCAAGCGCGCGATCTTGGCGCATTGGGCCTCAATGAATTTCTGCCCCCCGAAACCCGGATTGACGCTCATCACGAGTATCAGATCGAGCGCGTCCAGCACATGCTCGATGGCGCTCTCATGGGTCGCCGGGTTGAGCGACACGCCGCATTTCTTGCCCAGACCCCGGATCACCTGAAGCGAGCGGTGAAGATGCTTGTCCGCCTCCACATGCACCGTAATGATGTCCGCGCCGGCCTTCGCAAACGCTTCCAGATAAGGCGCGGCCGGATCGATCATCAGATGCACGTCCATGATTTTTTTCGTATGCGGGCGGATGGCTTCGAGCACGCAGGGGCCGAAGGTGAGGTTGGGCGCGAAGTGCCCGTCCATCACATCCACATGCACCCAGTCGCACCCGGCGGCGTCGATGGCCCGCACCTCTTCCCCCAGCCTTGCAAAGTCGGCCGAGAGGATCGAGGGCGCGATGAGGATGTCTTTAGGCATGGAGTTTTGCTTTCCTGGAACCGGACTGGTCCTCTCCTATAGCGGGGCGCTTCAGGACACAAGCCGCCATTCATGAGTTCATGGCGTCAGGACCTGAGCGCCGCCACACCGGGCAGCTCCTTGCCCTCAAGCCATTCGAGGAACGCGCCGCCCGCGGTCGAGACATAGGTGAAATCCTGGATAACGCCTGCCGCATTAAGGGCGGCAACCGTATCGCCTCCGCCGGCAACCGTGACAAGCGCGCCCGCTTTGGTCAGACGCGCCGCTTCGCGGGCCAGTGCAAATGTGCCCTCGCCGAAGGGCGCAATCTCGAATGCTCCCAGCGGGCCGTTCCAGAGCAGCGTCCCGCAGGCGGCAATCCTGGCGGTGAGCGCCTTCACGGTCCGGGGCCCGACATCGAGGATCATGGCGCCCTCCGGTATGGTGTCGAGTTCGCAGACACTACTCGCGGCTCCCGCCTTGAATTCATTCGCAATAACCGCGTCGACAGGAAGCAGGATATTGCAACCCGCGTCTTCAGCCGCCTGCATGATCTTCCGCGCCGTATCGGCAAGGCCGGGCTCGCAAAGCGATGCGCCGACATCGACGCCGTTTGCATGGAGGAAGGTGTTGGCCATGCCGCCGCCGATGATCAGGAAATCGGATTTACCGGCCAGGTTGTTGAGCAGCGAAATCTTGCTTGAGACTTTCGCCCCGCCAACGACCGCGGCAACGGGGCGCTCGGGCTTCTCCAGCGCAGCCGACAACGCGCCAATCTCCTTCATCATCAATAGCCCGGCATAAGCCGGCAGCAACCGCGCCAGGACGTCAATGGAGGCATGAGCCCGGTGGGAAGCGGAAAAGGCGTCATTCACGTAAATGTCGCCAAGCGCGGCAAGCCCCTTTGCAAACTCTGGATCGTTGGCTTCCTCGCCTGAAGAAAAGCGCAAATTCTCGACTACCAGCACTTCTCCCGCGCCAAGGGCCTGCACAGCAGCTTCCGCCTCGGGTCCCACGCTCTCATCGACAAAGCGCACATTTGTTCCCTGAAGTAATTCACCCACTTCTTCCGCGACCGGCAGGAGCGACATTTCGCCAACGCGTTTCCCCCCGGGGCGGCCGAAATGCGACAGAATAACAACGCTTCCCCCGCGTTTCGCGAGCAGCTCAATGGTGGGGAGCACCCGCTCGATGCGGGTCGAATCCGTGATCGCGCCATCGCGCATGGGAACATTCATATCCACGCGCACCAGCACGCGCTTGCCCTCGACGTCGGCCTGCTCGATCGAGCGAAGCTCACCCTTACTCATATTCTCAGCTCCGAACCGCTATTTCCCGCGGGCGCTCTTCGCCGCTTTCGCCACGGCTTTTGCGGTAATGCCGAACTTTTCATAGAGCGCGCCGATGGGCGCGGAGGCT
>QIGN01000094.1 GCA_003228955.1 Hyphomicrobiales bacterium
CAAGCGGCGGCCGGGAAAGGCCGATAAAAGGGATATTGTGATCGGCCTTGAGGTGATCGCGGCGCTTGGCGCCCTGGACGTCGGGCAGGCAGCGGTTGTCGCGCATCAGTATGTTCTGGCCGTGGAAGCGGCGGAAGGAACTGACAAAATGCTTCGACGCTGCAAGGATTTGAACAAATGGGGCAAGAGCGGCAGCCGCAAACGCTCAGGCGTTCTTGTCAAATGCGCCAAGCCCGGTCAGGAACGCCGAATTGACCTGCCGACGGTCGGACCCGAAACCATACGCCAAGTTTCTCAAGCCGGCCTTGCCGGCATAGCCATCGCCGCCAATGATGTGCTGATCGTTGACCGTGAGAAGTTTATAAAGGCGGCCGACGATGCCGGACTGTTTGTCGTTGGCGTGGATATTCAGGACGACATACCGGCATGAATGATCCCAAAGAGCCGCTTCGGCTCTTTCTCGTGGCGGGCGAACATTCCGGCGATCAGATCGGCGGCAAGCTTATTCCCGCCCTTCGCCGGCTGGCGGAGCGGAAAATTGAATTTGCCGGCGTGGGAGGCGAAACCATGGCCGCGCAGGGGTGCGCATCGCTTTTCCCCCTGTCCGATATCGCCGTTATGGGTCCCCTGGCTATCCTGGCGCGGCTGCGCACCATTGTGAAACGCGTCCATCAAAGCGTGGATGCCGCGGCGGAAATGAAGCCGGATGCTCTGGTTATCCTCGATAGCCCGGAGTTCACGCACCCGGTTGCCAGGCGTGTAAGGCGCCGATTTCCAGGCATTCCAGTAATCAATTATGTCTCGCCATCTGTCTGGGTCTGGCGGCCGGGCAGAGCGCGTAAAATGCGCGGTTATATAGACCATGTCCTTGCCATCCTCCCTTTCGAGCCTGAAGTGCATCGAAAGCTGGGAGGACCGGATTGCAGCTATGTCGGTCACCCCCTGATCGAGCGCCTGGATTGGATCAAATCACGCAATCCGGCAGCACTTGCACGATCATTGGCAATAACGCCGGGCCATCCCGTAGTCGCCGTTTTACCGGGCAGCCGGTCCAACGAGGTCAAGCGCGTCATGGGCGCCTACGGAGGCGCACTGAAGCGCGTCATCGGTGCTATTGGCCCGCTGAATGTAATTATTCCGGTTGTGCCAAGTGTCGAAAAATTGATCCGCGAGGGCATGGCCACATGGCCCTTAACCCCACATCTGATTTCCGGAGAAGAGAAGAAATTTCAGGCATTCCAGCTCGCGGATGCGGCTCTTGCCACATCCGGCACCGTGACACTGGAGCTGGCGCTGTCCGGAACGCCAATGGTCGTTGGATACCGGACGGAGCCAATAGTTGCGATGTTCCGCTGGATGATGAGGGCGCATTCCATTGTGCTGCCGAATTTGATTCTGGAGGAAAATGTATTCCCTGAATTTTTCCAGGAAGCTTGTTCGCCTGAAAATCTTTCGCACGCGCTGCTGGAGTTGCTCGACAAGGACGGAGCACAAAGAAAACGCCAGATCAAAGCATCGCACACTCTGGCATCGCGCATGAAGCTCGCCAGCGGGACCCCAAGCGATCACGCCGCTGAGATCATCCTCTCGCTGACCGAACGATAGGGGTCGGTGACAAACCACGAGGCGATCTGTCTCAACCTCGCTTCGCCACAGGCACATAGGGACGCTCTTCGGGACCGGTGTAGAGCTGGCGCGGACGCCCGATGCGCTGGTCCGGATCTTCGATCATCTCCCGCCATTGCGCAATCCAGCCCACCGTACGTGCCAGCGCGAACAGGACCGTGAACATGGATGTGGGGAAGCCAAGAGCGCGCAGGGTGATACCGGAATAGAAATCGATATTGGGATAGAGCTTGCGTTTGACGAAATAATCATCCTCGAGCGCGATCCTCTCCAGTTCCAAAGCGACCAGCAATGCCGGGTCCTTGTCCGCTCCCACAGCCTCCAGAACCTCATGGCAATTTTGTTGCATGATCTTGGCCCGCGGGTCGTAATTCTTGTAAACGCGGTGGCCAAATCCCATCAGCCTGAAGGGGTCGTCCTTGTCCTTGGCGCGCTTCACATATTCGGGGATCTGGTCAACGGTCCCGATTTCCTCAAGCATCTGCAAAGCGGCTTCATTGGCGCCGCCGTGCGCGGGACCCCACAAACAGGCGATCCCGGCGGAAATACAGGCGAAGGGATTGGCGCCCGATGATCCTGCAAGACGCACCGTCGATGTCGATGCATTCTGTTCATGGTCGGCATGCAGAATGAATATATTGTCCATGGCGGCGGCAAGCACCGGGTCGGACTCGTACTTGTCGCAGGGCACCGCGAAACACATATGCAGGAAATTGGAAGCGTAATCGAGGTCGTTGCGCGGATACACGAAGGGCTGCCCAATGGAATATTTATAGGCCATGGCGGCAATGGTCGGCAGCTTCGCGATCATGCGGATGGCGGCGATTTCCCGCTGCATCGGATCGGTGATATCGGTCGAGTCATGGTAAAATGCGGAAAGTGCGCCCATGACGCCCACCATGATGGCCATGGGGTGGGCGTCGCGGCGGAATCCGGTAAAAAACCGGTTCATCTGCTCGTGCACCATGGTGTGCATGGTCACGCGCCGCTCGAAATCTTCCAGTTCCGACTTGGCCGGCAATTCGCCATACAGCAACAGATAGCAGGTTTCCAGAAAGCTGCCATTTTCGGCCAGCTGATCGATGGGATAGCCCCGATACAGCAATATACCTTTCTCACCGTCAATATAAGTGATCTTCGATTCACAACTCGCAGTCGAAGTGTAGCCCGGATCGAATGTAAAACAGCCGGTATCCCGGTAGAGAGACGAGATATCGATGACGTCCGGCCCGATACTTCCTTGATAGACCGGCAGATCGATGTCTTTTCCGCCGACTTCCAGACTCGCGGATTTCTGATTGTCCTTGGCGGATGCAAGGCGTTGGGAATTACCGGATGTGCTCATGCGAGACCTCCATTGTCTGGCAAAAAGGCGGTCCCGCAACAGGGCAGGGACAGCTATAGGTTGAATTGAAGAGTTGCCCCAATGCCTAATCGATTTCCCCGGCAGGAGCAAGATCGCCATTGGACGCAAGGCAGTTTGATAGATCAATTTGCTGCAATACGTGGATAACTCGGTATTTGCCGAACGGCTGCATCAGGATACCTGGTCCTGGATCCGGGCCAGCGTTTCTTCCTTTCCAAGAACCGAAAGGACATCGAAAATGCCGGGTGAAGTGGTGCGGCCGGTGAGGGCCGCACGCAGGGGTTGTGCCACTTTTCCGAGTTTGAGACCGGACATGCCGGTAAATTCACGCAGGGCGGCTTCGATTTCAGATACATTCCATTCGTGGAGCGCCTCAAGCGGCTGCAACAATGCGCGCAGCACGTTACGCGCATCCTCGTCGAGCAATTTGCCGGCCTTATCGTCAATTTCCAAAGGCCGCGACGCAAACACGAAGCGCCCCGCATTGAGTATGTCGACCAGAGTTTTGGCGCGCTCCTTCAGGCCCGGCATTGCCTGAGACAATTTACGCCATGACTCTTCATTGTCGGCATTGGGCGGTTTCTCCTCCATGGGCAAGTCCGGCACGATTGCGCGAAGCATGGCGCCCAGAGCTTCGTCTTCGCTCAGCCTGATATAATGCCCATTGAGATTTTCCAGCCTGCTGAAATCGAAACGGGAAGGGGAGCGCCCGATTTCCGTCAGATCGAACCACTTTACCATTTCGTCCATTGAGAAAATTTCATCGTCTCCATGGCTCCAGCCAAGACGCACCAGATAATTTCGCAACGCCACCGGTAAATATCCCATCGCCCGGTAGGCCTCTATCCCCAATGCGCCGTGACGCTTCGACAGTTTGGCGCCATCCGGTCCATGGATCAGCGGAACATGGGCGAAGACCGGCCGGTCCCAGCCCAGAGCGGAATAGATCTGCGCCTGACGCGCCGCATTGGTGAGGTGATCCGCGCCCCGGATCACATGGGTGACGCCCATGTCGTGATCGTCCGCCACAACGGCCAGATTGTAGGTCGGCGACCCATCGCTGCGCAAAATCACCAGATCGTCGAGATCCCTGTTTGCGACGGAAACCTTGCCCTGAACCTGGTCGTCGACAACCGTTTCGCCATCGCGGGGTGCCCTGAAGCGGATGACGGGGTCCGACACCCGCCGGGGCTTCAGAGGAGCCCCGGTCGCGCCATGTCCCCTCATAAACCGCCGTACGGCCCTCATCGCGCGCGCGCGCGCGCATCTTTTCAAGCTCTTGAGGCGTGGCATAACATCGATATGCGTTGCCGTCGTTGAGAAGCCGGTCCACAACCTCCCGGTGGCGGCCGGAGCGCTGATGCTGGTAAACAGGCTCCCCGTCCCATTCGAGCCCCAGCCAGGCAAGACCGCCGAGAATGGCGTCTATCGCCTCGGGTGTCGAGCGCTTCCTGTCGGTATCCTCGATCCGCAGAAGCATCTTCCCGCCCTTCGCC
>QIGN01000143.1 GCA_003228955.1 Hyphomicrobiales bacterium
TATTTACTGGGGCTCGGGCGCCAAAGCCGGCGCAATCGCCGGCGCCACCCGCCACGCGGCGGAATTTGTTATTCTCCTTCCCGGGACCGATCAGCGGAACTGACAATTCGCCATGGCCGACAAAGACCGCAACAAGGATGCCGCCACGCCGCTCACCGGCGAGGACGCGGCGCTGTGGGACCGGATCGCGGAAACCGCCGAGCCTCTGCGCAAGGGCAAAAACCGGGTGGTTGATCGCCCGGAGCCGGTCGCGGATCCGGTGCGGGAAAAATCCGCACCTAAACCAGAACCCGTTGCCCCGGCACCGCGCCCGCCGGCCCCCGCACCGGTTCTTCCGGCCGCGAATTTCGAGCGGCGCGAGGTGCGCGCGCTGGGTTCGGGCCGGGTCAGTATAGATAGATGCGCGGATCGATCTGCACGGAATGCGCCAGCGCGAGGCCCATGGCGCGCTAAGGTCTTTTCTGGCGCGCGCGCAGGAACGGGGCCACAAGCATGTGCTGGTGATTACCGGGAAAGGCGGCCGGCGCGAAACGGACGGATCGTTCGAGCGCGGGGTGTTGAACCGCGAGGTTCCGCGCTGGCTTGCCGAAGCCGAGTTTCGCAACTGTGTCTTGAGCTTCACACCGGCGGGAAAGCGCCACGGCGGCGAGGGCGCGCTTTACGTGCGGCTGCGCAAATCGGGCAGGTGAAGGCTGCGGTGTGGACTTGCCCCGACCCGCCTAAAGAATAAACTTCGACAGATCCGCGTTCTTGGCCAGATCGCCGATATTGTCGCGGACGTGTTTTTCGTTGATCGTTATTTTGCCGCCATCCATGTCGGTGGCGTCGAAGCTGATTTCGTCGAGGATTTTTTCCATCACGGTCATCAATCGGCGCGCGCCGATATTCTCCACATTGGAATTCACCTCGACCGCGACATCGGCGATCGCGTCCACTCCGCCCTCGGTGAATTTGATCTCAACGCCTTCGGTCGCCATCAGCGCCACATACTGCTTGGTGAGGCTGGCTTTCGGTTCGGTGAGGATGCGCTTGAAATCGTCCTTGGTGAGCGCGCGCAGCTCAACCCGGATCGGCAGCCGGCCCTGGAGTTCGGGCAGCAGATCGGACGGCTTGGAGATGTGGAACGCACCCGACGCAATGAACAGTATATGGTCGGTTTTGACCGGCCCGTATTTGGTCGAGACGGTTGTGCCCTCGATGAGGGGCAGCAGATCGCGCTGCACGCCCTCGCGGCTGACGTCGCCGCCGACGCGTTCGGACGGCGCGCAGATCTTGTCGATCTCGTCGAGGAAGACGATCCCGTTATTCTCCACCACCGAAATGGCTTCCTGGATAATCACCTCGTCATCGATCAGCTTGTCGGATTCCTCCGCCAGCAATAATTCGTAGCTTTCCTTGACCGACACCCGGCGCGTCTTGGTGCGCTGGCCGAAGGCCTTGCCCATGATGTCGTTGATATTGATCATGCCGACCTGGCTTCCGGGCATGCCGGGGATATCGAAGGCCGGCATGCCCCCGCCGGTATCTGCCACCTGAACCTCGATTTCCTTGTCGTCCAGATCGCCCTCGCGCAGTTTCTTGCGGAAGGTTTCGCGGGTGCCCTTCTGGGCGCTCTCGCCGACAAGTGCGTCGAGCACGCGTTCTTCCGCCATCAGATGCGCCTTGGCGGACACTTCCGCGCGCTTGTCCTCGCGCACCAGGCCGATTGAGGTTTCGACAAGATCGCGGATGATCTGTTCCACATCGCGCCCGACATAACCCACCTCGGTGAACTTGGTGGCTTCGATCTTGATAAATGGCGCGTTGGCGAGTTTCGCCAGACGGCGGGAAATTTCCGTCTTGCCGACGCCGGTCGGTCCGATCATCAGGATGTTTTTGGGGAGAATTTCCTCGCGCATCTCGCCCTCAAGCTGCTGGCGGCGCCAGCGGTTGCGCAGCGCGATGGCCACGGCGCGCTTGGCCGCTTTCTGGCCGATGATGTAGCGGTCCAGCTCGGAAACGATTTCACGGGGAGAGAAATTGGTCATGGCGTGGCGACTCTTGTCATTCTACAGAGGAGTGATCTCCCTCTCCCCTGTGGGGAGAGGTGAAACATGGTACGATGTGGCGGAAATGCTATGCCGGTTTATCATTCCGCATCCAGAATCTCGACCGTCAGCTGATCGTTGGTAAAGACGCAGATCTCGGCTGCTACACCCATGGCCTTGCGGGCGATTTCTTCCGCGCTCATGTCCGTATCGAACAGAGCCCGCGCGGCGGCGAGGGCGTAATTGCCGCCAGAGCCGATGCCGATCAGCCCATGTTCGGGCTCCAGCACATCCCCGGTGCCGGTCAGCACAAGTGACTCCGATTTGTCCGCGACGATCATCATGGCTTCGAGGCGGCGCAGATAGCGGTCCGTGCGCCAGTCTTTCGCCAGTTCCACGCAGGCGCGCTTCAGTTGGTCGGGAAAACGCTCCAGCTTGGTCTCCAGCCGTTCAAACAGCGTAAAGGCGTCGGCGGTCGCGCCGGCGAACCCGGCAATGACGCCGCCCGACCCGACCTCGCGCACCTTTTTCGCGTTCCCCTTGATGACCGTGTTGCCGAGGCTCACCTGTCCATCGCCCGCGACCACGACCTTGCCGCCTTTGCGGACGGTCAAAATAGTGGTCCCGTGCCAGAGTTCACCTGAAGTTTGGGAATGGTTCATCATCTGCTTTCCGTTTCCGCCATATCGCCATTGCAGCCTGACAAGTCAAGGGCTGGCGTGATTCCCGCCGCGGGCTGGCGATTTTATGGTGAACGGCGGCGATTCCATGCGAAACCATGAGGTGTCCCGATTGTGGCGCGGGGTGGCGAGAGGTGCTAAAGGAGCGCCCTGAGCGGCATCGCGCCCCAAATCACGAGAAAGAAATTACCATGCGCAAAGCGAGCCTCGAGCGCAAAACAAAAGAAACCGGAATCTCGGTCGACGTGGATATCGATGGTACGGGCAAGGCCGATATCTCGACCGGTATCGGCTTCCTGGACCACATGCTGGAGCAGGTGGCGCGCCATTCCCTCATGGACATTACGCTGAAAGCCAGGGGCGATCTGCATGTGGACCAGCACCACACGGTGGAGGATTCCGGGATCGCGCTCGGCCAGGCCCTGACAAAGGCGCTCGGCGACAAAAAGGGCATCACCCGCTTCGCATCGGTTTATCTGCCCATGGACGAGGCGCTGACGCGCGTTGCGCTCGACATCTCCGGGCGGCCCTTTCTGGTGTGGAAGGTCGATCTCACCCGGCCCGAGATCGGCGAAATGGACACCGAGCTGTTCCGCGAATGGTTTGGCGCATTCGCCCAGAATGCCGGGCTGACGCTTCATGTGGAATGCCTCTATGGCGACAATAATCACCATATGATCGAGTCCTGCTACAAGGGACTGGCGCGCGCGCTCGGGGCGGCGCTGGCGATCGATCCGCGGCAGCGCGATATTGTGCCTTCGACCAAGGGAACACTGAGCGGTTAGGGCGGAATTCATCGAAAAGGACAGCTGGTGGTCACCTATACGGTACATGAGCGGGAAAACGCTTCGGGCAATATCACCGAGCGCGCGGACGCCATCGATTTCGTCAAGGAAGGTTTTGCCTGGCTTGCACTTTTCTTTCCGCTTTTGTGGCTGCTGTATCACGCCATGTGGATTGTGCTGGCCGGCTTCATCGGCGTGATGGTGGTTTTGCAGACAGCGCTGACGGCGGCGGGTCTGGCGGATGGCGTCGCGGCCTGGGCATCGATTGCATTGAGCCTCGTGTTTGCGTTTCAGGCCAATGATCTGCGCCGCTGGTCGCTGGCGCGAAGGGGTTACCGGCTGGAAGGCCCGGTCACCGCGTCCAGCCGCACGGCCTGCGAGGCGCAGTTTTTCGAGAACTGGCTCGCCGCGCAGAACGCGCGGGGGGAGGAAAACCCGGACCAGCCGAAGCGCGGAACCAATCCCGCATCCGCGGTGAAGCCCGGACAGGCGGATAAGGAGCCGACTTCCGGTGACGACGTGATCGGCCTGTTTCCGGACGCCAAGGCGTAGGTGCCCGCCCCCATGTCCCTCACCATTATCGACTATGGCTCGGGCAATCTGCATTCCGCCGCCAAGGCGTTCGAGCGCATGAACGGCGAAACCGGCGCCGGGTTCGACATCACGGTCACCGCCGACCCCGAAGACGTGCGCAAGGCGGACCGGGTCGTGCTGCCGGGCGTCGGCGCCTTCGCCGACTGCCGCGCGGGTCTGCTTGGCGTCGAGGGCATGATGGAGGCGCTGGAAGAGGCGGTGCTTGAAAAGGCCCGGCCCTTTCTGGGGATTTGCGTCGGGATGCAACTGATGGCCGATCACGGCCTTGAGCATGGGCAATGCCCGGGCTTTGGCTGGATTGGCGGCGAGGTGCGCCCCATCGCGCCCGATGACGCGGCGCTGAAAATCCCGCATATGGGCTGGAACACGCTTG
>QIGN01000121.1 GCA_003228955.1 Hyphomicrobiales bacterium
GGGCCGGTTCCCCTCAATCTCGCGGCGGGCTGGGCGGGACTCGCCGTCGTGCTGGCCGGTGTGGCGGGCTTCTCCTATTTTCAGCGCGTGAATGTGGTCCGCGCACTGCCCGGCGCCGCCGCCGCCTATGAGCGCATCGGCCTGCCGGTCAATGTGCGCGGAATTGAGTTCGAAAAGGTCAGATATTCCTGGGAAACGAGCGCGGGGCGCCCGGTTCTGGAGGTGTTCGGCGATATCGTCAACGTGACGTCCGGGCCGGTCAGGGTGCCGACGGTCGTCTTCGGCCTGCGCACGAAAGAGAAGGTGGAAGTCTATCAATGGGCGGCGGATGTGCGTTCTGAATTGCTGCCCGCTGGAGAGCGCACCGCCTTCTCGGCGCAGATCCCGACCCCGCCAAAATCGATCCGCGATGTGCAGGTCCGCTTCGCCAAGGTACGCTAGGGCCTGCGGACAATTATGGTTACGGCGCCGGTTTGGCCAGATTGGTTCAGATTCTTGGTGTGAGGAGGAAGGACATGCCGGGCATATTCGACGACGAACGCCATGAAACCGGGCCAAATCCTCATCGGACGTGGCCCCTTTGGCCACCGGACGCCGTTGCGAAAGGCTTGAAGTGGCCGGCACTACCGCGCCTTTCGCGCCTGGCCAGTGGCCAAAGGGGCCACGCCGGCGCCATAGCCATAAATGTCCACAGGCCCTAGGGCGCGGCCCCATGACCCGAGGCGCCTCCCGAAGCGAAAAAATCGAGGTTCTTTTCGACGCGGACAAGATTGCCGGACGCACCCGGGCGCTCGCGAACGAGATAGCGGCCGCGGGTTTCACCGATTTGCTGGTGGTGCCGATCCTGAAGGGAAGTTTCGTATTCGGCGCGGACCTGCTGCGGGCCCTGCATGGCGCCGGGGTTACCCTGGAGGTCGATTTCATATTTCTGTCGAGCTATCGTGACAAGACAAGCTCCTCGGGGCAGGTCAGGATTTTGCGGGATATCGAGACACAGGTTCAGGCCCGCGATGTTCTGCTTGTCGATGACATTCTTGAATCGGGGCGCACCCTTGCCTTCGCCAAGGATCTCATCGCCGCGCGCGGCGCGAGGCGCGTGGCGGCCTGCGTTCTGCTCGACAAGCCCGGAGGGAGGGCGGTGGATCTCGAGGCCGATTTCCGGGGCTTCGAATGCCCGGACGTTTTCGTCATCGGCTATGGCATGGACCTCGCCAACCGGTATCGCGAATTGCCATATGTCGGGCGAATCGTGTGAGATCGTACCTGGAACGGGTTTCCATGAAACCACAGGCCACGCCGCCCGCTCCCCCTTGCCCAATCACCCCGTAAGTGTACCCTTGGGGTGGTTGGCAAGGGGGAGCGGGTGGCCGGGAAGACACAAAGAGGCTCTAACCGGGGCTCATGATCATGGCGCGGATACTTCTGGCGGAAGACGACGTGGCGGTGTGCGATTTCGTGCGCCGGGCGCTGGAGATGGACGGCCATGACGTGGTGCCCGTGCATGACGGCGGCGAGGCGCTGGAGCGGCTGATCTCACCGCTGGAGCAGTTCGATCTGCTGTTGTCGGACATCCGGATGCCGGTCATGGACGGCATTGCGCTGGCCCTTCAGGCCGCCCGCGACATGCCCGAACTCCCAATCTTGCTGATGACCGGATATGCCGAGCATCGCGACCGGGCCTACGGTCTGGAAGCGCTGATCGAGGGCATCGTGCAGAAGCCTTTTACGCTGAGCCAGATTCGCGAGGAGGTGGCGGCCGCATTGGGCGGGGCCGATCCCGCAGCCAATACCGATTCGCATTGATAGTGCCTCATATCCAGGAACCCGGTCCTGACCCAAATTCACGTGCCTCCCCCCGAAACTTCCGCCAGTTTTTCCGTTCTACGGATGTTGGAGAATTTCCTGGTCATACAGAACCATTTGACCGGGAAATGCTCAAATTTTCGCCGGCATCAAGGCATGACCGGACGTCCCTGGCTTCGAGCCAGGCCAGGTGGAGGTGATACGCCACCATTTGCATTTTTGCACTCCCGGCGAGTTGCTGAAGACATTCCAGCGCCTGCAGCAGCTCGCCCAGTTCATCAACTACGTATGAAACATTCATCGGTTCGCGATTGTGTTCCTGAGTTTTTTTTTGGGGCCGCATTGCTTCTTACACCTTAGTTTTGAGGGGCCGGGGCGTCGAATGCGGAACTGGACTGCAGCCTCCGCCGGACGGATATTGATTCGTATGCGCAGAATCACACTTTCCGCGCGCAAGCGGCATCGCTCGTAAGCCCTAGGCTCAAACAGCTAGATGAAAACAATGACGCCGGCGCGAATGCGCTGCGGTCTATTGATTTTGCGGCGTGTCCGAACCGGCGAAGCAGGGCATTGGATCGCTGATTTCGCGGGTTTCGATTGCGAGCGCAACGGCGTGAGTCTTGTTCCTCGCATCCATTTTGCGCTTGATGTTCTCAATATGGGTCCGGACAGTGTTGGGGCTGATTTCAAGCGTCTTTGCGATTTCGGCTTCAACCAGTCCGTCCGCCGTGAGACTAAGTATCTGCGCTTCACGGGTCGTGAGTTTCTTGCGTTCAAAGTGTTTTCTGATCTCGGGGAACCGCGTCGCTATATTGACCATCAGCTGATAGGCGAGGGTCGCGGCAAGCTCTTCTGGAATCGTCCGCCCCGAGGAAGGGTCCCCCGCGAGAACAATGAATTCCACGCCCCCGCCGATCTGGACCGGGACCGCGATTATTTTCGGAAAAGCCAGATCGCGGAACGCCAAACCATAGCGGCGGCTCAGATCATCATCATATTTTGTGTAGTCATGGTCGAGCACGTCGAAGGGTTGCACGATTCGTAACGCCTCCCTGACGATGGGACAGCCTCCGGCAGACTTGAACTCCTCACACATTGCCAGGATATGGTCCGGCACATCGATATAGATGTGATAGGGCTCGATCTCGTTATTCTCGTGAAAAATACTGAAATACAGCAGGGTCCAGCCGCGTTCGGCAAAAAAACGCGCTACTCGAATGCCGCACGCTTCGACGGATCCACCACGGAGCTTTTTGAGGTTAAACAGGTCTGCAAGCAGATCCGGGCCCAGCCGCAATTCTTTCGCATGTCCTGCGACCATTCTGTCTTGCAGTCCCTCTGATTCCGCAATTGCGTGTTTTTCAAACATTGGAGAATCACTATACGCCTCCGCGCTTTTCAAAAACAGGTGTGATATTCGAGACTTTAGATTCTCCTTTTTGGAGAAAGTGGAAAAGTTGCCTGGCAAGATTGCGGCAGGGTTTTTATCTGACTAAAGTCAGATAATGTGTTCGCAAGTCGAGAAAATACGCCGCTTCAACCGCACGGTGACCCGGCGGACCGGAGTCCTGCGGGACCGGTTTCTGGGCCGGAACCGGCCATTGGGTGAATCCAGGCTCCTGTTCGAGATCGGACCCGACGGCATGGAAGTGCGCGCTCTGCGCGTCAAACTCGGGCTTGATTCGGGCTATGTCAGCCGGCTGCTGCGATCGCTTGAGCGCCAGAAGATGATCAAATTGGAATCCGCCCCGCGCGACCGGCGTCTTCGCTATGTCCGCCTGACGCGTCTTGGCCTGGCGGAATATGTTGAAATCGACCGCCTGTCCGATAAGGCGGCCGAAGACATTCTGGCGCCCCTCGGCGAACAGCACCGCGCGCGCCTCGTGGCGGCCATGGCGGAGGTTGAGCGGTTGCTGATGGCGTCGGAAATCACCATTGCGCCCGAACCCGCCGGCAGCAGCACGGCGCAATGGTGCCTGCGCCAGTATTTTGAGGTGCTCGATGAACGGTTCGGTGGCGGCTACGATCCGGCCGATGCCAGTCCCGCGGACCCGCAAGACCTGACGCCGCCATCGGGGATATTTCTTGTGGCCCGGACACTGGAGGGGCCGGTCGGGTGCGGCGCCCTGAAAAGCGCAGGCCCCGGCATCGGCGAAATCAAACGTCTCTGGGTCGCCGGGCCGGCGAGAGGCCTTGGTATCGGACAACGCATTCTCGGCGCGCTCGAAAACCAGGCGAGGGATTTCGGGCTGAACCTGCTGCGCCTCGACACCAACAGGACACTGACCGAGGCGCAGGCATTGTACCGGAAAAACGGCTACCGCGAGGTGCCGCCTTTCAACGACGATCCCTATCCGCACCACTGGTTCGAGAAGCATCTGGGCTGAGGCATTAAAATCTAATAAAGGTCATAAATCAGGTATTTAAACTAGCCTTCTATTTATTTTGACAGTTTATTAGATTTTTTTTCTCCAAATCAATCGATTTCCGCTTGATTTCCGGTGATTGGCACACCACATTTCACACCGACACAACAATTCCGGCGCCCCCCGCGCGAACATTCCTCATATCTGCCGGATCACACCGATGCCGACCATCACGCATATTACCCCCGACATCGCGACCGCATCGCAGCCCGGTGCGGCCGATTTCGCTCAGATTGCGGCCCTGGGTTTCAAATCGGTCATCAACAACCGCCCGGACTCGGAAGACGGCGGGCGGCTCGGCTCGGACGCCGCGCGCAGGGAAGCGG
>QIGN01000145.1 GCA_003228955.1 Hyphomicrobiales bacterium
TCAAATCCCTGGAGGCCAGATGCGCGAATCCGGCGCGGAAATCCCCGCGCATCATCAGGCCCTCGCCGGGTTCGGTGCGGTGGTTGGGAATATCGGAGCTTTCATGCCAGAAGGCGCCAAGGCGAATGCCGCGAAAGCGCCCGCCCCCGGCCGCGATATGCGCATCCAGCACTTCGCCCGATTGCTCGCCGGCCCTCAGATCGGCCGTTCCGACAATACCCGACGCGATCCGCGCGGGACCTAACCCGCCCGAGGCGGACCTGGCCGCAATACCATTGACGAATTCCGTCTCGCCAATGCAGCGCAGTGCCTCTGGCCCCTCTTCGCGGAACATGGCGCCGCATTCGATAAACACGGTGGAGACGATATTGTGCCCGCCCGACAGATCCTCGAGCATTTCATCCAGCATTTCATCCAGCAGATACCGGGGCTGGACAGCGCCGGGCCTGGAGTCCCACAGATGATGATGCGGATCACAGATCGGAAGCGCAGGTTCAAGCGCCTCTTCCGAATTCAATTCCAGCCAGTCATGATTTGACGAATGCCGGGCCATGACAGGTCTTGCAGTAAGAGGAGCCTTCCCTAGACAGCCGCGCGACCGTGGAATTCACGAAAAGAAATAAGCTGCCTGTTCTCTTCATCCCACAGTGTCAGCGGGACGCATTTAAAGCTTTCCATCAGTGTAATGCGCCCGACATCGGCGAGCTCCGGAAAATCGCGCAATACATCGTCGAGCCTGTAAAATGGAATGCGGCTGCACAGATGGTGCACATGATGGACGCCGATATTGGCGCTGAACCAGCGCAGCACGGGCGGCAGATCATAGTGCGAGCTGCCATGGAGCGCGGCTTCGTGACGGCTCCAGTTTTTATCATGATCCCAAAGTGTCTCTTCGTACTGATGCTGGACATAAAACAGCCAGACACCAATCGAGGTTGCGAGCATGGTGACCGGCACCTGAATGATGAGAAACTCCTGCACGCCGGCAAGCCACATTCCCAGCGCACCGAAGGCCACAATGCCCAAATTGGTCGTCATGGTGCTGATCCACGGAGTCCAGCCGCGCCGCATCAGCCCGATGGGCAGGCGGTGCTGCAGGAAGAACTGGTAGGTTGGACCGATCACAAACAGCACGATTGGGTTGCGATACAGCCGGTAGAGGAATTTCCTGAACGGAGTCAGCGCCCCATACTCACGTATGGTGATTGTATCGATATCGCCCAGACCCCGGCGGTCAAGATTTCCTGAACCGGCATGATGGATGGCGTGGGTCCGCTTCCAGAAATCATAGGGCGTCAGCGTGAAAATGCCGATCACGCGGCCCACCCAGTCATTAACCGGACGTTTTTTAAAGAAAGCCCCGTGCCCGCAATCATGCTGAATGAGGAACAGGCGGACCAGCAGGCCGGCCGCCGGCAGTGTCAGTGCGAATGATATCCAGTAGCTGACGCCGAGCGAAAGCCAAATCAGCACCCAGCACCCGATAAACAGCCCCACCGTGATCGCAATTTCGAAGACGCTGCGCCCGTGATCGGGCGTCTGGTATTGCGCCAGGTTTTTCAACCAGTCGCGCGCATCCATTGCGGCCGCGTTTTGAGCGGGCGTTTTGTCGCTTGCCATATCCTGGCCTTTCCAGATCGTCGGCTCCGTATCCGCCGCGGGGGCGTTTCATGCCGGTCAGACCAAAACTGCAATAATGGCGGACTCCGAGGCGCCAACCTTCAGAGTCCGGGATAAAAATTAACCTGCGGAGTCCGGCAAGAAAGGCCAGAATCAACAGGTTCCCCCAACCGACGGGGCTGATATTACAAATTTCGGCCAAAACCGCCATAGGAAATATGCCCAATACGCCGTGGGCTATCGTCGCGGGGTCCAGAATGCGGATCGATGTAGACAAATTTCGCCCGCCGGGCAGCGAAACCCGCCTGCCGCAAACCAGTTGCGGTTGTCTTGGTGCACACTCTTTGGCATGTTAGGTGCGCAAACCGGATCAAGAGTTCTCAAAACCCCTGCAACTCGGGGGGTCTTGCCGCGCGGGGGATGGCCACGAAATGAAAACACTGCTTCATATTGCCTCGATGGCGCTTTTCCTCGCCGCTCCGGCCACCCATCTCAATGCCGGTCATTCCGGGACACCGGAGCCGGCAAAACAACCCGCGCCTGATGCGCCCGGCATAACCGCATCGGTCAGCCCGCCGCAAAGCGAACCGCCTGCCGCAACGCCCGTTGAACAAGGGACCTTCGAGTTGGCCATCGCGGCGCTTGTGATTGAGCGCGCGGGCAGCGCCCCTGAAGGAAACGATGCCAGGGCGAAGCTGCGCCAGGCCATGCTGGCGTTCTACAGCGGCTTCAATGCGGCGCCCATCTGGGTCGACGCGAACGGGCCAACCCAGAAGGCGCGCGACGCGGCAAGGGAAATCCGCAATGCGGGCGTCTTCGGCCTCGACCCTCAAGCCTATGACCTGCCCGATATAGGTTCGGCGACGGAGCGCGGCGCGCTGGCCCGCTTCGAGCTGGCGATGACCCGCGCCGTGCTGAGCTATGCCCATCACGCAAAAGCCGGGCGCATTCATCCACGCAAACTCGGCCATCGGGGCAACAACCCGGAATCCCTCAAAGACCCGCGCGGGTTTCTCGAGGGACTTCGCTCGGGAAGCGATGCCGCCGCGAAATTGCGCGAACTGCACCCCAAGGGGCCGCAGTTCGCCGCCTTGCGCAAGAAGCTGGCGGAGTTGCGCGGCGCGGAAAATGGAGCCCGGCCGATTCAGATTCCCAAGGGCCCCGCACTGCGGCCCGGCGTAACCCATGCGCAGGTGGCGCTGTTACGCGAACGTCTCAGAATAGATGCGGCGGCGGATGGCAAGCCGGAAAAGTATGACAAGGCTGTCAAGACGGCGGTTGTCGCGTTTCAAAAGAAAATGGGCCTCAAGAGCGACGGCATCGTGGGCACGGGCACGCGCCGCGCCCTGAACGGCGACACCAATGAACGCGAGATTGTCCGCATACTCGTGAATATGGAACGCTGGCGCTGGCTTCCCGACAATATGGGCGGCGATGCCGGTATATTCGTCTGGACCAACATCCCCGAATTCCGGGTGCGCATCCTGAAGGCCGGCAAAACTGTCTTTACCGAACGCGCGATTGTCGGAAAGCCCGCCAAGCGCACGCCGATTTTCTCGGACGTCATGGAGTGGATCGAGTTTCACCCGGTGTGGTACGTGCCGAACTCCATCAAGATCGCGGACATCGGGCCGAGCCTGCGCCGCAAGAACAGCAAGATGATGGAGCGCTATCATCTCAGAGTCGATTGCGGGGCATTGGGACGCGACTGGAAGAAGATTGACTGGAACAAGGTCAACATCCTCAAATGCGGCGTCAGCCAGCCGCCGGGCCCGCGCAGCGTTCTTGGCTTTTTCAAGTTCAAATTCCCGAACGAGCATATTGTCTATATCCATGACACGCCGCAGAAGAACCTTTTCAAGACCGCGATGCGCGCCTACAGCTATGGTTGCGTGCGTATTGTTAACCCGCGCCGGATGGCTGAAATTCTGCTCGAAAACGACAATGGCATAACCCCGGCGCGTATCGGTCAGATCCTCGACGGCCCGCGGCGCCCCTACACGGAAAAGCTGAAAAAGTTCGTTCCCGTGCATATGACCTATTTCACGACCCTCGTTGGCGATGACGGGAAATTCAAGACAAACCCCGATGTCTATGGTCTTGACCGGCGGCTGGCGCAGGCGCTCACCGGGAAGGGTAATCTGATGCCCGCGCCCCCGGTTATCGTTGCCGCCAAGCACAAACGCGCCCCGCGCGCCGCCAGGGTCGCCCAGGACACGGCTTGGGAAAATACTTTCGCGAATTAGGGTCTTCAACAGGCTTGCTACAGGGTCGGCGCCGGAAGGCCGCGCGCGGCTGAAAATTTTTGCGAGGCTATTCAACAGGCGCGGCGAAATTGCCCACGGCGCGGCTGCGGCTCAAGAGCCGGTCAAAGTCTGGCAACCCTGAAGTCAGGCCACCCGGGCTTCTCCGGACCTCAGCCGTTCGAGTTCGTCCTTGATTTGAAGTTTTTCACGCTTGAGTCTGGTGATTTTAAGATTATCGACCGATGGCCGCGCCATCTCGGTCTCTATCTCCAATTCCAACGCACGATGTTTTTTACTCAATTCGGCGACATGTGCATCAAGCGCCATCGGCACCTCCATTATGGACAGAATCCGGACACCGGAAGTGTGGCAAATCCCGAAGCGTTTGTCCAACCGGCTTGGTAAAAGCTGTGGTGAAAAACCGGCGCCCGCGCGCTTGTATCCTGAAGGCGCGCTTGTATCCTGAAGGCCTTTTGTTGCCCTGCCGCTTCGCTATATGAGGACTTCTTTTTCTGTCCTACCGCTTCGCTGTATGAGGACCTTTTTTTCTGTCCTACCGCTTCGCTGTATGAGGACCTTTTTTTCTGTCCTGTCGCTTCGCTATATGAGGACGTTTTTTTCTGCCCTGTCGCTTCGCTGTATGAGGACGTTTTTTTCTGTCCTGTCGCTTCGCTATATGAGGACACTTGCGCGC
>QIGN01000087.1 GCA_003228955.1 Hyphomicrobiales bacterium
TGGATGGCCCTTGCTCGTAACGATGGATTATAGGGTTTTAAGCGCGTCGAGGGTGTATCCCTTGGTATAGTCGATTCTCACCGACCGGCGCTCTCTATGGGAAAGGTGTAAAGCCGCGATCACCAGCATTGTGTCCAGCCCACGTTCTACACCGATGTCCGCGGGCAGGCGCTCCGAGGCAAGCGCGTGTTCGACGTGCTGCAATTCCCGGACAAAGTCTTGCGGGCGAGTCTTTTCGATGAGGCTGGTGGATGGGTCCGCGTCGCCAACTTGGTGGACGACCGCGTCGCACCCCGGCTTGAAGCCGCAACGCCATTCGGCAAAACCATTATCGCCTTGGATGCGCGCCCATTTGCGGGGTGGTTGTGTAACTACATCCTGGACGATACGCCCAGTCAGGCCAGATTGCGTCGTTATATTGGCAAGGCACAACCGATCGTAATCGAGCGTACCGTCCCGTACGAAATCGAGCGTGGCGGAGACCTCTGCAATTTTCCCGCCACCGCATGCATGGGCAAAATGCTGCCATAGGTTAGCGGCGTGAGAGTGTTCGCCGCTGGCGCCACCACCGCGTTCCGAGTAACCCAGATATGAATCTTGCGGGCCGTTCAGCCAGGGGTGAGCCTTGAAAATTCCGCCCCAGTGCTCACGGAACTCCACATCTATTGTAGCAATCGCGCCAAGCGTGCCCTTGGTCAGGATCGCGGAAACTTGCGCCGCTGCTTTCCCGACGACGTGGTCGTATCCGGTGAATACAGCAATCTCGAGGTCGCGGCTTAGATCATGGAGTTGCTGTGCGCCCGTCAGGTCCGGTGTGCATAACGGTTTCTCTATCAACACTGCCCTGGGTTTTTCCGCTAATGCGGCTAGGCCAAGGGCGATGTGGCTGTCTGGAGGCGTGCCGACGCAGATTAGGTCATACCCGCCGGTCGGAGCATCCGCCGCCGTGAACAACCGGATGCCCTCGTCCCATGCCGCATAACGGCCCGGATATATCTGGGTCCGCGTGCGCTCGAGAGCGGCGGCATCAACATCACACAGATCCACACTCCAGCCGAGTTGGCGTGCGGCGTTCGAAAGATGATTGCCGATCGAGCCGGCACCAATGACCTTAACCTTCATGAAAGTTTAGACCGAGTCTGTTGAAGATGGGTGGTGCGGACGATGCCGGTGGATTCCCCGGCGAAGTACGTGTGCAAGATCAGCAAGCTAGTCTTGCGGGAAGGGTGAGTGAAGCTGCCCAACTGCCGGAACAGAGGTTTGATCGCCGCCTGAACGCCAATTTCATTTCCTGTCACCTGTTTGCGTCAGTGTTGACGTTGATCGCAACCTCATAAAAAGAGTGTCGGCACGACCATGTTCTTCAAGATAGCTTTTCCAAAACGAGTCTACTGTATCCGCGATCGAAGGTATCGCGGTGTTTCCCATTGGCCGCTTGTCGCGCAGCCAATGGAGTGCGTTGGCCATTGGATAGCGGTGCACATAGTGGGTTTTCTCAATAATGAATCCAGCTTCACGTGCGCAGCGAGCCAGAGAACGCTGGTCAAAATACCATCTATGAACGACACGATAGAAAAACCGCCGAAATTCCTCAGGCAATAGTTCCATCAGGATGTCTTCCCTGTTCGGCGTACTGATAAGAAGAGTGCCATTGGGTTTTAAAAGGGAGCGAATATCGGCGAGAAATTCGCGCGGATTTAGCACATGCTCTATGACCTGAAAGGATGTTGCAAAGTCGACACTTTCCCGATGATCGCGGATTGCAACAGAGGAATAGGGATAAGCTTCATAGCCTTTTGACGACAGGTGTTCGCGGAAATGGGCTGCAGGCTCTATGGCAATGGCTGTCTTGGCAAGTCCGCGCACGTGGTCGAGGAAACTGCCCGCCCCGCACCCAATGTCTGCTATCGTCAAATCGCGCAACGAGTGTGGATAGATTGTGTTGAGCGCATGAATCTGCAAATGGTCATGGGCTTGGTAATAAGATTGCGCTTCCAGCCCCTGATCTATGTGCTCGCGATAGTTCCCGGACTCGTAGAATGCATCGTCTTTGCAGGAAGGTTCTTCCAGGCGTTCGACACCACATTCGCCACAAATGGCGACCTCCACGCCGTCGTGTTGGTTGCCGTAGGTTCCATCGCGAACGGGACCTCTGTAAACGAGAGACCACTCTTGCGTGCCGCAAATTTCACAATCCACGAATGTGTCGGCCGGTTTGGTCATCTTCTTGTCAGGCACTTGCATTGAGCGCGTTGTTTAGGGCACAAAACTCTGTACAAACAAGGGGCCGCCGCGAGACGTTGCCATCCGCTCTTGGAAATAGGACCTCTCGTAGGTTTTTTCGTGCAGACTCTTCTTCAATTGTTGGCCACCAGCTGCTCGGGATCTCTTTTGCGTGGCGAGCCGCGATAACATCTCTCGTTTGTTGCGCGTAAATTTCAGCGAAGGTGTATTGTGAAGCGGTACCAATGTATTCACGGCAACTTCACGGGAAAATTTTTGTTGGTGTGTACGCGCCCATATCACAGTGTGCGAACAAAATCAGCTCATCAATAAGGGCATCCAATATATGGGTATCCAAAAAAAACTGCGAAGCTCTCCGCACCTTTCTCTCTGTTAACCGAACGCAGTTCTGAATATTGGGGTGGCCTCCGCCAGTGCTGGACGTCTCTGTGACCACATTTAACTGTCTGGTCAAGTGTTCTTCTAGTCCCTCGAACAAATCAAAGCCGATACCGGTTCTGCCGCCGCAGAGGACCTGTACTGCCTTTCTAGCTGACCATCCGGCGATACAGATCAGATCTCTCTAAGAGGATGTCGTGGGAGCCTTGCGCGTCCAAGTGACCGTTATCGAACACCCATATCTCATCGCAAGCGCGCACCAATCCAAGGCGGTGAGACACGATTATCGTCGTAACTACGCCGCGCAACTCCCTGATCGATTCCGCTATTTCACGTTCAACCAGGGTGTCGAGTGAACTCGTTGCCTCGTCAAGAATGAGAATATCGGCGCCGCGATAGAGAGCGCGGGCGATGGCTACACGCTGCCGCTCTCCACCAGAAAGCAGATTTGCCTGCTCTCCCAGCCGGGAGGAAAGGCCTTTCGGCAGTCGGTCGACAACCCTTTCTAGGCGCGCCAGCGCGATTGACCAGGCGAGGCGCTCTTCATCGGCCTTTGCGGTCGATCCGAATACGATGTTCTCCCGCATCGACGCGTCCAGCAAGAACGGCCGTTGCGACACGTAGCTAAACCGCCTTCGCCACGCCCGGTTGCTATCGACCGCCAGGGGTTGCCCGTCAACACTAACGACACCGTTCGTGGGTTCAAGCAAACCTGCGATCAAATCTATGAGCGTGCTCTTGCCAGCACCGGACGGCCCCACCGCGCCATAGGATTTTCCCGGTTCAATCTTCAAGGTCACGGCCGTAAGTGCCGCACCCTCCGAATCTGTGTAATTGAGAGAGACGTTATCAAGGCGGATCTCTTGCCACGGCTGCGGCCTCCAATTGTCTGGCGGCGCCAATTCCGTCAATTCGGTATCGGCGATCAATTTCTCCAGATCGTCGATGATCGGAAAAGAGCTAAGCAAAGTGGCCAGTCCGGAAACAACGTTTGAGAAAATTGGCATGAGGCGAAGCACCGAAAGGCCGTATAACAGCAACAATCCGGCCAACTCGGCACTTTGTATATCGGTTGCGATGACAAACACACTCATGCCGACGAGCGCCCCATAGGCGACAGTCTCAAGAACAATGCGTGGAATTTGTGCCCACTGTTGTGCCCGCGCGTCTCCGCCCGCATAGAGCGCGACCTGTTCGCTGAACAAAGCTCCGAAATGATCCTCAACGCCAGCCATCTTAACTTCCTTGATGCCGAGTATGGCTTCCATGCTGACGCTGTTCGCCTTGAGTATCGCGCGCCTCTTCACCACGGCAAGACGCAGCAATTCGGGGCGCACCAGCACAAAAATCGAG
>QIGN01000012.1 GCA_003228955.1 Hyphomicrobiales bacterium
GCCTCTATCCCCGCGCCCTTTTCAACTGTGTGGATTGGCCTGCGCGGCTGGAGCAAGGACGAGCAGCGGGCGGTCTATCAGCCCTTCAACCAGACCATCATCCTCGTCGCCTTTGCCGGCTATGCGACGCAGGGGCTTGTGACGTGGGAGCTCTGGACCCTGGCGCTCTATTGCGTGCCGGCCGCGCTGGCGGGCATGTGGCTGGGGATGGCCGGATACAAGCGGCTCGACGAAGCCCAGTTCGAGCGCGCGGTGCTGTGGATGCTGTTCATCAGCGGATTCATGCTGGTCGCGCTCAACGCGCTTTAGATTTTGGTAATCCAGGCCACCCGCTCCCCCTTGCCCAACCACCCCGTGAGTGTACCCTTGGGGTGGCCCGCGCAAGGGGGAGCGGGTGGCCTGGATTACGGTTTCATCGAAACCGCTTAGGCATCAGCGGCCGCGACCACGTCCAGCCATTCCCCGACCCGCGCCTCGGGGCTGGCGTGGGCAATGACGTCGGTCACGACGGCAAGCGAATCCGCGCCCGCGGCCAATACGTCGGGCGCGCGCTCAACGGTAATCCCGGCGATCGCCACCAGCGGGCAGGGAAGAAGCGGTTTCCATTCCGTGACGCGGGACAAGCCCTGCGGCGCCCACTTCATTTTTTTGAGTTTGGTCTCATAGACAGGACCCAGCGCCACATAGTCGGGCTCGGCTTTGAGCGCAATCTCAAGCTCTTCGCGAGAGTGGGTGGAGATGCCAAGTTTCAGTCCCGCCGCCCTGATCGCGGTGACGTCCGCCCCGGCAAGATCTTCCTGCCCCAGATGGATATAATCCGCGCCGAGGTCAATCGCCTCGCGCCAATAGTCGTTGACGATGAGCTGGCAGTCATGTTTCGCGCAAAGTTCAAGGCTCGCCGCGATCTGCCGCCTGATTTCCGGCGTTTCTGTTTCCTTCAGGCGCAACTGTACGGTCCTGACCCCGAGCGGCACGATCCGTTCAAGCCAGTTCAGGTCCGGCAGTACGGGGTAAAATTTATGAAGCATCGCCGAGCTTGAAGAAGGGCGTGCCCGCGACCGGCGTCGACGGGCTGGCCATGTCGCGCGGCTCCATCAGCCCGGCCTCATAGGCGAGCCGCCCGGCATCGATGGCCATGGCGAAAGACTTTGCCATTTTGACCGGGTCGCCGGCCTTGGCGATGGCGGTATTGAGCAGGATTGCGTCATAGCCCATTTCCATGGCGCGCGCGGCGTGGGACGGCTTGCCGATACCCGCATCCACCACCAGCGGAATATCGGGAAAATAGCTGCGCATGGTTCGCAGCGCCAGCGGATTGGCGAGGCCCTGGCCCGAGCCGATGGGCGCGCCCCAGGGCATCAGCACCTCGCAGCCCGCCGCCACCAGTTTCTCCGCCACGCCGAGATCCTCGGTCATATAGGGGAACACCTTGAAGCCGTCGTCATTGAGGATGCGCGCCGCTTCCACGAGGCCGAATATTTCGGGCTGAAGCGTGTCGTCATTGGCGATGACTTCGAGTTTGATCCAGTCCGTTTCGAACAGCTCGCGCGCCATCCGCGCTGTGGTCACCGCTTCTTTCACCGTCCTGCACCCGGCCGTGTTCGGCAGCACGCAAACGTCAAGCTGCTTGATGATCTCCCAGAAACCCTGACCCGAACGCGCGCGCGCGGCCTCGCGGCGCACCGAGACAGTGACCAGCTTCGAGCCGGACGCCTTGACCGCATCGCTCAGGATTTGCGGTGAGGGGTAAAGGGCCGTGCCGATCAGCAGCCGTGAGCTGATTTGCGTTCCATAAAATTCAAGCATCATCCGCCCTGCCTTGGCGCCACGATTTCGATTTTGTCATTCTCGGCAATGAGCGTATCCGCGCGCCGCGTCGCGGGCACGAAATCGCCGTTGCGCGCGGTGGCGATCTTACACCGTCCATGCCCGAGCGCCGCGCATAATTCGCCAAGGGTTTTGGCCTGTGTCCGCATTGCTTCGCCGTTGACCAGAATCTTCAACAAAACACCTCCGGGTGGGTCTCGCCGGTTTCGATATAACGCATCGTCAGCTCCGCCAGCGCGGGCGCCAGCAGATAACCGTTCCGGTAAAGACCGTTTACATGGATATGGTCATTCCTGACAACTATGCGAGGCTGATTATCGGGAAAAGCGGGGCGGACGCCCGCGCCGAATTCAACTATTTCCGCTTCGCCGAAGGCCGGATGAAGCGCATAGGCGGTCGACAGCAACTCCAGCGCCGAGCGTACCGTAACGGGGCCGGTCTCGTCGCTCTCGATCTGCGTCGCGCCGATCATGAAGCGGTTCTCGCTCCACGGCACCACATAGAGCGGAAAGCGCGGGTGCAGCAGCCGCACGGGCCGCTTCAGCGTCACCTCGCGCGTGCGGATAATCGCCCGCTCGCCGCGCACACCCCTCAACTCCTTCATGTCATCGCGCGCGGCCAGACCCCGGCAGTCGATCACAAGGTCCGCGCCTTCAGGCACGTCTGTTGTCCCGAGGCGCACATCCGCGCCCGCCTTGCCAATGGCCTCGAGCAGAAAGGGCAGGGCCTCATGGGGGGAGACATGCGCCTCTTGCGCGATATAGAGACCCGTCTCATAGCGCCCTTCAAGGCCGGGTTCGAGTTGGCGAATTTTTTCGCCGTCCACCCGCTCATGGCCTTCCGTAACGCGCGCAAAGCGGTCCAGCTCGCGCCGGTCGCGCGCCTGCGCAAGGACGAGAGAGCCGTTCACCTGTGTGCCGGGATAGGTCTCCCGCCACAGCTCGATCGAGCGCAGGCCGAGATCGCGGTTGAGCGGCTCGGTGCCTTCTTCTTCGCAGAACGGCGAGAGCATGGCGCCCGCATACCGGCTGCAGGCCTCGGCAAAGGGCTCATCGGCGCGCTCGACGAGCGTCACGCCATGACCGGCCTTAGCCAGCGTGAGCGCCTGCCAAAGGCCGCAAATGCCGGCGCCTAGAATTGTGATGTTTTTGCCTGGCAAGGGGGTCTGGCTCCAGAATGCCGCCGCCCGGGGCGGGATGGCGGGCATTCTAGCGCCTTCAAACCCGCCCGCCCAGTGCGGCAGTTTCGCGTCCGGGGGCCGGGGGACTGCCATTGCCCGGACTCGGCGCTATGGGGAGGAGTTTTATGCGCATAATATACACACTAATTCTTGCCAGGCCAACGAATCGTATGTATGAAATGTGTAAGGCCTTTGCAAAACAATGGCCAGATTGGGGACGTAGTCGAATTTGAGGATACAGGTGCTGCATGACGGAACAAGATGACGATAGAATATTCTCAGAATGCCTCGATCGAGCAGGGAGATCATCCGTGCCCTTAAACAGGATGGTTGGGTTCAAGTAGGCCAGACAGGCAGTCACGTGCATTTCAACCACGACCGGAAGCCGGGCAAAATCACGGTCCCGCACCCGGTGAAGATTCTGCCCATTGGCACGTTAAAGAGTATCGAGAAATGCTCGGGTGTGACGCTTTCATGATTGCGGAGTCACCCGATGTGTGGACGAAGCAAATCTGATGGCAAAATTATTTTATCCAGCGATTCTGGAAAAGGAACCGGGTAGCGTTTATGGCGTGACCTTTCCTGACTTTCCGGGCTGTATAAGCGCTGGCGACACGGCGGAAGACGTGCTGGTGAACGCGCATGAGGCGCTTGCCGGTCACGTCGCGCTCATGGTTCAGGACGGCGAATCTCTGCCCAAACCCACATCAGTGGAGGATGTGACGGCCGATCCCGGTGTCACGATGGTCGCCGTAACGGTCATCGGCGTCACGGTTCCGGGCCGTGCAAAGCGCGTAAATGTGACCCTCGACGAAGCTCTGCTTGATGAAATTGACATGGTCGCTAAGAACCGATCGCGGTTTCTGGCGGAGGCCGCTCGCGCTGAACTTGCCCGGCGTACAGCGGGTTAGCCGGAAACAACTTATACCCAGCCCCGCACCTC
>QIGN01000060.1 GCA_003228955.1 Hyphomicrobiales bacterium
CAGCTAAACGAACGGCCCAGAAAAACATTGCAATTTGAAACACCGGCTGAGAAATTCGACCAATGTGTTGCAGCGACCGGTTGAGTTCACAGCCAATTCCCGTCATTGACTGGTTTGCACTGAAGGTCCGAAAAGAGACCATAGCGGACATAGCTTTCGGGATTAGTCGAGTTTAGGGACTGTCACGATCCAACCCCTAATAAATACGTCCCCATCAGCATCTATTTCACAAACGCCATCGAATCTGCTGCCAGGACCAAATGCACCAGACTGCTCAAACTCGCTTACTTCCACTGCTGATGGAGTACGGCAGATCGACCATGCGTCCTTGTACCAACTGGGTACATCTTCTGCACCAACGCCAAGATATCGACGGGTTTCTCGCTCATCTTGGATGCCACGCACCAGTGCCTTAAATCCCGAGCGATAGGACAACATAAAATCGCCCTCTTGAAGTTTCGGTGCACTGAAGTACCCGCCGCGATAGTACTCGTAGCCAGAGTAACCAGCGAACCCAATTACAGCGATTAACGCCGCTCGAACAATCCACTTCGACATCGAAGAATTCCGTTTAGATTAGTCTCAGAATTTCGCGGTTAAGTTCGGATATTCTATTGGCAAAGTAAAGCCACACACATATCGACCGAATGAAAGCTTGGAGTCATTCTTTGACGTTGCACCGCAGGTCGGAAGGTCACTCTTCATGGTCAATTGCGTCTTGTTGCTTTCGCATCGGATGCAAAAAAAACAGCCTTGTCCGCATATCAGACTTTGCAGTTTGCGATACAGAAGACCGCTCCGGGTCATTGGCAGACGTCAAACCGGCCCCACGGTTAGGTCCCCTTTATCCGCCGATAGCGGACATTGAACTGGTGGAACCGGGCGCGGAACGATGCCTGTTTTCGAGTTCCGGTCCTAATATTCCTCCACGTCCGGATACTCCTTGAAGAAGCTGCGCTTGACCTTCTCCATTCTGTTCTGCCGAAGCGCGCTTTCCACAAGCACTTCGTAATTGCGCTGCCACTGGCGGCGCATCTTGGCGTTCAGCGACAGCGAGCGCATGGCGGCGATGTCGGGATCGAGCGTCCGGTTGCGGCGCGCGTCCTCGCGCAGGTCCTCGCGTTTCCATTCCGGTACTCCCAGTTCGGAAATGGCTTCCCACAGCGAGCGCATGTTCGGCATCGGGTCCGATGACGGTATGCCGGTATAGAGCGCGTCGGAATGCAGGGACATGCCGGCGGCCTGCATCTGCGCCTCTTCCATCGCCCGCGTGGCGATCTCCTTCGCGGCGAGCGGCGAGGCGGCCGCAACTCCAAGAAATTTGCGTCGGTCCAGTTTCATGTCATTGCCCTTTTGTCTGACGGGTGCGCAGCCGCGCAAACACCGTCGCGGTTTCCATTCAACATTGGTTCGGTTGAGGAAATGCGGGGAGGGCCTGACAAGACCACATCCGTCAGTCTCGGGGCCGGGCGCACAAATGTCGCAAACGGAAATTGCCGGTCCATCGCTGTTTGAAATACGTGCCCGGCGACAAGAACCCGAATATATAAGGGCGTCGGCAGTCCGGCCACGCGGCGCGATGGATCATTTGCGCGCCGGCAAGATAATATAACCATGCGGGGGAGAAATTCCCGCGCATCAGCCGCCACGCATCTCCAGGAGTGCCAGCGGCAAATTTACATATAGGGTCACAAGGGCATGCAGCCAAGCCCTTCGTGCTCTATGATGCTTCCCGTCAGAGTAGAGTTGCTGCTTCCGGGGGGAAGTCAATGCGTACAGCTTGTCTGGCGCTTGCCGTCGCGGTGACGGTGAGTGCCTGCGCCGCGCCGATGCGGATGCGCGAGATCGAGGCGGTAACGGCCAATTGCGGCAATGTCAGCCATCAGATCAAGAAGCTGGAAGAAGAAAAGGCCAAGAACGACAATCGCCTTCTGGCGGGTATCCAGTCGGTGGCCCCGGCCGGGATTGCCTTCAACATCGTGCGCGGAACCTTCGGCCGGAACGTCATGATTGCCACCGGCGAATGGGCCAGGGCGATTGACGCCAAGCTGGTGCAGTTGCGGGCCAAGCAGGGCGCCTGCCGCAAGCGCAGCCGGGCGGCATAACCTAAAGAGGCAATACCGGAACGCCTATGACCCGCCCGTGAGCGAAGAGCATGCCGGCCCACAACGCGAGCGCCGCCGCCACCCGCCACCCGCCGAGTTCCTTCAGGCCGAGCTTCGATTTGCCGCTCACAAGCCCCGCAAACGGGACGAATGAGGTATGTTTTTCAAACGGTTCCCAGGCGGCGCCCAGTTCACGGCGCTTGCGCTTTTCCTGCAGGCGCGAGCCGCCAACCGCCAGCAATGCCAGCGTGCCGAAATACAGGAGAGATTTCATATTGGGCCGGTTCGCAAGATGCAGAATTGCCCAAAGCGCGATGCCCCACATGAGCGGATGCCGGGTAATCGCGAATATGCCCGCCCACGGGTTGGACGCCTTCAGGGCACTCCCGCTCATGACCATGGAGGGGTTGCGCGTGGTGACGCCGGCGACAATAAGGACAAAGGCCAAAGCCATGAGCAATGCGGTTATCGCGCGCCAGAACGTTCCGGTGACCCACAGGAACTCGCCGGATGGCGCGGCATCGTAGGCGGAGACCATCCAGGCAAAAGCAAGGATCGAGGCCAGCGAAAACAGAGCCATATAGACCGGGTCGCCTATTTTGGCGATCACCCGCTCGCGCGCGCTGACGGCGGGGAGGATATGCAAGCTAAGGAAAACAAAGGCGGCAAGGGCGAGTTCAGCCATGTCATCGTCTCCGCGCCGGGGTCAAAGTCCATAAATCCGGTGCGTGAAAATTGAACCAATGACGCTAAAATGTCTAGGACTTGCTGACAAAGGCCATTGGGCTGGAATGCTGCTATACTTGGCGCAATCGTTGGCCCAAACCCGCGCCGGGGAGGTTCTCATGACCCGCTTTGCATGGCTGGCCGTTGCCGCAATGATGTTTCTCGCAACTCCCGCTCAGGCGGCCGAGACCGTTGCTCTCAAGGCAAAGGACGGCCTCGAAGTGACCGCCGATGTTTACCGGACCAGTCCTGCCGCCGCCGCGCCGTGGATTGTGCTCGCCCATCAGGCCGGCTCAAGCCGGGGGGAGTATGGCGAAATCGCGCCGCGTCTGAACCAGTTGGGGTTCAATGCCATTGCGCTCGATCAGAGGTCCGGCAAGAGCTTCGCGAATGTGGCGAACGAAACCGCCAAACGTGCCGCCGCTTCTGGCAAGGGCACGGCCTATCTCGATGCGCTTCCCGATATCGAAGCCGGTATCGCCTGGGCGCGGACCCAGACAAGGGGCTCGGTTCTCCTGCTGGGCTCATCCTATTCCGCCGCGCTCGCTCTCGTTCTGGCGGGCGGGGACGCGGCGCTGGTGGACGGCGTTCTCGCCTTTTCGCCCGGCGAATATCTCAAGGGCCAATCGGTCGCCGGTCCGGCAGGCAAGATCAAGGCGCCGACACTCATCGTGACGCCGCCGGGCGAGGCGGGACGCATCGCGCCGCTCGTTCGCGCAATATCTCCGAAGCTGGTCACGTCCTTCGTACCGAAAACCGGCGGCCGCCACGGCGCCTCCAGCCTGATTCCCGCGCGCAATGGCAACGCCGAGGCCCACTGGAGGATCGTCGAGCGCTTCCTTGTGCAGTTCAGGCAACAATAGCGGCTGCGGTGGATTACGGCCCGTTTCTCTGAAGAAGGCCCGCGGCGATGGGAAGCGCCTCGCGCGCGGGCGCGCCCATGGTCATCTTTGGATCGTACAGCACACGGATAAAGGCCTCATCGAGCGGCGTCAGTTGCACGAGCGCGTCGCCATTGTTGAACACCGAGGGCCTGATCAGATCGGAATCGTTGGGCAGGCCGAGTATCTGCGTCATTTCCTCCAGCAGACAGGCCT
>QIGN01000176.1 GCA_003228955.1 Hyphomicrobiales bacterium
AGCTTCATCGACGCGCATCGGGCGACCGCCGCCCTGCTGGGCGACACAATGTCCGCCAATATCTTCCTGCTGGGTTATGCGTGGCAGCGCGGCGCGGTGCCGGTATCTCTGGAAGCCCTGCAAGCGGCCATCCGCCTCAATGGGGTCGCGGTGGAACGCAATCTGGACGCCTTTTCCTGGGGCCGTTTTGCCGCCCATGACACGCGGGCTATGGAAAACATCATACGGTCAGGCACGCCTGTTCCCGCCACGGACACGCGGCCTGAATCGCTTGATGAAACGATTGAGCGCCGGCAACGCTTTTTGACCAGGTATCAGAATGCCGCCTATGGGAAACGGTACCGTGACCGTATCGAGGCGGTCAGGAAGATTGAGCTGGAACACATGCCATCGTCCTCCGCACTCTCCAGCGCGGTTGCGCGGGGATTATTCAAACTCATGGCCGCCAAGGACGAATATGAGGTGGCGCGGCTCTACAGCGATGGCGCGTTCCGGCGCCAGCTCAAAGCCATGTTTGCCGGCGAACTGAAACTGGAATTTTATCTGGCGCCGCCCTTCCTGTCGCGCCCGGACCCCGCTACCGGACGGCCGAAAAAGCGCCGTTTCGGGCCCTGGACGATGCGCGCATTTACGCTTCTTGCGCGGATGAAGGGCGCAAGGGGCACGTTGCTGGACCCCTTCCGCTACAGCGCCGACCGGCGGCTGGAGCGGCAGCTCCTGACAGACTATCTGGCCTTGCTTGACGAGATCGCCGCGCATCTGACCGCGGAAAATCACGGGATTGCCGTTCAGCTTGCGGCGTTACCGGAAAATATTCGCGGGTTTGGACCGGTCAAGCGCGAGGCGGCGGAACTGGCCGGAGCGCAGCGCGAGGATTTGCTTGACGCCTTCAAGGCCCCGCCCTCGAAGCGCCGTCATGCGGCTTGACCGGACCGCATATGGACCCTGGTTAGGCAGGCCGGTCACAAATTGGTTAGAGCGTGCTAATTTGTCGCAATCGGGCGGAGAGTTGAGTATACAGCGGGGTCGTTTCACCCTATCCGGATCTGGGGACACTTCATGTCATATACGTTAGTGGTCGTAACGGCGTTCGTCGCCATCGGAAGCCTTGCGCTTTCACCGCGCGTTTCGACGCTGGGTTCCTTCTACAAGGGCCATGCGGTCTCCGGCGACAAGCCGGGGATTTTTTCCCTGAGCCTCAGCCTGGTCACCACATGGATATTCGCGCGCTCCATCATGAACGCCGCGATCCTGGGGTATTTTTACGGCATCGCCGGCGCGCTCGCCTATGCAACCTATTATCTGTCATTCCTCACCGGGGCCTGGATCATCGCCTCGCTGCGCTGGCGCCATGGCTTCGATTCCATTCAGGCCTTCCTCGCCGACCGTTTCGGCGTCGCCGGGCCGGTCAGCTACTCCTTTGTCACGGGCCTGCGCCTGCTGTCGGAGGTGTTCGCCAATCTCCTCGTCATCGGCATCATTTTCGGCCCCGCCGGATCGAGCGCCTATGTGGTGTCGATCGTGGCCGTGGGGCTGGTGGTGCTGGCTTATGCCGCGCTCGGCGGGCTGAATGCCTCCATTCGCACGGATGTGTTCCAGATGGTCGTATTCATGGTCGTGCTCGGGGTGCTGCTTATTCTGGCGCTCGACAAGGGAAGTTTTGATTTTGCGGCGATTGCCGCTTCAAGCCCCGATGGTACGGGTCCCGGCTGGGTGCTTCTGGCCGTTGCGTTCCTGCAGGTCTGGAGCTACCCGATGCATGATCCGGTGATGATGGATCGCGGCCTCATCTCGGACAAGAAAAGCACGATGACGAGCTTCTATCACGCCGCCTGGATTTCGGTGCTGTGCATCCTGGCGTTCGGCCTGCTGGGGACCTATGCCGGGCTGGAGAAAGCCGCCGGCGAGAGCCTCGTCCCGACCTTCATGCGCCTGTTCGGTGAAACACCGGTGCTGCTGTTCAATATCGCGCTGATCATCTCCTGCATGTCGACGCTGGACTCAACGCTGGCCAGCGCGGCGAAACTCTCTATCGTCGATATGAAAATCGCCAGGCCGACCGTGTTCAAGGGGCGGGTCGCGATGATGCTGTTCATGTTCGGCGGGCTCGTTCTGGTGTTTCTGGGCTCCAAGGATCTGTTCAGCGCGGTCGCGGTATCGGGCACCGCGTCGATGTTCCTGGCTCCGGTCGCCTTCTTTTCGCTGTGGGGCGGGCGCACTGACGTTCCCGTGTGGTCCTATCTGCTTGCCTTTGTCACCGCGATTGCGGGCGCGGCTCTCTATTTCCTTGAGGCGGGCAACCATATTTCCCTCATGACGCAGCTGACCGGCCTTGAGCATAAATACTCCAAGCTGCTGGTTATCTCCGCGTCGGTGATGGTGCTGGGGTGCCTCTATTTCGCGGCCGGAATTCTTACGCAGCGCCGCAATGGCTAAACCTTGATTTTCTGGCATTTCAGGTGTCTACACGGATGCGCCGTGCGTGTTGGCAACTGGCGTGGTGTGTGTAGTATGGCTGCCGCGCGCCGCTTGAGAACGAGCCCCCCGGTTTGTGGCGGCGGCGGTGTTTTTGGAGGTTGGTATGACGCTGCAAATTGGGAGTACAGCCCCGGATTTCGAGGCTGAAACGACGCAAGGGCCCATCAAATTTCATGACTGGATTGGCGATTCCTGGTGCGTGATGTTTTCGCATCCGAAAGACTTCACGCCCGTCTGCACTACCGAGCTTGGCTTTATGGCGAAGATCAAGCCGGAGTTCGATGCCCGCAACTGCAAGATCATCGGCCTGAGTGTCGACCCGGTCGACAATCACGCCAAATGGGCGAAAGACATTGAAGAGACACAAGGAACCGCGCCGAACTACCCCATGATCGGCGATACGGAACTGAAAGTCGCGAAGCTATACGGCATGCTGCCGGCGGGCGCGGGCGAAACGTCGGAAGGGCGGACCGCCGTCGATAACATGACCGTTCGCACGGTATTCATTATCGGGCCGGACAAGACGGTCAAACTGATGATCAGCTACCCCATGGCCACGGGCCGCAACTTCCACGAAGTGCTGCGTGTTCTCGATTCTCTTCAACTGACCGCGAAGCATCAGGTCGCGACCCCGGTGAACTGGAAGGATGGCGATGACGTCATCATCGTTCCGGCGGTGTCGGACGAGGCCGCCAGGGAGAAGTATCCCGATGGCTGGGACGCGCCCAAGCCTTACTTGAGAATTGTGCCGCAACCAAAAGAATAGGTTGCAAATCTGTTGCGTGAAAGCGGCCGATTTCGCGGCAGGAATGGCCAATGAGGAAGAAGCCGCTTGGCAGCCGGCTTGTTGGCCGGGGACATTTGACAAGCAAGTCTATTGTAACCATTGTGGGAATTGAGCACGTTAATTAGCGAATTAGCTGAAGTTTCCCGATATCGTGAATGACACCGGTAAAACTGTTCCGCGACAAGAACCAGCCGGCAAGCGGTCTTCGCAAGGAAACCCGGGGGCGGAAGGGCCGCTGCCGCTGCTGAAAGATCTGAAGTTGCTTCAGGCAAGAACGGAGAAAATGGGATATGAATTTCTCTCCTACCTGCTGAAGATGGCAATATTGGAAGCGGAATCGCTGGCCAGCGGAGACGGGGCCCCGATCAGCTTAACCCGTGATCGCGGGGGAGCAACGGGAAAGCGTGGCTGAACCGGAATTCGGGGCGCATTTTGCCCCTGGAGCCTGTCCGGGGCGGGCGAGCTATCTTTCCGCCAGCAGAAACAGCCGGCGGAAGGGAAACAGCGTTTTCCCATCCTTGCATCTGGGATAGGCGGCGAGAATGCGCGCACGATACGCATTCTCGAATTCCCCGCGTACCGGTTCATCGAGCGCGTCGAGAAAGCGTTTGAGCTGGGTACCTTTCACAAATTCCGCGACCG
>QIGN01000019.1 GCA_003228955.1 Hyphomicrobiales bacterium
TCGATGAGACGCGTGCATGCCTTGACCACGGCAGTGTTGTCGACCTTGCCTTGACCTTGCGTGCATGTTTGGTAGTCTTTTTTGAAGCCCTCGTAGGCGGCCAGGGGCGCAACCGCGAGTGTGCTGAAACCAACTACAAAAGATACTATTCCAATCTTCATTCCGAGCTCCATGCTAAGATTTCGATGTTGGGTGACAACGTATATTACGTGATAGGCGTGTCAACGTTTCGGCTGATCCTCGGATCACCTGCTCGGGTGGAATATCATCGCCCCGGTCTTCATCCATCAAAATCAAATCGGCGAAAACCAACCCGTCGCGCTCTTGCACTTCGCCAGGCGTGACAGGGACGGGCTTTGAAAACATCGGCCCCTGAAATACGCAGGTGTGGAATTCGCCATTCTCGCCGCACGGGTCGACGCAGGTGACATGGGCGCGAAGACCACCCGCGACCATGTCGTGCGCGAGGCGGTCCGTCGGCATACCCCAGACTGGAAACAGGAGCGTGATACCGGTGCCGTCCAGATTCTTTTCCCGATAGGCCCGGATATCCTCAAGGAACAGATCGCCGAAGGCGAAGGCCTCGACGCCTTCGCTCTTCGCGTTTTCCACAAAAGCGCACATGCGCTTTTCAAAGTCCTCGTTGGGGCGGGGCCAGGGGAAGTCGATCACCTTGAGCGCTCAGAAGGCGCATCGCTGTTTGCACAAGCCATCCATGGCCGGCAACGCAAGTTGTCCCGGCATTTGCAGACGGACTGCTTTAACGCTCCAATACCGCCACCACTTCGATATGTTCGGAGAACAGAAACTGATCCACCGGCGTAACACGCGACACTTGGTAGCCGCCATCCATCAGAATACGGACATCGCGCGCCAGCGTGGCCGGATTGCAGGAAACGGCAATGACAAGGCTAACGGTGGATTGGGCAAGTTCCACGGCCTGAGCGCGCGCGCCGGCCTTTGGCGGATTGAACACAACCGCATCGAAGGCGTTCAGCTCCTCCGCCGCCAGGGGCTCGCGAAACAGATCGCGGCACGCTGTCTCGACCGGTCTTAACCCCTGTGCCTGTCGCACCGCGGCCTCAATCGCGCCAAGCGCCTCTGCTTCCATCTCGACCGCTAGCACTTCACTGCGCAGGGCAAGGGGGAGCGCAAAAGTCCCCGAGCCGCAAAAAAGATCGGCAACGCGGGGCGCGTCTTTACACGCCTTCAGCACATGGCCAACCAGCAGCTTTTCAGCTGCCGCGCAGGCCTGAACGAAGCCGCCGGGCGGCGGCACGGCGGGAACGCCGCCAAATTCCAAAACCGGCGGGCGCCGGGTTGCCAGAACCTCGCCCGCAACCGTCAACCGCGCCAGGTCGAGACGCTCCGCAAGCGCCGCCAGCGCCATGAGAGCATCGGGATCGCGCGCCTCCGGCACGTCGTCAATGCAGACATCCAGTCCGGTCAGCGTTGCGAGAACCGTGACACGCGCCTTGCCCTTCCGGGTTAACAGCGCGCCGAGCAATTCCCGCAGGCCTGGCAGGGCATCCACAATTTGACCCCGCAAAACCGGGCACTCCCGCATGTCGATGATTTCGTGGGAGAGCCGCCTGGAAAAGCCGAGCAGAACTCCGCTGCGTGTCCGGCGGGCGGTCAGAACCGCGCGGCGGCGCGTGCCAACTTGCGCCGGGCTGACTGGCTCTACAGGCACATCCAGCCCACGCGAAAGAAACGCCTGCCTGACCTGCTCGCGCTTCCATGCAAGATAGCCTGAGCTTTTGAAATGCTGAAGCGAACATCCCCCACATGTCCCGAAGTGGCGGCACTGGGGCTCGCGGCGCTCTTCGCTTGGCTCAAGAACCTCCAGCACTTCGCCGCGCCCGTCCCGCACACTTGCACGCACCCGTTCACCGGGAAGCGTAAAGGGAATATGGACCGGGCCCTCCCCGCTCCGGACAACACCGTCGCCGCGGCTTCCAAGCGTCTCGATGACAAGCTCACGCGTCATGGCAAGCGCCGATCAGAAATTCGATATTCCCATCCCCGCCTGTGATTGGCGACTCGATGATGCCCGCGACCTGCCAGCCCGGTTGATTTTCAAGCCATTCGCGAACGCCCGCCACTGCGCGTTGCCGCACAGCCTCATCGCGCACCACACCGCCCTTGCCCACGGCGTCCGGACCAGCCTCGAATTGCGGTTTTACCAGCGCCACGAGCCAGCAGCCCGGCGCGGCGAGTTTGAGCGCCGCGGGCAGGGCCTTGGCCAGAGAAATGAAACTGACATCCGCGACTATGGCCGTGACCGGACCGGCGATCAGCTCAGGCGAAAGGGTGCGCGCGTCTGTGCCCTCCAGAACCCGCACGCGCGGGTCGCCCTTGAGTTCTGCGCTGAGTTGACCCCGCCCCACATCGACGCAGCAGACATGGGCGGCGCCGCGCTCCAGCAGGACTTGCGTGAATCCGCCCGTCGAGGCGCCTATGTCGAGCGCGTTGCGCCCTTTCGGATCAAAGCCGAGATTATTGAGTGCTGAAATGAGTTTCTCGGCCCCGCGCGAAACATATCCGCCGGCCTCCCCCGCCACCTCCAGCGCGGCATCTTCGCGCGTCATCCGCGCGGGCTTGCCGCCCGCCTCGCCGTCAATACGCACAAGTCCGCGTTTGATAAGATCGCGCGCGCGGGCGCGGGTTGCGGCAAGGCCGCGCGTCACAAGCAGAGTATCGAGGCGTTGTCTTTTGACCGGCTCGCCCAAGGCGTGCAAATCAGGCCAGTTCGCCGGTTTCGGCGCGCCGTTCGCGGCCAAGCGCGGCAAACACGCGTTTCACAATGGCATCGGAATCAAGCCCGGCCCGGGCGTACATGGCGGAAGGGCTGTCCTGATCAATGAACATATCAGGCAGGAACATGCCGCGCACTTTGAGCCCGCTCTCAAGCAGGCCCTCATCTGACAGGAATTTCAGCACATGGGAGCCAAATCCACCGACAGCCCCCTCTTCAATGGTAATAAGAACCTCGTGATCGCAGGCCAGTTTCCGGATCAGCTCATGATCGAGCGGTTTGGCGAAACGGGCATCGGCGACCGTTGCCGGCAGCCCCTGGGCCGCAAGCTGATCGGCCGCGTCCAGACATTCGCCAAGCCGCGTGCCCAGTGACAGCAGCGCAACCGCCGTGCCTTCACGCATAATGCGCCCCTTGCCAATTTCGAGCGGTTCGGGGTTCTGGAGTATCTGCGCGCCGGTGCCCTCGCCGCGCGGGTAGCGGAAAGCGCTGGGGCGGTCATCGATCGCGGCCGCCGTCGCCACCATGCGAACCAGTTCCGCCTCATCGGCTGCCGCCATGACAACGAAATTGGGCAGGCAGCTCAGATACGCCACGTCGAAGGAGCCGGCATGGGTCGGCCCGTCCGCGCCCACCAGCCCGGCGCGGTCAATGGCGAAGCGCACGGGAAGTTTCTGGACCGCAACGTCATGCACGACCTGATCGTAAGCCCGTTGCAGGAATGTCGAATAGATGGCCGCGAAGGGTTTGTAGCCCTGGCTGGCAAGACCGGCGGCAAAGGTCACCGCGTGCTGTTCGGCGATACCGACATCGAAGCAGCGGTCCGGAAATTTCTCGCCGAAGATATCAAGACCCGTGCCCGAGGGCATGGCGGCGGTAATGGCGACAATTTTATCGTCTTTCTCCGCCTCATGGCAGAGCGCCTGCGCAAAAACCTTTGTGTAGGACGGTGCATTTGGGGTCGATTTCTCCTGCGCGCCCGTTACAACGTTGAAGCGCGCCGTGGCGTGGCCCTTGTCGTCGGAATTCTCCGCCGGAGCGTAACCCTTGCCCTTCTGCGTCACCACATGGATGAGGATGGGCCCCTCCTTCGCGTCGCGCACATTGCGCAGCAGCAGGTGATCGAAATTATGCCCGTCGAGAGGGCCGACATAGTAGAAGCCCAACTCCTCGAACAGCGTGCCCCCGGACCAGAAGCTGCGGGTATATTCCTCCGCGCGCGCGGCGCGGCGCTCCCACTTTTTGGGCAGTTTTCTCGCCAGCTGCTTTGCCCAGTTGCGGATTTGCAGATAGGTGCCGCCCGACAGACGCCGCGCCAGATAGGCGCTCATGGCGCCCACCGGCGGGGCAATCGACATATCGTTGTCGTTGAGGATGACAATCAGGCGCGAATCCATTGCGCCGGCATTGTTCATGGCCTCATAGGCCATGCCCG
>QIGN01000009.1 GCA_003228955.1 Hyphomicrobiales bacterium
GAGACGAAGCCGCCACCGGGTGAAATTCTTCGCTGAATCTTGACCGTCCGTCCGTCCGCCAGCGTGTGCTGCTCCGTCGTATCTTCAGCGAAGACCTGCTGGACGAATTCCTCAAGCTCCTCATCGGACAGCTCGTGCCGTTGTTTTCTGACCAATTCCTTGAAATGATTCCCGGGACGTTCCTCCCCCGCAGACTCCGGGTACATTGCGGAATAGGCCTGATTGGTCGTGACGATGTGTCCCGACCTATCGACGAGGAGCAAGCTGCTGTCGATGACGTTGATGGCCGATTTCAGAGTTGCGAAGGCATTTTTCTCGCTTTCCTGAAGCCTGGTCATCAGTTGACGCTGCGCGGTGACATCCGTGCGGATCGAGCCATAGCCGACAATCCGGTTCTGCGTATCGAAGATGGGACTGATGCTCGATTGGACCCAGTACAGCGAACCGTCCCTGGCCCTGTTCTGGATGTCACCGGTCCATGCGTTACCCGATGCGATGGCCGACCAAATTTCCTCGTAGAAGCAGGGCGGGTGGAAATCCGACTTGACGATCCGGTGAGTCTGGCCGATCAACTCTTCGCGCGGGTATTTGCTTACCTCGCAAAACCGGTCATTGGCATAGGTTATATGTCCCGCGCGATCCGTCACCGAGACAAGCGAATGGGCGTCGATAATCAGTTGCAGAGCATTGAGCATGCGCGTCCCGGGCGCAAGTTCCCTCAAGGCGTCTACGCCTTCGCGGTGTGTTTCGACTGGGCCGGGTCGATCGCAGGATTCCATGGAGCGGCCACCGTCCTCGAGGCCTTTTCCGTGCGCCGGGGTCTTCTCTTCGCGGCGCGAACACACCGCCTGGCCGAGGAATCCGGCAGCAAAATTTCTGGCTCTTGAGAGTAGGAAATTAGGGTAAATAACTGGTTGATTGAGAGATTCGCCGGTGCCGGGGATCCCGAAACCGGACACAGGCCGCCGGGATCGGTGGCCGTAACCTGCTTTGCCACCCGCTCCCAATTTTCCCGTGAAGGAGGAGGGAAATATGTTGTTTCATTAAAGGTTAGCCAGAAAATTACATATAATGTAATATTATTCGATGAAACTTAACCAGTGGCTCAAGAGCAGCGGCATATCGGCGCGTGAACTTGCCTTGCAGGTCAAAACCACCGAGGCGACACTTTCCCGCCTGAAAAACGCTCATGCCCGGCCGTCGCTGGAGCTGGCGCAGCGCATCGCGGACGCCACCGGCGGCGCGGTGACGGCGAATGATTTTCTCGATCTTGGACCCCGGTTGGCGGCTGGCCCGGAAAACGGGCTGAACGGCGCGCGCATCCTGTTGATTATTTCCGGGGGAATTGCGGCGTATAAATCCCTCGATCTCATCCGGCGGTTGCGCGAAAGAGGCTGCGAGTTGCGGGTCATTCTCACGCGCGCGGCGCAAGAATTCGTCACGCCCCTGTCCGTGGGTGCGCTGGCCGGGGCCGCGCCCTACAGTGATTTGTTTGACGCCGGAACCGAATTCGACGTGGGCCACATTCGTCTGGCGCGCGACAGCGACCTCATTATCGTCGCCCCCGCCACCGCCAATCTCATGGCGAAAATGGCTGGCGGGCAGGCGGACGATCTGGCGACATCTGTCCTTTTGGCGACAGATACACGTATTTTGCTTGCTCCCGCCATGAATCCGCATATGTGGGGCCACAAGGCAACACAGCGCAATGTGGCGCAACTCAAAACAGATGGGGTTTCGTTCATTGGCCCCAATAAAGGGGAAATGGCGGAAGCCGATGAGCGGGGTTTCGGGCGCATGGCCGAGGTGCCGGAAATTCTCGGCGCGCTCGAAAATCTTGCCGGCCAGGCCGGCGCCAAGCCGCTAAAGGGCCGCCATGTGCTTGTCACCTCCGGGCCGACCCATGAGCCGGTTGATCCGGTGCGCTATATCGCCAACCGTTCCTCGGGCAAGCAGGGCCACGCCATCGCCGCCGCGGCGGCGCGTGCGGGCGCGCGGGTGACGCTGGTGAGCGGCCCGGTCCGGATCGCCGACCCCTTGGGCGTGAATGTCATTCATGTGGAAACAGCGGCCGACATGCTGAAGGCGGTCCAGAGCGCTCTGCCCGCCGATATCGCCATTTTCTCCGCCGCCGTGGCCGACTGGCGGATGCGGGAAGAAAGCCCGCAAAAAATGAAAAAAAACGCCACGGATCGTGAATTGAGCCTCGATCTTGTTCAAAACCCGGATATTCTGAAACTGGTGAGCCGGGGGCATCTGCGCCCCCCTCTCGTCATCGGCTTCGCCGCCGAAACGCAGCAGGTGGTGGCCAATGCCGCGAAAAAGCGCCAGGCAAAGGGCTGCGACTGGATTGTGGCGAATGATGTGTCTGAAGGAACAGGGATTATGGGCGGCGACAATAATCGTGTTTCTCTGGTAACGAAAAACACGACCGAGGACTGGCCGGAAATGACCAAGGAGAAGGTCGCGGAAAAACTCATCGCCAGAGCCGCCGCGCATCTTGCCGCAATAGAGGCGGCGGCAAAGTAGTGCCGGCCTCGCCCACACAGCCGCGCATTGCGCTGCGCCGTCTTGAGCATGGGGCGGGTTTGCCCCTGCCTTCTTACGAAAGCGAGTCCGCGGCGGGCATGGACCTTGGCGCGGCGGTGCCGGAAGGGGCGGGCGTGACCCTGGCGCCGGGCGCGCGGGCGCTCATCCCGGCAGGGTTTTCAATGGAACTGCCGGAAGGGTTCGAGGCCCAGATACGCCCGCGCTCGGGCCTTGCGCTCAAGCATGGCGTCACGGTGCTCAATTCGCCCGGCACGATCGACGCCGATTACCGGGGCGAGGTGAAGGTGCTGCTGATAAATCACGGGGACGAACCCTTTGAGATCGAGCGCGGCATGCGTATTGCGCAGATGGTGGTCCAGCCGGTTTCGCGCGCGGAGCTTGTTGAAGTCAAGGAATTGAATGAAAGCGCGCGCGGGGCGGGCGGCTTTGGTTCTACCGGAACCGGGTGACCCGGCAGGATCAAATGCAGGCGAAACCCCGGACCTGACCGGGGGTCCAATCGGGTTGCTGCATCTGGACCCCTGCTTCCGCAGGGGTTTCGATTTTCTTGAGGCAAACTCCATGCCCCCCCTCCTCCCCTGAGGGGAGAGGGCCGGGTGAGGAGTGATGAGCGTGGCGCGCACTGGTTAGAGCCGCGCCATTGCGCTAAAACTCCTCCATGACACTGACACCCGAAGAAATCGACCGCTACAAGCGCCATCTGGTGCTGCATGACGTCGGCGGTCAGGGCCAGCAGAAGCTAAAAGAAGCCAAGGTGCTGGTCGTGGGCGCGGGCGGGCTGGGTTCGGCTTTGCTCATGTATCTGGCTGCCGCCGGCGTTGGCACGCTCGGCATCATCGACGATGATCACGTCTCCCTCGACAATCTCCAGCGCCAGGTCATCCATGACACCGCTCATGTGGGCGTGCTGAAGACGCAAAGCGCAGCCGAGGCGATTGCGCGCCTCAATCCACATGTGGATACGACACTCCACTCCGAACGCCTGACGGGCGAAAACGCGGCTGAGATCATCTCGCAATATGACATCGTCGCCGACGGGTCGGACAATTTCGCCACGCGTTATCTGGTGAACGATGCCTGTTATCTCGCCAAACGCCCGCTGGTGTTTGCCGCCCTCGGTCCCTTTGACGGCTACCTCACAACCTTCCGCGCCCATGAGAAGGGGGAGGACGGCAAGCCTTTCCCCAACTATCGCTGCATCTTCCCCGAGGCCCCGCCGCCCGGAACGGTCGCCAATTGCTCGGAAGTTGGCATCCTTGGCGCGGTGGCCGGCGTCATGGGCACGATGCAGGCGCTTGAAGTGCTGAAAGAGCTGCTCGGGCTTGGCGAGTCGCTCGCCGGGCGGCTGATGATTTACGATGCCCGCGCCTGCCGCTTCGAGACCGTCAAGGTCGCCTGGGACCCGGCCAATCCACTGACGGGCGAAAAGGCGACCATCACCGATCTTTCCATCCATATGAAACAACCCGCTCCGGAGACCTGCGGCGCGTAAGCCCGGGGCAAAAGCAACAGAAATCCTCACATGGCGAAAAAAACCTCCTTTGAAGTGCTGCATGAGTTTGTGGAGCCCGCGCGCAAAAATATCCCGCGCGAGACATGGGACTATCTGATGGGCGGGTCGGAGACCGAAACCACGCTTCAACGCAACCGCATGGCCCTCGACGCGCTGGCGCTGCGCCC
>QIGN01000041.1 GCA_003228955.1 Hyphomicrobiales bacterium
TCAGCTTCCACGCTGATACCGACGCCGCGCTGGCCCTTTCGCAGGAAAAGATTGCGGACCAGATTGCCCTGCGCGACAGCCATGCGGCCGCCCTCGTTGAAGTTGGTGATGGAAATGCCGGTTGCGGCCTTGTCGATCAGATTATTGACGATCATTGCGCCCTCGAAACCGAATTCGGCGTAGATCGCGACTTCTCCAAGACGGGCGCAGCTATTGCCGATAACCTGAAAATTGGATGCGGCATTGCCGCGAATGGCGCTAAATTCGCAATCGGTTATTCTGTTTCCGGCGACCTGTACGCCATCCGCCCTGAATACATTGATTCCATTGCCATTTTGTCCTGACCCGCCGCGCTCCGCGCGAATATCCTCCACGCGGTTTTGCGCAATGATTGTCCCATCCTCCCCGGCGGAGGACCGCCACACCTGAATGCCGTTGTTGCCACAGTCACGGACAGTGTTGTGGCTGATTTCAAGACCGCTGGAATCGTTGCAGAAAAGGCCTGCAACGGCGATTTTCGCAATTTCATTGCCGGTAATTTTCCCCGAACAACTGGTCAATGAAATGCCGTTTGCGCTGCTGCCGGTGACCTTGCAGCCGGTTACGGTCAAGCCCTCGACCCGTTCCGCGAAGAGCAGGGCGCTTTCATTACCCCTGGTGCCGGGGGCTGTGCCGCCGCCCTCAAGGACGAGACCCGACAGGTATATGTTCGCCGCGGAACTGGCGGTCAGGGCGGCTTTGTCTCCGGTCAGTTTCAATATGCTCAGGCCGGCAACGCCTGTGAGATTGGAGTTGGATTTCAAGCTGAGTTTTCCGGTCCGGTATTCCCCTGCCGGGAAATGGAGGATCGCGCCTGCCTTGGCGGCGGCGTCGATGGCTTTCTGCAATTTTCCGGTCTGAAGGGCCTTGGCGTTGGGCCTGACCCCATGATCCAGGACAGATAGCGAACCGCCCTGCGTCTTTGCGCCCTGCGCCACTGACATCCTTGGCCCGGTCGCGACAGCCGCAAGCCCGGCGCCAAGGCCGACACCGCCCAACATCATCTCCCGCCGATCCAAGACCATGATCCTTTGTCCTCTCTTGTCCATTCCCATAGCAAGCGCGATGCCAATCGGCGTTAATCAATTCCGGTTTTTTGCCATGTCATGCGCGGCGGTGTGCGCCAATGCAGAAATTGAGTATCGTTACCGTCCCGGCCAATAGCGTTTCTTTGTTGAAAATCCGCCCCTTTACTTCTCCCGCACGGCTTTGCGCCGGCCGGATCGGCGGAATATGGATGAAGCCGGTTTGGCGGGAGCGCGCCTTGTCCGCGCTCTGGTGGAGCGACAGATAGAACAGCATGTTGCACAGATAGTGTCCCGCACTGGGAGAGGTTGTCGCGCAATGACGCTGCGCGCGCAGCCCGGCGGCGACTTTTTCAACCCTCAAGGTAGCCCGTAAGGTTTGCGGTGCACCGCGGACCAGTCCACCGGGCCCGTATCGCTTGCCTTGCGCATCCGCGTGCGAACAGGCGCAATTGCGCGCCACTGTCTCAATACGAAATCCCGAGGCGCGTTTCTGCACCCCGAAATGCAGCGCGATATGGGGATCAAGCTCCGCGAGCTGCTCCGATGCAAACCGCTCCACGGCTTCCCATGTGGCCGGGACGAGCGCGGTTTGCAGCGTGATATTCGCCGGCAACCGGCTACGCCGCTCGCCGATCCACTGCAATAACTGCGCGCTGGGGTTGGACCTCAGTCCGGGGAAGGCACCGAATCCGGTCACGAGAATTCTGATTTGTGCCGGGTCCGGCATATACAAGCCCTAACTCATGAATTCATAAGGTGAAGGATTTCCTTGGCCGCCAGTGCGGGGGTGAGTTCGCCCTCGCGCACCAGGGTTTCGATTTCGGGCAGGCGCGCGGCGACTGCCCCATTCTCACGCAGCGCCGATTTCAGCCGGTCTTCCAGCATGTCATGCATCCATTTGACAGCCTGGGCCTGGCGGCGGGCTGTAAATTCGCCAGTCTGTGTGAGCATTTTCTTGTGCTCCTCGATTTTATTCCACAGCTCGTCCAGACCGAGATTTTCCTTGCCCGAAATCGTGACGACGGGAGGTGACCAGTCAGGGCTGGTCGGGGCGATGATGTTGAGCGCTGCGCGATAGACGCTGGCGGCTGTCCTGGCCCGCACCATATTGTCGCCATCCGCCTTGTTGATCGCGATCATATCTGCGATTTCGACAATACCCTTCTTGATGCCCTGCAATTCATCGCCCGCGCCCGGCAGCATGAGGGCGAGGAAGAAATCCACCATTTCAGCGACGGCGGTTTCGGATTGCCCGACGCCGACTGTTTCCACCAGCACCACGTCGAACCCGGCCGCCTCGCATAGCGCCATGGTTTCTCGCGTCTTTCGCGTGACGCCGCCGAGCGTGCCGGATGTGGGGGAGGGGCGGATGAAGGCGTTCTCATCCTGGGCGAGGCGCGGCATACGCGTCTTGTCTCCCAGAACCGAGCCGCCCGAGCGGGTCGAAGAAGGGTCCACGGCGAGCACGGCAACCTTGTGTCCGGCCCCGGTCAGGTTTGTGCCGAGTTGGTCGATGGCCGTTGACTTGCCAACGCCGGGCACCCCGGTGATGCCGACCCGGCAGGCCTTGCCCGTTTCGGGCAGCAACGCCTGCAATAACTCCTGCGCCAGTGCTTTATGTTCGGCTCTTGTGCTTTCGATGAGCGTGATGGCGCGCGCCAGCATGACCCGGTCGCCGGAGCGCACGCCTTTGGCGTAATCCTCCAGGGTGAGGTCGCTGCGTTGTTTTTGAGCCGCGGACATCTAGAGCGGGTTAGGCGGAATCGGGGAGCTTGGCAAGCGTTGACAATTAGGTATTATGTGTTACGTATTGCATAATAAAAATTGGAGCGACTTGTGATCAGGTCTTTCGCCAGTCGTGATACCGGGCGGCTACATAATCTGCAACGCGTTCGCCGGTTCCAGTCCTTTGATAGGTCTGCTTTGCGCAAGCTCAGAATGCTGCAGGCCGCTCAGATTTTAGACGATTTGCGGGCACCGCCCAATAATCGATTGGAAAAGTTGAAGGGCGATAGACGAGGGCAATGGAGTATTCGTATCAATGACCAATGGCGGATTTGTTTCCGGTGGAGCGATGGCGATGCTTACGATGTTGAAATCGTCGACTATCATTGATTGAATCTAGTGTCGGAGAATGACGATGTTAACGCCTGTTCATCCTGGTGAAATCCTGAAAGAAGAATTCATGGCGCCCTGCGGTCTCAGCGCGAATGCACTCGCCCGCGCAATTCGAGTTCCTCCAAACCGTGTCGCGGCAATTGTCAACGGCACGCGCGGCGTGAGCGCCAACACAGCTTTGCGGTTGGCGAGAGTATTTGGCACAACGCCGAATTTCTGGCTGAATTTGCAGAATGCCTATGATCTGGACACGGCACGACGCGATCTGGGCGATCTGGAAATGATGTTGCCGGTTGAGAATTCAAACTAACCCGTTGCGTTGTTCGTAATCGCTACTCCGCCGCCGCGCCCAGCTCGGCCGAGAGTTTCTCCAGCAGATCAGACGCCGCGTCGGCGATGACCGTGCCGGGGCCAAAGATGGCCTTTGCGCCCGCCGCATAGAGTTCGTCATGGTCCTGAGGCGGGATTACGCCGCCGGCGACGATCATAATGTCGCCGCGCCCCTGCGCCTCAAGCGCTTGCTTGAGTTCCGGCACGAGCGTCAGGTGGCTCGCGGCGA
>QIGN01000065.1 GCA_003228955.1 Hyphomicrobiales bacterium
CCCCTTGCGGAACACAACTGGAACATGTATAAATGTTCATGATTTGTCCATATCTGGAACCTAGTTTGATTCGGACACCGCGCATTTGAGGCGGCAATGACCAGCGAGGGGCTTGGATGCTGACGCGAAAACAAAAAGAGCTGTTGATGTTCATCCATGAGCGGGTGAAGGAACAGGGCGTGCCGCCGTCATTCGATGAAATGAAAGAGGCGCTTGACCTGAAGTCGAAATCCGGCATTCACCGGCTCATTACCGCGCTTGAAGAACGCGGCTTTATCCGCCGCCTGCCCCACCGGGCCCGCGCGCTGGAAATATTGAAGCTGCCCGAATCGGTCAACGCCAGTTTGGGCGGCGGACAGGGATTTTCGCCGAGTGTCATCGAGGGCTCCCTGGGTCGCGTGCGTGTCTCGGACGACGGAGGCCCGTCGTCGAACATTGTGTCCATTCCGGTCATGGGGCAGATTGCGGCCGGCGTGCCCATCGAAGCCATCCAGAATCGCAGCCGGACCATCGACGTTCCGCCCGATTTGCTGACCAGGGGCGAACATTTCGCGCTTGACGTTAAAGGCGATTCGATGATCGAGGCGGGCATTCTTGAGGGCGACACCGTCATTATTCGCCGCAGCGATACCGCCAATAACGGCGATATCGTCGTGGCCCTCGTCGACCAGGAGGAAGCCACGCTCAAGCGTCTTCGCCGCCGCGGCGATTCCATTGCGCTCGAAGCTGCGAATCCGGCCTATGAGACCCGCATTTTCGGGCCTGACAGGGTCGATGTTCAGGGCACTCTGGTTGGATTGATCCGCGTCTATTAGCGGGCTCTTCGCTCATTCCCGCGCCCGGATTCACCTGCGTAGGCATTACCGTCGGACAAAGGCTTTTTGCGCCGGCGTGCAACTTTGCGTGACCAGGGGCGCGTCCCCCTGAGTTGCGCGACCGATTCAACGCGGATCGACTGCCCGTCCAGATAAAGCGCATGGGCGCCATCGGCCCACAAATCTATCCGGTCAACAGTAGCGCGCGCGTTCGGGCAAGGCCGGTTGATCGGAATTTGCGCCACGACAATGTCAGCCCGCGCGCATTCCTCCGCGAGCGCGGCCGGGTGCCGGACAAAGGCGACCGTCTTGCCCTTGACCTTGGCAATGCAGGCGAGTTCATCGCATTTGAAGGCGCCGCTCTTGAGCGCAGAAACCGGATCTCGCGGGTCGCCATCGGCGCGGAGCCACTGCTCCAGGGAGTAATTCGACCGTTTGCCGCCCGTCACCGAGAAATTATCGGCGCTCGTGCGCACGCCGAGCAGTTTTCCGTCGCGCCCGACAAGTATATCCGGGCGCGGGCTCCCCCCCGCCATCACAAGGCCGAAGCCGGCGATACCAATCCCGGCCAGCCGCCAGGGTTTCCGCCACAGGCACAGCCACAAACCGCCGAAGGTAAGCGCAAGCAGCGCGGAAACGGGCATTGTCGCCACGCGAACCGTCGCGGATGGCCAGCTGGAAACTTCCCTGGCGACCCAAACGACCTGGTCGATGCCCCAGGCCATAAGTTGTAACGGCAGGGCTTCAAAACCAAATGGCATGGTTATCAAAACCACAAGGGCCGCGGGCATTACCGCAAGGCCGAATGGCGGCATCGCCGCGAGGTTGGCAAGCAGGCTGAATTGCGCAAGCTTGTTGAAATGGAATGCGGCAAACGGCGCAACGGCGATGCCGGCCACGAGCGTTGTCAGGGCTATTCCTGCAATATACCGGCCGGCCTTCCGGACAGCCCGGCCCTGGAGCGTGCGAACGGCGCTGGCGGATTTTCGCCTGCTTGCGCGTTCATAAACCGCCACCAGCGCCGTTACCGCGGCGAATGACATCTGGAACGAGACGTCGAGCAGGCTTTCGGGGAACAGGCCCAGTATCACAATAGCGGCAAGCGCGACATTGCGAAGGGTGAGTGCCGGCCGGTCAAGCAGGATTGCGGTAAAGACGATCCCCGTCATCAGGAATGCGCGCTGCGTGGCGATCGAGCCTCCTGAAATGGCGAGATAAAACCCGGCTCCGAGCAACGCCAGCATGGCGGCCCATTTTTTGATCGGGTACCGTAACGCCAATGCTGGAAAGCCCGCTGCTCCCGCCCGCAGGAGCCAGAAAAGCGAACCCGCCATCAACGCCATGTGAAGCCCGGAAATCGCGAGCATGTGGGCGAGGCCCGAGTCTCTCAGCGCGGAGAGAGTTTCCTTGGGTATGCGCCCGCGCTCGCCCGTAATGAGGGCGATCACGACCGCTCCGCGCTCTCCGGGTATTGTCTCCAATATGCCGCGCTCAATATAGCGGCGCAGGCGATCGATTTTTGCTCTCAGGCGGATATCCCATGGCGGTGGTTGGGCATTGATGAGTGGCTTGGCCGGCGCAAGCGCAAAACCAACCGCGCCGAGACCCGCAAAATAGGCCTTGCGGGAAAAGTCGAAGCCGCCCGGCATTACCGGCTCGGGCACACGGCGTAGGCGCAGGCGAACTTCGAGTGCCGAGCCCGTGACCGGCGTCTCTTCGAAGCGGCTGGTATATCGCACCCGGTACGGCAGTATTTTTGCTTTCGTGCCCTCGGCGGCAAACGGTCTGAGGGTGATGCGGTGCCCTTTGGGCAACCGGGCTTCGGTTTTCTCAATCCAGCCTTTGAGAACCAGAAAGCCGCCGGCGCGCTCCATCGCAGGCTGCGCAACGGCGAGCGTGCGCAGCTTGGCATTGGTGAATCCGAGCGTCGTGCAGAGGGCGGCAATGCACAGGGTCCAAAGAAACGGTATTTTACGGGTGGCGAGACAAAGACTGAGAAAGATGCTGAGCGCGGCAAATATGAAATAAAAGGGGGGCTCTTCCGGCAGTGCGAAATAGAGGCCAATCCCCGCGCCGAACCAGACTGGCACCCAGAGGAACCATCGGTCGTTTTCGCTTTCGAGCATTCCGGCAAGGTGCAAATCGGGGCGCTTCCCCGGCCATCGGCTATGGTTTTGACGATGCTGAGTGTACTCAGGCCACTCCGCCATTGCGCTTTTCCCCCGCCCGCATGCAGCCGGCCCTTAACGTAATCGCGATACCTATGCTACATGAGCGCGCGGGGATGCCCGAATTTTTTGTTGATTCATACATAGAGGCAGCCAGTGGAGGAACCGCATGAGTGATGGAGTGGTGACCCGGTTTGCCCCCTCGCCCACCGGCTTTCTGCATATCGGCGGGGCGCGTACGGCCCTGTTCAACTGGCTCTATGCCAGGGCGAAGGGCGGGAAGATGCTTCTGCGGATCGAGGATACCGACAGGAAGCGCTCGACACCCGAGGCGATAGACGCCATTCTCGGCGGTCTT
>QIGN01000058.1 GCA_003228955.1 Hyphomicrobiales bacterium
TCGCGCGATTCAGCGCGGGTGAGGGGGATCATGAGTCAGATAGCTGGCGCTGGTCCCCCCTCACCCCGGCCCTCTCCCCACCGGGGAGAGGGGGAATGAGACCGAGTTAGAGAGGAAACGAAAATGGCCAAGGGAAACGGCAAAAGCAACGACACTTTCATGGGCTACCGGCGCGAGAATGGCCGCGTCGGGGTCCGCAATCACGTCATCATTCTGCCCGTCGATGACATCTCGAACGCCGCCTGCGAGGCGGTCGGCAACAACATCAAGGGCACGATGGCATTGCCCCATGCCTATGGGCGGCTTCAGTTCGGCGAGGATCTGGATTTGCATTTCCGCACCATGATCGGTACCGGGGCCAACCCCAATGTGGCGGCGGTCATCGTCATCGGCATCGAGCCGCACTGGACCAGGACGATCGTCGACGGCATCGCCAAGACGGGCAAGCCGGTGACCGGCTTTTCCATCGAGCAGCACGGCGATCTGGAAACCATCGCGACCGCCGGGCGCCAGGCCAAGGAGTATGTTCACTGGGCGACGGAGCTGCTGCGCGAGGAATGCGATTTATCCGAGCTGTGGGTCTCGACCAAATGCGGCGAGTCCGACACCACCACGGGGCTTGGGTCCTGCCCGACCGTCGGCAACATGTATGACAAGCTGATCCCCAAGGGTATTTATGGCTGCTTCGGAGAAACATCGGAAATCACCGGCGCGGAGCATATCTGCGAAGCGCGCGCGGCCTCGCCCGAAGCGGCGAAGAAATTCATGGAGACCTTCACCGCCTATCAGGACGATGTCATCGAGGCGCACAAGGTGGACGATTTGTCCGACAGCCAGCCCACAAAAGGCAACATCGAGGGCGGGCTCACCACCATCGAGGAAAAGGCGCTCGGCAATCTGGAGAAGATCGGCCGGACATGCACCTATATCGATGTGCTGGAGCCGGCCGAGGCCCCTGCAAAAGGCGCGGGACTCTATTACATGGATACGTCATCCGCGGCGGCGGAATGCGTGACGCTGATGGCGGCGGCGGGCTATGTGGTTCACACATTTCCAACGGGTCAGGGCAACATCGTCGGCAACCCGATCCTGCCGGTTATCAAAATCTCCGCCAACCCGCGCACCCTGCGCACCATGTCGGAACATATCGATCTGGATGTCACCGGCATTCTGAAACGCAAAATGACGCTGGATACGGCGGGCGACGCGCTGATTGAGATGATCCGCCGTACGGCGAACGGGCGGGTGACGGCGGCCGAAGCGCTCGGGCACCGGGAGTTTGTGATGACCAAGCTCTACCGCCAACTACACTCGTCACCCCCGGGCTTGTCCCGGGGGTCCATTCCGTGACTGTCCAGATTGCCGCAGCGTCAATGGCATGGATTGCCGGAACAAGTCCGGCAATGACGAAAAAAGAAAAGGTCGCCGTATGCGTAAAGAATCGTTCCGCCAATGAAAATAACCGCCATCCGCCACGTCTCCGCGCCGCTCGCCTCGACGATGTCGAACGCCTTCATAAACTTCAAAACGATGACGACGAATGTTGTCGCCATCGAAACCGACATCGTCAGGAACGGCGAACCGGTAATCGGCTATGGTTTCTCATCCAATGGACGCTACGCCCAGCCGGGACTGCTGGCGTCGCGCTTTCTGCCGCGCCTGGAAGAAGCCGACCCGAAATCACTCTTGGACGAACCGGGTGAAAACTTTAGCCCGCAGGCGGTGTGGGCCACGCTCATGTCGAACGAGAAGCCCGGCGGGCATGGCGAGCGGTCCTGTTGTATCGGCGCGCTCGATACGGCGGTGTGGGACCTGCATGGCAAGATCGCGGAAAAGCCGCTGTGGAAGATCCTGTCGGAACGCTACAATGGGGGCAAATACGACGAAAAGGTTCTCGTCTATCCCGGTGGCGGCTACTACAACCCCGGCAAGGACATCGAGACCCTGCGCGCCGAGATGCGCGGCTATCGCGAACAGGGCTACCGGATTTGCAAAATGAAGGTGGGCGCGGCGCCGCTGCCCGACGACATGAAGCGCATCGAAGCGGCGGTTGATGAGCTGGGCGCGGGCGAAAACCTCGCCGTCGACGCCAATGGCCGGTTCAGCCTCGAAGAGGCGATTGCGTTCGGCAAGGCAATCGAGCCATTGAATCTGGCCTGGTATGAAGAGCCGGGCGATCCGCTCGACTATCACCTCAATGCCGAACTAATCCAGAATTACTCCGGCGCGATCGCGACGGGTGAAAACCTGTTCTCCCATCAGGATATGAACAACCTGCTGCGCTTCGGCGGGATGCGCCCGCAAGTGGACTGGGTTCAGCCCGACCCGACACTTTGTTACGGGCTGACGGAAAACCTCGTCATGCTGGACGAGGCGGACAAGCTCGGCTGGCCGCGGCGGCGTTTCCTGCCCCATGGCGGCCACCAGATCGGACTCCATATGGCGTGCGGACTGCAACTCGGCGGCACTGAATCCTATCCCGGCGTGTTCGCGCCCTATGGCGGCTTCGCCGATGGCATTCCCATTGTCGACGGGCACGCGACATTGCCGGCGGACCAGCCCGGCATCGGCATGGAGCTTAAGCCGAAACTGATGGATGAAATGCGAAGAGTGCTGGAGATGGCGTGATGCTTTCCGCACATTTCTGAAACCCCTGCGGAAGCAGGGGTCCACAACAACGTTTCGCTGGATTCCCGCTTTCGCGGGAATTTCGACCGGAGCCATTTGAAGAATTTGGATCAAGACAAGAGAATCACATGCCCGATATCGTCATTACCGAATTCATGGACGAAGGCCCGGTCAAGGACCTGAAAGCCGGATATGATGTCCACTGGGACACAACCCTGTGCGACAGGCCCGAAGACCTCAAGGCGCTGCTCGGCGATGCGGTGGCGCTCATCGTGCGCAACCGCACCAAGGTGGGCAATGACATTCTGGAGGCCGGGCCGAAGCTGAAGGTGCTGGGGCGTCTGGGCGTCGGCCTCGACAATATCGATGTTCCGGCCTGCGAGCGCCACGGTGTCAAAGTGTGCCCGGCGACCGGCTCCAACAATGTGTCGGTGGCGGAATACGCCATCTGCGCCATGATGATGCTCCTGCGCGGTTCGTTCTACGCGAAAGAAGATATTCTGGCGGGCAAATGGCCCCGCAATGAGAATGTCGGTCTTGAGGCGCGCGGGCGCACGCTCGGGCTGCTGGGGTTCGGCATGATCGGCCAGTCGGCGGCGCGCATGGCGCGCGGTCTCGAGATGGAGGTCATCGCCCACGACCCTCATCTGCCGGGCGGCGCGCCGGGATGGGAACTGGCGCAAAGCGTCGCGCTGGACGATCTCCTTGTTCGCAGCGATATCCTTTCGGTGCATGTCCCGCTGCTGCCCGAAACGCGCGGCATCATCGATGCGGCTGCCATGGGACGTATGAAAAAGGGGTCGTTTCTCATAAATACCGCGCGCGGCGGCATCATCGAGGAGGATGACCTGATCACGGCGCTCAAATCGGGACAGATCGGCGGCGCGGCGCTCGATGTGTTTGCCGATGAGCCCCTGACACAAGAGGCGGCAGCGAAATTCGCCGATGTTCCCAATCTCATCATGACGCCGCATATCTCCGGCGTAACGGAAGAATCCAGCGGCGCGATTTCAACCATCACCGTCGCCAATGTGCTGCGCGAGCTCGGGGGGGCAAAATGAGCGAAACGGTTTCCTTCACCTGCGAGAAACTTGAGGCGCTGATGGTCGCCGCGCTTTCAAACGCCAAGACGAGCCAGAAGAACGCGCGCGCCGTCGCGAAGGCCCTGCTGGCCGCCGAGATTGACGGGCGCAGGGGGCACGGGTTTTCCCGCGTTCCCTCCTATGCGGGGCAGGCTATCAGCGGAAAATGCGACGGGATGGCGAAGCCGGAAATCATGAAGGAACTGCCCGGCGCGCTTATGATCGACGTGAAACACGGCTTTTTCTATCCCGCCCTCGATCTGGCGCTTGAACATGTCCCCGCCAAAGCGCGCGCAAACGGCATCGCGGCGGCCGCGTTCCACAATTCGCACCATTGCGGCGTGCTCGGCCATCATGTGGAGCGGATCGCCGATCAGGGCCTCATTGCCCTTGTCATGGGCAACACACCCCGGGCCATGGCGCCCTTTGGCGGAACCGCGCCGATTTACGGGACCCAGCCGCTCGCCTTCGCTTCTCCCCGAAAGAACGCCCTGCCGCTGGTGATGGACATGGCGCTCACGCAAGTCGCGCGCGGCAATATCATGACGGCGCAGCAGGCGGGCAAGCCGATCCCTGAAGGGTGGGCAACGGACGGGCAGGGCAAGCCCACCACCGACCCGGAAGTTGCGTTGCGCGAAGGTGTGCTGTTGCCCGCAGGGGGGGCGAAAGGCGCGGCGCTCGGCCTGATGGTCGAGATTCTCTCGGCCCCCCTCACGGGCAGCGCGCTCTCAACCGAGGCCTCGTCTTTTT
>QIGN01000158.1 GCA_003228955.1 Hyphomicrobiales bacterium
GGCCGGCGTGCCCGCCCTTCAGTCCGCGCCGTGCCGCGGCCAGCGGCCCCTACAATCCCTCATTACTCCGCTTCACCGCTTCGGCGTCCACATAGACCTCGTTGCCGAGTTCCCTGAACTTCTCCGACATCTCGTCCATCCCCGCCTGTTTCTCGTTCAGTTTGGCGGCATAGTCGCGCACGTCCCGGGTGATCTTCATGGAGCAGAATTTCGGGCCGCACATGGAGCAGAAATGCGCCACCTTGTGGGCGTCCTTGGGCAGGGTTTCGTCGTGATAAGCGACGGCCGTGTCCGGGTCGAGGCTGAGATTGAACTGATCCTCCCAGCGGAAATCGAACCGCGCGCGGGAGATAGCGTCGTCCCAGGCCTGCGCGCCCGGGTGGCCTTTGGCCATGTCGGCGGCATGGCTCGCGATCTTGTAGGTGATGACGCCGACCTTGACGTCATCGCGGTTCGGCAGGCCCAGATGCTCCTTGGGCGTGACGTAGCACAGCATGGCGCAGCCGAACCAGCCGATCATCGCCGCGCCGATGCCGCTGGTGATGTGGTCGTAGGCCGGCGCGATGTCGGTGACGAGCGGGCCGAGCGTGTAGAAGGGCGCCTCGCCGCAGGTCTCGAGCTGCTTGGTCATGTTGATTTTTATCTTATGCATCGGCACATGGCCCGGCCCCTCGATCATGACCTGGCAGCCCTTGTCCCAGGCGATTTTGGTCAGCTCGCCCAGCGTTTCGAGCTCGGCGAACTGCGCCGCGTCGTTGGCGTCGGCCTGTGAGCCGGGGCGAAGCCCGTCGCCGAGCGAGAAGGAGACGTCATATTTGCGGCAGATGTCGCAGATGTCGGCGAAATGGTCATAGAGAAAACTCTCGCGGTGATGGTGCAGGCACCATTTGGCCATGATCGAGCCGCCCCGGCTGACGATGCCGGTGACGCGATCAGCCGTCAGGTGGATATATTTCAGCCTGACCCCCGCATGGATGGTGAAATAATCCACCCCCTGCTCGGCCTGCTCGATGAGCGTATCGCGGTATATCTCCCAGGTGAGCTTGACCGGGTCGCCGTCGCATTTCTCCAGCGCCTGATAAATGGGCACCGTGCCGATGGGAACGGGGGAGTTGCGCAAAATCCACTCTCTCGTGTTGTGAATGTTGCGGCCCGTGGAGAGGTCCATCACCGTGTCGGTGCCCCAGCGCGTCGCCCACACCATTTTCTCGACTTCTTCTTCCACTGAAGACGTAACGGCCGAGTTGCCGATATTGGCGTTGACCTTGACGAGGAAATTGCGGCCGATGATCATCGGCTCGCTTTCGGGGTGGTTGATGTTGGCGGGGATGATGGCGCGGCCCCTCGCCACCTCGTCGCGCACGAATTCGGGGGTAATGAATTCAGGGATTTCCGCCCCGAAGCTCTCGCCGTCCGCGACCTTGGCGGCTGCGTCTTTTCTCGCGCCCGCCCGCCCGAGATTCTCCCGGTGGGCGATGTAGATCATCTCCTTGGTGACGATGCCCTTTTTCGCGAACTCAAACTGTGTCACCGGGTGCCCATCGACCCCGCGCAAGGGTTTTTTCTTTCCCGGAAAATCGCGCGCCAGGTGTTTTCCGCTCACATTGCCATTGTCTTCGGGGCGGATATCGCGGCCCTCATATTCCTCCACGCCGCCGCGCGCCTTGATCCATTCGCCGCGCACCGGAGCCAGACCCTGCTCGACATCGACTGAAGCGTTCGGGTCCGTATAGGGACCGGAAGTGTCGTAGACGCGAAAAGTCGGTTCGTCGGGGTCGCTCAGCGCGATCTCGCGCATGGGAACACGCACGTCCTCGTGGCTCTCAGGCGAAGTATAGACCTTGGTGCTGGCCCGCATTGGTCCGGTGGTCACCTCCGGGCGCATCAGTTCGTCTTCACGCGTGTGCTTGTTCATGATTGCAATACTCCGTTGATGGCCTCAGGCCATGTAGCCCATGTAAGTCAGAAAGGCGCCGAGCGCGGCGTTGAAAATGGCCGAAACCGTGATGAATGCGCGGTTCTTCAGCATCCAGCCGCCCATGGATTTCACCGCTGTTGGAAAACCCATCCGGAAGATGCCCGCGAACAGGGATATCCAGCCAAAAACGGTGATGATGACCGGCCAGCCCAGGGCCCAGATATTGTGCAGATTGACAATCGCCAGCCCGACCAGCAGGGCGATCACGCCGGCCACAAAAATGAGACCGGGGCTGTTCAGAAAATCCTCGAACACGGCGTTGGGATTCTTGCCGTTCACCAGCATGGAGAGCCCGGCGACCAGCATCACCGGCCCCATATATTTGGCGATCAAAATGGATGTGTTCATGGCGCCGGCCCTCACATTGCGAAGTCTCGGCGAATAGGGCGCGGGGAAAAGCTCATCGGTTCCATCCCTACGCCGGCATCACCCGGATCAGGTTCAAAGGGTGCGAAGTCTCTTTGTCTGGCCTACCGCCTGACGGCTACTTGAGGCCGGTCCCAACACCGCCGGCGCGCTCGAGCAGCCCGAAGGGAGGTAGCGCAGACAAACAACCTCATCTCAGCCGGATCCGTCCGGCGCCCCTGGGAACTTGTGCCGCTACTGTGCGGCGGACGACGCACGATTGCAAGAGCCCGCTTGGTTGCCCACAGACCCTATTGTGCGTCGGGCAGGTTCGTATGCGCCGGTTTGCCGGCGACGCCCTTGTAAAGCACGCCCTGGCGCAGCGCCATGATGCGCTTGTGTTCGGCCATTGCGGCGGCGTCCATGTCGGCATTGGGCGGCGTCTCGTGAATGAAGTGGCCATAGCTGTCCTCGCCCCGCACCAGCCAGGCGCTGTCCTTTTCCGCCATGGTCTGTTTCACATGCGGGGCGATGTAGCGGATGGCAACGCCGATGCGGCGGTCATCTGATTGGTTCGGCGCGGAGCCGTGCACCAGCCGCACATTGTGCAGGGAAAGCTCGCCCGGTTGCAGCGCCATGAACACGCCGTCTTCCTCATTGACCTCAACGGCGATTTCCTGACCGCGGGTCAGAAGGTTGTTCTCATCCAGCGTATCCTCATGGGCGATCTGCTCCCATTTCTGCGACCCCGGCACCACCTTCATACAGCCCGAAAGCTCGGTGGCGGGCGAGAGCGCAATCCACGCCGTCACCACATCAGGTTTGGAAAGGCCCCAATAGGTGGAGTCCTGATGCCAGGAGACGAAGCCGGGATCACGGGGCTCCTTCACGAACAGCGACTGCCCCCAGCAGAAAATAT
>QIGN01000044.1 GCA_003228955.1 Hyphomicrobiales bacterium
AAGCGCTCCAGCGCCGCCTCGCGCTGCATTTCCAGCTTGACGGAGACGAATACACTGACGGGGAGACCGACTTTTTTCTGGTCCAGCTGCGCGCCGTAACCTCGGATCACCCCGGCCTGCTCCAGATTTTTCAGCCGGCGCAGGCAGGGGCTGGCGGTCAGCCCGACTTTCTCCGCCAGATCGGTCACGGGCAGACGGCCATTCTCCTGCAATACGCTCAGCAGGAGCCGGTCTATCCTGTCCAATTGGCTTTTAGCATTCATCGTTATTTTTCCGAACTAAATTAGCGAAAAACACTATAATAGTTAGATAAGTTAGCAAATTATGCACGAAAGAGCTATCCCAAAGCGCCTAATATGGATGAAGCCATGGGGTCAGGCCCCTTTTTGAGGACAAAGCCCCATCGGGAAACAGCGAGGCCGGACGATGCGTGCACAACCCGCCACCATCGATGAAAATCCAAACCGACTCTCGCGCGGGAAACTCGCCCTCCTGCGCGATATCGAGCGCAAGATTCTGTGGCTTTCCACATGGATGATCCACAACGCCAATCACCTGCGCGACAATGGCGACGGGCTGAAAGTAGGCGGGCATCAGGCGTCGTCGGCCTCCTGCGCGAGTATCATGACGGCGCTTTACTGCCACGCCTTGCAGCCGCAGGACCGGGTCGCGGTGAAGCCTCACGCCAGTCCGGTTTTCCACGCGATCCAGTATCTGTTCGGCAATCAGACTCTGGACAAACTCAAGAATTTCCGCGCCTTCGGCGGCGCGCAGTCCTATCCCTCGCGCACCAAGGATATGGACGATGTTGATTTCTCCACCGGGTCTGTGGGTCTGGGCGTCGCGATGACGGCCTTTGCCAGCCTCGTGCAGGACTATGTCCGCGCCAAGGGGCTGGGCGGCGATTGGCCAGAAGGGCGCATGGTCGCGGTCGTGGGGGACGCGGAACTGGATGAAGGCAATATCTATGAATGCCTTCTGGAGTGCTGGAAGCACGAAATACGCAATTGCTGGTGGGTCATCGACTATAACCGGCAGAGCCTCGACGCGGTCGTCAATGACCGGCTTTTCGCCAAAGTCGCGGGTCTGTTCGAAACCATGGGCTGGGAAGTTGTCACCCTGAAATATGGTCAGGCGTTGCAAGCCGTTTTTGCCGAACCCGGCGGCAAGCGCTTGCGGCAGTGGATTGATTCCTGCCCGAACACGCTTTACTCCGCGCTGGCCTTTCAGGGCGGCGCCGCGTGGCGCGGGCAGCTGGAAGCTGATCTGACCGGGGAAAGCGAGACGCTGGCGCTGGTCGCGCGTCATAGCGACGATGAGCTGGCGGCGCTGATGACCAATCTTGGCGGGCACGACCTACCAGGTCTTGTGGATGCCTTTGACAATGCGCGGCGCGACAAACCGGTTTGCTTCATAGCCTACACCATCAAGGGACTCGGCCTGCCGTTTCAGGGTCACAAGGACAATCATGCGGGGCTGATGAACCCGGCCCAGATTGAGGCTTTTCGCGACGCAAATGGAATTGCGCCCGGGCAGGAATGGGACAGGTTCGCCGGGACGGACCATGAGGCTGATATACTCGAGGCATTTCTGCGTGAGGCGCCGTTTGTCGCGAAGGGCAGGCGGCGGCTGCGGGGAAGCCGCGTTCCAGTTGGCAAGATCGAAGCGCCGATGGCAACCGGTCCCGCCTCTACACAGGAGGGTTTCGGCCGCATTCTCGCTGAAATCAGCCGGAGTGACGGTGAACTCGCCAGGCGGATCGTTACGACCTCTCCCGATGTGACCGTATCGACAAATCTGGGGCCGTGGGTCAACCAGCGCGGGCTGTTTGCGCGCGAGGAGCAGGGCGACATCTTCAAGGATCGCGGCCTCATGAGTCCGCAGCGCTGGGAAAAAGGGCCCCTGGGCCAGCATATCGAACTCGGCATTGCCGAGAACAATCTGTTTCTCCTGCTGGCGGCTGCCGGTCTGTCCCATTCGCTGTTCGGGACTCGGCTTATTCCCATTGGCACGCTGTACGACCCGTTCATTCAGCGGGGCCTGGATGCGCTCAACTATGCCTGTTATCAGGACGCAAGATTTATCCTCGTAGCGACCCCGAGCGGAATCACGCTGGCTCCGGAAGGCGGCGCGCATCAGTCAATCGGCACGCCGCTTATCGGCATGGCGCAGGACGGCCTTGCTTCCTTCGAGCCGGCCTTCCTCGATGAGCTGGCCGTCATCATGCAGTGGTCGTTCGATTATGTGCAGAAGGAAGGCGGGGGGGCTGAAGACACAACCCCGTCATGCTGGTTGCGCGATGAGAAGGGGGGGGCGGTTTATCTGCGTCTTTCCACGCGGCCGGTCGATCAGCCATCCCGCGCCATGACGCCCGATCTGGAAGTGGCAGTCATTCGCGGTGGATACTGGCTGCGCCCGCCCGAGCCCGGGGCAGGCCTTGTCCTCGCCTATACCGGGGCCGTGGCGCCTGAAGCCATTCAGGCGGCGGGGTTGCTGGCCGAGAAATACCGGGGCCTTGGCGTTCTTGCCATCACGTCGGCCGACCGCCTGTCCGCCGGCTGGCATGCCGCCAACCGCGCGCGCGAAAGGGGCGAGAAAAATATCTCATGCCATGTGGAGGATTTGCTGGGGGCAGCCTCGCGCGATGCCGGCATCGTCACGCTGATTGACGGGCACCCCGAAACGCTGTCCTGGCTCGGTGCGGTGCGCGGTCACAAGGTGCGCGCGCTTGGGGTGGAGCATTTCGGCCAGTCGGGTTCGCTCGGTGAACTCTACGCCCATCATGGACTGAACGGCGATGCCATTCTTGCCGCGGCAAATAGCGTGCGCGTGCGATAGCTACACCGGGCTTCCCAACCGCCAGACATTTGGGGTGGCCGGAGAGTGGAGGATATCTCTATGATCTCTCCTTCGGGAACAAAAGTTAAGGCTACAGACCGGTGACCCCGGTGGTATGCAGGATCATTGGGGACAATCGCCGCATGTGGCCACTGAGTAATCTGCTTAAAACATTTGTGAAGAAGGGCCGTCTCACTGTCGTCGACGTGGACGGCTCCTCCCATGTGTTCGGCAGCGGCAAGGACGGCCCGGACGTTCATATGCGGCTCCATGACAAAAGTCTGCGCTGGAAGCTGTTCCTCAATCCCGAGCTTCAGGCGGCGGAAGCCTATATGGATGGCGGGCTGACGTTCGAGGAGGGCTCAGGCTGTTACGATCTGCTCACTCTCTTCTCC
>QIGN01000142.1 GCA_003228955.1 Hyphomicrobiales bacterium
TCCTTTGCGGCCCCGTCGGCAAGCACTTCAACCGTCTTCTTCCTCAGGGCGGCGACAACATCGACGGGCAACGGCGCGGTTTTAACGCCAAAGTTGGTCACCAGGTCGGTCAGCGCGTCGCCATTGAGGGCTTCGGCCGACGTATGGGCGATGATATTCGCCGAAGCCGCCACGCTTTTCACGATGGCCTGAACGTCGCTCGGCAACGCCTCGAAGGCCTTCCTCGACATCAGAAGCTCCGTCGTCGTGGAAGGCTCATGCCAGCCGGTCGTGTAGTAGTTTTTGGCGGCCTTGTGCAGCCCGAGCCGGCGGTCCTGAACCGGGCCGACCCATTCGGCCGCGTCGATAACGCCGCGCTCCAGCGCGGGGAAAATCTCACCGCCGCCGAGCGATTTCACATTGACGCCAATCTCCTTGTAGATTTTGCCGCCAAGGCCCGGGATTCGCATCTTCAGCCCGTTGAAGTCGGCGAGCGATTTCACCGGCTTCTTGAACCAGCCTGTCATCTGCACGCCGGAGTTCCCGCACGGGAAGGCGATCAGGCCCTGGTCGGCGTATATTTCGTTCCACAATTCGAGACCGCCACCATGATAGTACCAGGCGTTCTGCCCCTGAAAGCTCATGCCGAAGGGCACCGTGCCGAAATATTGCAGCGCCGGAATCTTGCCGGACCAGTAATAGGCGACCGCCGAATTGGCCTCCACCGTGCCGCTCTTTACAGCGTCGAAACCGCCGTTCCAGGGAATGAGTTCGCCGGCCGCGAACAGTTTGATTTTCAGCCGTCCGCCGGACAGCTTGTCGATCTGGTCGACGATCCATTCCGCGCTTCCCGGTCCGCTTTGATAAAACGGCAGGCCCGGCGGAAACGACGTCGTCATTTTCCACTTTGTTGTCGTCTGTGCTTGCGCCACGAAAGGCGATCCAATGGCAGTTGTCGCGACCGCCGTCGCCATGCCGGCTTTCAGTACATCTCTACGCTTCATGATTGTTCTCCCGGCGGCTGCTATTCGTCCGCCTGTTACGGTTTCAATCGAGCGCGAAAAGTTAGCCCGTTTTCGCGTTTTCTCCCTTTGTCCGCGCTATTTCGACCCGGTGAAAATATTGGAAACAGCGGGACCAGTTGATAATCGGCCACAATGAGTATGGCGGCAAGGTATTTTGTACACCAGTTTTCCGCCGGCAACCCAAAGCGGGCGGGAAATCAGAATTTTAGGAGAAATATAGTTGGCCAATCCAATGGCTTGGGGCTGATTATCAGGTTTCGCAGCCAATTTACTTGGTCTGGACGAAATACTTTTTCTTCTGCCGGTTTCATACCGGGCAAGCAGAAATGTCAGCTATTTTCCGCCCGCCCCTGATTGAAGAAAAGTGAAAAATACCCAAGGCATTTGGATCGTTCACCCGGAGTGCCGCTAAGAAATGGGATGTGGTCGGCTTTGTCCGCTTGGTATGCGGTGCACGGCTCCTCCACCAGCGTCGCGATGTGCCATATTGCGGTTGAGATTCAGGAATCGCGAAGGTCCGCTTCCCGGCACATCGCGGACGCATCGCGTCGCTTCTTCCAATGACCGCTTTCGACTCCGTTCCTGAAATCGCCGCCCCGGAAATCTCCTACCCCTCCGACACATCCCCCGAAAGATCATGGTTATGGTCGTGGCTGTGGGCGTAGATGGCGTGGCTCTGGGCGGCGCTGGCGCCGAACAGGCGCTCAAATTCGCGATGCCGGGCGACGCTATCGGGTACGCCTGAACAGCACACATGACGGTTGAGACAGATCACCCGGTCGCTCGCGCCGAGCACCACATGAAGATTGTGCGAGACGAGCAGAATACCGCACCCGCGAGTGTCCCGGAGGGTCCCGATCAGCGCATAGAGTTCGCTTTCTCCGGAAAAATCCACATTCTGCGCGGGTTCGTCCAGCACCAGAAACCGCGGGCTTCCCATCAGCGCCTTGGCCAGCACAACCCTCTGGAACTCGCCCCCCGACAGCGAAGAAACCTGCGCGCCGGCAAGATGCCCCGCGCCCACTTCCTCCAGCAGGACGGTGGCGGCCGCGTCATCGCGGCGGGCGGTGAGGGTGAGGAACCGTCCAACGGTCAGCGGGATCGCCGCATCGACGCTGAAGCGCTGCGGAACATATCCGGCTGTCAGCCCCGGCATCCGCGTGATGGTCCCGGAGTCGGGAACGGTGAGACCCAGAAGCAGCCGGGCCAGTGATGTCTTGCCCGCGCCATTGGGCCCCACCAGCGTAACGATCTCGCCGGGAGAAATGGCGATGTCCACATTCTCGACGATCGCCCGTCCGCCGCGCCGCAGGACAAGCTTTTCAGCCGCGATGAGCGGCGCATGGGGTTTCTTTCTTCGTTTTGTCACTGGAACTCCTGCGGATGAGCGGCCAACAGCCTCAATAGCTTAAAGCGCGCCCATGGTACACTGCGCCGTGAATCGATCCGAGGAGCCGGAGGCGCGGCGTATAATTCAAGGGGACTCAAACTAGAATGACGGTTCAGCCTATTATCGTCTGGTTCCGGCGCGATCTCCGGTTGCATGATCACCGCGCCCTGTGCGCCGCCGTGGCCATGGGGGCCCCGCTCATTCCAGTCTATATTCACGACGATGAAACACTGGGGAGCGCAGCGCCTGGAGCGGCGGGCCACTGGTGGCTGCACCACAGCCTTCAGGCCCTCGACGCCGGTTTGCGCAAGCGTGGCAGCGCCCTTGTGCTCGCGCGCGGGCCGGCGCTGAATGTGCTTGCCGATCTGGCCCGTGAAACGGGAGCCAGCGCGATCTACTGGAGCCGGGTATACGAACCTCGGGCGGTGAAGCTGGAGAGCGCGGTTCAGCGCGCTCTGGAGGGGGCCGGTGTACGCTGCCGCCGGTTTTCAGGCTCGCTTCTGTTCGAGCCCGAAGACATCCGCACCGGCGGGAACGCGCCCGCCCAAACGTTCTCGCGGTTCCGGAAGACCTGCATGAAACTGCCCGCGCCCGGCAAGGCGCTCAAGGCTCCGCCCTCCATGCCGCGTGTGCCCGGAGGCGTGGAAAGCGACACCCTGGAGCGGTGGAATTTGCAGCGCGTCGAGCCGGACC
>QIGN01000052.1 GCA_003228955.1 Hyphomicrobiales bacterium
GACGATGGCGCCGGCGCGCGCCCGTTCCGCAATCCAGTTGTCAGCGGCATCGAAGGCGTCATCGACAACCACGCCCTCAATGAGCGGCGCGCGGGGTAGACTCAGATAACTGTTCGCCACCACGCAGACCTTCAGGGCATAGCGCCCGGCAACCTTGTAGGTTTCATCCTTTACCGGGCACGCATCCGCGTCGATATAAATGGCAATGGAGTTCTCGCCGCTGCTCATGGCCGCAGACATGGCAGAGTGCGGAACCGGGCGCAACACGCGGCGGCGATCAGCGCCAGGCGAATGCGGCCTTCCTGAAACTCTGATCGCCAAAGTGCTCAAGGCCTTCGCTGACCTGCCGCCCGCCAAGATGCCTGTAGAAGGCGCAGGCGGCGTCATTGTCCGTCAGCGCCCAGACGCACAGTCCTTCAAGTTTGCGCGCGCTTAAACCAGCCCGGGCGGCGCGAAACAGACGCCGGCCAAACCCCGCGCCCTGAAAGGCGGGGCGTACATAAAGCTCGAAAATCTCGCCCTGGTAGGGCGTGCCGCGCATACGGGCGCGCCCCAGAGTGGTGTAACCGGCAATCTCGCCGTCGAATTCCAGCACGCGCGCGGCAAGACCATCATCAATGCAATCCCGCCACCAGCGAGGCCCGCGCCGCGCAATCATGCGCTCGAGCGGCAAATGCGGCAGCAGCCCCCGATAGGCGTAGCGCCACGCCTCACTATGGGCCTGTGCAAGTTCGGGAGCGTCTTGCGCCCGTGCGGCGCGGATGGATATGAGGGCGGTTGCCATGGCGCGATGATAGCGCGGGGGTGGCCACTGGCGCAAAAAACCCTATGTCGCGGTGGCGCGTTCGGCCCTTTTGCGCACATGGGGGTCGAGATGGCGTTTGCGCAGGCGGATGGACTTGGGGGTGATTTCAACGAGTTCATCGTCCTGAACGAAGGCCAGCGCCTTTTCCAGGGTGAGGATCAGCGGCGTCGTCAGGGTCACCGCGTCGTCGCGGCCCGCGGCGCGGATGTTTGTGAGCTTTTTGCCCTTCAGCACATTGACTTCAAGATCGTTGCCGCGCGTGTGCCCGCCGACGATCATGCCTTCATAGACGCGGGTGCCCGGCTCGATCATCAGCGGGCCCCGGTCCTCAAGGTTCCACAGGGCGAAGGCGACCGCATTGCCCTGCGAATTTGAAATGAGCACCCCCGTTCGGCGCCCCTGGATCGCGCCCTTGTAGGGGGCATAGGAATGAAACACACGGTTCATGATGGCGGTGCCGCGCGTGTCGGTCAGAAGCTCTCCCAGATAGCCGATGAGCCCGCGTGTCGGCGCGAGGAAGGTGAGAATCTGCCGCCCGCCGCTGGAGGGCTTCATTTCCATCAGCTCCGCCTTGCGCTGGTTAAGCTTTTTCACCACCACGCCGGAAAATTCCTCATTCACGTCGATGAAAACCTCTTCCACCGGTTCGAGCCGTTCTCCTGAATCGGGGTCGGTTTTCATGACCACCTGCGGGCGCGAGACGGTGAGCTCAAAGCCCTCGCGGCGCATGGTCTCAATGAGAATAGCGAGCTGCAATTCGCCGCGCCCGGCGACGTCGAATGAATCCTTTTCCCCGACATCGGTGATGTTCAGCGCCACATTGCCTTCGGCCTCGCGCATCAGCCGCTCGCGGATGACCCGGCTCTGGACCTTGGAGCCTTCCTGCCCGGCGAGCGGTCCGTCATTGATGCGGAACGTCATGGCCAGCGTCGGAGGATCGACCGGTTCGGCGGCAAGGGCGGCCTCCACGCTCATGTCGCACAGGGTGTCGGACACGGTCGCTTTTGACAGCCCGGCAATGGCGATGATGTCGCCCGCGCCCGCGGCTTCAACGCCGCGCCGCTCCAGCCCGTCGAAGGACAGCAGCTTGGTGATGCGCCCGCGCTCGACTTCCGTGCCGCCGCGGTTCAGCGCCTTGATGGTGGCGTTCGGCGCGATGGAGCCCGAAGTTATCCGCCCGGTGAGGATGCGCCCCAGAAACGGGTCGGCCTCCAGCGTCGTCGCCAGCATGGAAAACGCGCCTTCTTTCACCGGCGGCGGCGGAACGTGAGCCAGCACCATGTCGAACAGCGGCGCCATGCCGTCCTTCGGCCCTTCGGGCGCCGCCGCCATCCACCCCTCCTTGGCCGAGCCGTATAGAATCGGAAAGTCGAGCTGCTCGTCGGTGGCGTCGAGCGCGGCGAACAAGTCAAAAACTTCATTGACCACCCAGGCATGGCGCTCGTCGGACTTGTCGATCTTGTTGATGGCGACGATGGGGTTCAGACCCAGCTTGAGCGCCTTGGAGACCACGAACTTGGTCTGCGGCATCGGCCCCTCGGCGGCATCGACCAGCACGACCACGCCATCCACCATGTTGAGAATACGTTCAACCTCGCCGCCGAAATCCGCGTGCCCCGGCGTATCGACGATGTTGATACGGGTATCCTTCCAGGTGATCGAGGTGCATTTGGCGAGGATGGTAATGCCGCGCTCGCGCTCGAGATCGCCCGAATCCATCGCCCGTTCGGCAACCTTCTGGTTGTCCCGGAACGCCCCGGACAGCTTCAGAAGCACGTCAATAAGCGTGGTCTTGCCATGATCGACATGGGCAATGATGGCGATGTTTCGCAGGCTCATGGAATTTCTCTTGAAGAAGGGCGGGCCGGGTCAAAACGCCCCGGCCCCGCGCGCGCCCTTATAGGGGATTGGCCGGAAAACCACAACTTGCACGCTTCGTGCATTGAACGGGGATATGGGGCCAGATACGTCCCATTCCGAGACAGGAGGCATGTACTATGATGACAGAAGGTCAAAAAGCCCCGGCAGAATTAAACGCGCGCCGCGCCGTGCGCATTCATGTGACCGGCGGCGTGGTCATGGAAGGCAATCTTGTGGTGCCCAAAACACGCGGCATCGGCGAAATCCTCAACGGCAAGCGCCCGTTCCTGGAATTCGAAACCACAAACGGCGATAAAATCTACATCTCCAAACCGTCCATACAGACGGTGCAGATGCTGGATTACCCACGCCCTCAGGGCGGCGCCGGCGCGGTTTAGCTTTTGCGCTTGCGGGCG
>QIGN01000132.1 GCA_003228955.1 Hyphomicrobiales bacterium
CCCCATCAGATCGTCAGCTCGAACGGATTTTCCCTGTCCGCCTTTGTCGAGGCCTGCGGCGGGCAGCCCGTGCACCTGGGTATTGCGCGCGATGATAGGGCCGCCCTCACCGACCTGGTCGCCGGGGCGCGCGGCACCGACCTGCTGGTCTCCAGCGGCGGAGTCTCGGTCGGCGACCACGATCTGGTCGGCCAGGTCCTCGGCGACCCGGGCGGCGAACAGGGCATGGATTTGGACTTCTGGAAGATCGCCATGCGTCCGGGCAAGCCGTTGCTGTTCGGCCGGGTAGGCGATACGCCCGTCCTCGGCCTGCCGGGAAATCCGGTTTCCGCCCTGGTCTGCGCCACCTTGTTTCTGCGCCCGGCCCTGGCGGTGATGCTCGGCCGCCCAGAAACGGACGAGGCGCGCGAAACCGCCATCCTGGGCACCGGTCTGGAGGCCAACGACAGCCGCCAGGATTACCTGCGCGCCCGGCTGAGCATCGATTCGGCGGGCCGGCGCGTGGCCACCCCATTTGAGCGCCAGGACAGCTCCATGTTGGCCACTTTGGCCCATGCCGACTGCCTGATCGTGCGGCCGCCTTTGGCCCCCCCGGCAAAGGCCGATGAAGTCGTTGAAATCGTGCCTCTTTCCGGCGGAATCCTCGGTATCTGACCCGCAACTATTTTCAGGCGGCCGCAAGAAGCCCTTGACGACCAATGAGAACCAAACTAGAACATGTAGTGACGTTTTTGTTTTGTTCTACATGTTGTGGGTTCCGCCTGTAAGGGACTCCGAGAGGACGATGCCGACCATGTTGACGCGCAAACAACACGAGCTATTGCTCTACATTCATCGCCATTTGTCGGAACAGGGTGTCTCGCCATCCTTCGACGAGATGAAGGATGCCCTGAACCTCAAGTCCAAATCCGGCATTCATCGCCTCATAACCGGGTTGGAGGAGCGCGGCTTCATCCGCCGCCTGCCGCACCGGGCCCGGGCTCTAGAAGTCACGCGTCTGCCGGAAGACATTGAGCGCGCGGGAGCGCCGGCGCCTGTCTCTGGGACCGGTAACCGCTTTGCCCCCACTGTCATCCAAGGCGATTTCAGCGCCGCGCTTGCCGGGACCACCGTGCCGAGCGAATGCGAGTCCACGCAGTTGCCGCTATACGGCCGGATCGCCGCCGGCACCCCGATCGAGGCGCTGCGCGATCACGACAACTTCGTCGACGTGCCGGTCTCCATCCTCGGCAAGGGCGAACACTATGCCCTGGAGGTGGACGGCGATTCGATGATCGAAGCCGGTATCTTCGAAGGCGACACGGTGGTCATCGAACGCACCGACACCGCCGACAACGGCGCCATCGTGGTCGCCCTGGTCGACCGCGAAGAAGCCACCCTAAAACGCATCCGCCGCAAAGGTGGCGCGATTGCGTTGGAGCCAGCGAATAAAACGTATGAGACCCGGATTTTTCCGCCCGAGCGGGTGAAGATTCAGGGGCGCTTGGTGGGGTTGATTCGGAAGTATTAGCGGGCGACGGGGGTCTTATGCGGCACGGTTGATGGTGGGTACTCATCTCAGATCTGTCGTCGCTTGGGACGAGTCTAGTCGGCCGGTTGTGATCCAAGGCAACATCGCGAATGGCATCAAGCTCGAACGCCCTGATTTGCGATGCCACGAAGCCGGCGTTGAGAGTATGCAAAAGGAAAATTCTGAGCATGTGCAGTGTACGTACTGCCTCAAAGCAATGTCAGCGATTGAGACGACGGTGGACCACGTAATTGCCAGAAGTTGGTATCCAGCTGACACGCCACCGATTGCCAAATGGAAAGTTCCGGCTTGCAATGAATGTAACCGTCGTTACAGCGCAGCCGAGCAAAACATACTTAATCGTTTAGCTCTTTGCATCGACACCGGGGATAAATCAGTCGAGCCAATCGTTCGCCGGGCCCGCCGCTCGTTCGACCCAAAACATGCGAAATCAGCTCGCGATGCTATGCACCGATTTAATAAGCGCCAATCACTAATTCACGGTATTAAACAGATTTCTAACCCTAAGGCCCCTGGTGTACTGCCTTCTTTCCGAGAGAATTTTGGGAAAGGCTCTAGCACTGGCATATCGATCCCGGCCGGTGCCCTGCATGATGTCATTGAGAAATGGGTGCGCGGCGTTCATTTCTGCGAGTTCGGGCATCCCGTTCCCGCTGATTTCGAGGTTTCTGTTCAATTTGTCGACGACGAAGTTGCGGCGAGAGCGTTCACTGAGATTATGCAGTTCGCAAAACGAATTCAGAAGGGTCCCGGAATCGAGGTCTTGATATGGCATGCTACGGAAACTGATGAATCGATAACCCAGTATGCGTTCAATATCTGGCGTCAATTTCGCGCTTATGGCACCGTCGAAAGTAGCGGGGCTAATGGAGACACCATACTTTCATGATGACAGAGTGTAGCAAGGCGCGTCTCTCATCAAACTTTTATTCCTTTTTAATTGTGTCCTCGCCTGGCTAATAGCGGCGGTAAGAGCCTGAATCTGACCACGTCCGTAATACCTTCGCTAGCAAACCGATGATAGCGTTGAGCGCATCAAAGCCAACCAACAGGTGTCGTGCTTTACTTGACACGGGCATTCATCTCGACACCACACCATGGGTTGCTAGGTCACGCCCGGCAACGACGCGTGGGGTTGGCAATCGGAGGCGTATGTCGCCCGTCACTTCTCCACCCGCCCGCGCACGATAGTCCAGGGCCGCCTGCCCCTCCGGTCCGCCACCGTTTCTACTCTCGCGCCGCTTTCCGACAGCCATACGGCGTGGCCGCCTTTGCGCCATAGGTCGAAGCGGTCGATGACCAGGGGGGTGGTGTCGCAGATGTTGGTGCGGATGGGCTCGCGGCTGATGACGACCGTGGCGGTACCGCAATCGTCGGCTAGGGCGCGGCCGT
>QIGN01000054.1 GCA_003228955.1 Hyphomicrobiales bacterium
AGGACAATTACACCGACAGCGCGGGCACGGCTGTCGCGGGGCAGGACCTGACATTGGGGCGTCTCTCCTATGGCCCGACCATCGGCACGACTATCAACCGCGGCACTACGCAAATCCGCCCCTTCGCCAAGGTGGGCGGCATCTGGGACTTTGAGAACGAAGGCAGCTTCACCACCACCACGGCGGGCACCTTCGTCACCGGCGACAATGCGCTGAATCTCGGCGGCGGCATGGAAGTCGTCTATGCCAGCGGCTTCGCCATAAAGCTCAGCGGCGACTGGTTCTCCTTCGACAGCGATCTGGAAGCCTGGTCCGTCTCGGGCATCGGCGCGCCGCTCTCGGCCTTCGGGATTGGAGGGGCGGGCACCCTCTCGCTCGACCTGACCAGCAACGCGCAAGACGCCGGCGCAACCGCGCGGCTGCGCATTCCGCTGAATTAGGGGGAACTCCAGTCCCGTTATTTCGTTACCTTCGGGTCCCATCTATCGTCACCCCCGGCCCCCCACTTCGTCACCCCCGGACTTGTTCCGGGGGTCCATTCCATTGACCTGTCCCCGAGCCGTGAGGTCACGGCATGGATACCCGGAACAAGTCCGGGCATGACGCGTGGGAGGATGAGGAGAGGGGGTTTTCAGGCCGGCGCGTGGCGCTTGCGGGCCTCGACAACCGACGCCGGAACATCCACGCCATCAAGAACCCGCCCGTCGTCCCGCGGCGTACTCAGCACCTGCCGCAACGGCACCACACCGGCCCAGATGGGCAGCGCATAATCCTCATCATCGTCGATGGGGCCGCCGGTGCGCGCCTTGGCTACGGCGTGCTCCATCGGCACGGCTTTTCAGCTCCTTGTCGTTCATGGGGCGGGCTTCGTCCCAGCGCCCGGGCGCCAGATGGTCCGTCACCTGTGCCAGCGCTTCTGATTTTTCATCCGGGTCGCTCACTTGCCGCGCCATGCCGTGGACGACCACGGAGCGGTAATTCATCGACGAATGGAACGCGGAGCGCGCCAGCACCAGCGCATCCACCAGCGTAACGGTAATGCAAACCGGCACGCCCCTGCCCAGCGTCTTGGCGAAGCGCGCCGCCTTGGCGCCGTGCAGATACAACGTCTCGCCGATGCGCCCGTATATCATCGGGATGACCATGGGCCATTCGCGGCCGCCGCCGGGATTGTCGGTAAAGCCCACATGGGCGAGGAACGCCTCGTCGAGGATGGCGTGGACGGTATCCTTGTCATAGGCGGCGCGGTCGCTCTTGCGCACCTTGTTCAGTTTCGATTTCGCATAGCTGTCCATGGGACCAGAGACTTTCTTGAATATGACATTGCCTGTGCATCGATAGTCCATTAAAAGGCTCCATTAAAAGAGCCATTCTATAGAAAATGAAGGGTCCACTTTGCTGGATGTATTTTCAGGCGTTGTCGATCTTGAGCGCGCCGCGCCCGTATCGCTTTACCGGCAGCTCTATGAGCAGTTGCGCGGCGCGATCCTTGACGGGCGGCTGCCGGCGGGCACGCGGGTTCCCTCCAGCCGGGCCATGGCGGCGCAGCTTGGGGTCGCGCGCAACACGGTGCTGGCGGCGGTTGAGCAACTGAGCGCTGAAGGGTTCCTTGAAGCGCGGCGGGGATCGGGGACGCTCGTTTCCGGGCAACTCTCCGCCGGATTGACGAGAGCCGCGCGTAAGCGCTCTTCAGGCAAGCGCCCTGCCTACTCTCTGTCGGCAACCGGGAAACGTCTTGCCAGCGTCATCCGCACGAGTGACGGGGGAGAAACGCCAAAGCCGTTCATGCCCGGTATTCCCGATACCGGCGCCTTCCCGGCCACAATATGGGCGCGCCTCCTGAGACGCGAGACCCAGCGCCTGCAACCCGAAGCTCTGGCCTATGGATGGACCGCGGGCCACCCGCGTCTGCGGGAGGTCCTGTGCGCGCATTTGCGCGAGATGCGGGGCATCCAGGCCGGACCCGAACAGATCATCGTCACGTCAACGGCCCAGGCCGCACTGGACCTTCTCGCCCGCGCCCTTGTTGATGCGGGCGAGAAGGTCTGGATCGAGGAGCCGGGGTATCTGGGGGCGCGCGCGGCGTTTCTTGGGGCGGGCGCGGAACTGGTCCCGGTGCGCGTTGACGCCCATGGCCTCAACCCGAATGGAAAACATCCGCGCCCGCGCGCCATTTATGTTACGCCGTCCCATCAATACCCCACCGGAAGACTGATGCCGCTCGCCCGGCGGCTGGAACTGCTGGACGTGGCCGAGCGCCATGGCGCTTATGTCATCGAAGACGACTATGACAGCGAATTCCAGTTTCAGGGCCGCCCGGTCGCGTCCCTGCAAGGGCTCGACCCCGAGGGGCGCGTTCTCTATGTCGGCACCTTCTCCAAAATTCTCCAGCCCGGGCTGCGCGTAGGCTATACGGTGGTGCCGAGCGCGCTGGTTGATCCTCTCACGCGGATGCAGCGCAATACGGGTCAGATCGTCCCGGCGGCCATCCAGCTGGCGCTGGCGGCGTTCATCGAAGAGGGGCATCTGCGCGCCCATGTGCGGCGCATGTGCACGCTTTACGAGCAGCGCCAGCGCGTGCTGGCGGAGGGTCTGTCAGGTCTGCTGGATGGCCAGCTCGGGGTTGAGAAGCCCGCCGGGGGCATGCAGCTGATCGCCGGGCTGCCCGAAGGCTGGAGCGATGTCGAGGCCGTGAAAGCCCTTGCCGCGCGCGGCGTGCTGGCGCGGGCGGTCAGCGGCTTTTATCTCGGAACTGCAAAAAGACAAGGGCTGTTGCTCGGTTTTGCCGGTTATCCGAGCGGGGCGATTGAAGCCGGCCTGAAAGAAATTGGAGGAATTCTTCCTTCCTGACCCCATTCACCCTGCCGTCAGATACTTGACGCAAGGGCCCCCAATCCCCTTATTCTAGACATGCCAGTTGGCTGGATGGCCGCTCTGCGTTGCGGAACTTGTTTTTCGTACCTCGGCGCGGGGAGGAAAGTCCGGGCTCCATGGAAGCACGGTGCCGGATAACGTCCGGCGGGGGCGACCCCAGGGAAAGTGCCACAGAAAGCAAACCGCCCCGGACTTGATCCGGGGTAAGGGTGAAAGGGTGCGGTAAGAGCGCACCGCGCGGCTGGCAACAGGCGCGGCACGGCAAACCCCACCGGGAGCAAGACCGAATAGGGATGACGCGGGCTCATCAGCCCAGGCCCGTTTCCAGGCTTGATCATCCGGGTTGGTCGCACGAGGCGTATCGCAAGATGCGTCCCAGATGAATGGTCATCCATCGCGTTGGTCTTGCATGACCGCGCGGGGACAGAACCCGGCTTACAGGCAAACTGGCATGTTTATGGGCCGGCCTTCGGGAAACCGTGGGCCGGTCCTTCCCGTTATTTGACGTGCAGAAAATGCCAGGAGGCGGTGAGCTTTTATCAATTCCCACCATCCGTCATTCCGGCGAACGCATAGAATCCAGTTTCTGCCGTAAAGAAATATCGCAGAGGCTGTTTTCTGGACCCCGGTTTTCACCGGGGTGACGATAATGGGTGACTGGGATAACGAGAAAAAACGGCCGATGCGGGATGGAG
>QIGN01000048.1 GCA_003228955.1 Hyphomicrobiales bacterium
GATCAGGGGTGCTCACATCAAACTTCTGCTCTAACTGGTTGGCGGCGATGATGGATGGCGTAGTGCCATGCTTGCCGGGACGGCGCTTGTAGCCAAGCCTTCCGAGCCCGTCCCCACCGCCCCCCTTCTGGCCCGTCTGGCAGCGCTCAAAACCCTGCTCGATGCGCCAGAGGCCCGCGCCCGGCGGCTGGCCTGGTCTCTGGCCCGGCGTCGCCCCGGCCCGCTCATGCCGCCCGGTGCCGGACAGATCGGCGTCCCGCGCCGCTATGGCACGCAGCCCTCGGCAATCTATCACGCCATGGCGCAGGCGATCTTCACCGCCGGGCGCGCCCGCCCGCCGCCCCTCGGCCCCGCCCCGCAAACGCCGCCGCGCATTCGGCGTCTGTAACCCGTGCATCAAGTCCGTATCCCCTGCGCAGGCAGGGGCCCATGACGGCTGGGCACAGCACATGGAGCCTGCCCATAATCCACCAATACCCGCCCGCCCTCCGCCGATGCCAGCGAAGGCTGGTATCCATCACCCAAACCTACCACAAAGAACAGGTTTGGTTATGCCCGGGCTTTCAGGCCCAAACGCCGCTTGCCGTTTGCTGGGCCAGTTTCTGGCGATGGATACCCGCCTTCGCGGGCATCGCCGGGAACTTGGGGATGGGCGCTATTCTACTTTCCGCAAAACCGCGAAGAAAAACCCATCCGTGCCAGCACTTCGCGGCGTCAAACGCACACTGCCATCAGGCCCGCGTCCGGCCTGCACGATGGTGGTGCCCTCATCGGTCAAAGCACCGCTCGCGCCGGCATGTTGCGCCGCATCTTCCTGCTTCCAGCCCGCATTCGCCGCCAGAAACGCGTTCACCCGGTCCTCGTCTTCTTCGGCGAGGAAACTACAGGTCGCATACAGCATCCGCCCGCCCGGTTTCACGAACGCTGCTGCGCCCGCCAGCACCTCGTCCTGCTGGCTCATGCGGGCCTCAAGCTGGCGTGGTTTGACCCGCCATTTCGCATCCGGGCGACGCCGCCACGTCCCGGTCCCGGTACACGGCGCATCGACGAAAACCAGATCCATCGCCCCGCGCAGCGCCTCCAGCGCTTCAGGCTCAGATGGATGCGCCAATTGCACATTATGCGCGCCGGATCGTTTCAGCCGCGGGATCAGCGCCGACAGCCGCCGCCCGTCAATATCATACGCAAATACCTGCCCCTTGCCGCCCATCATCGCCGCCAGCGCCAATGTCTTGCCGCCGCCGCCCGCGCAATAGTCGAGCACCTGCTCACCCGGCTTGGCATTCGCCGCCGCCGCTGCGATTTGGCTGCCAGCATCCTGCACCTCGACCCAGCCCTTGGAATAGGCCGGAATGCTTTCCAGCGAGGCCTCACGCTGCGATGGATCGCGCGCCGGGATATGAAACGCATTGTGCAACAGCCGCGACGGTTCAGCCTGAACCGAACGCAGCGGCGCAGCGGCTTTTTCAGCCGAAACCTTCAGCGTATTCACCCGCAAATCAACGTCAGCGCGCACCGCCATCGCCTGGCATTCGACCACCGCATGCTCGCCAAAGGCGCGGCTCAAATGCGGGCTCAGCCATTCAGGAAAATCCCCCGCGACATGCGGCGCAGCGGTCACATCTGGTGCCATCACCAGCCGCTCACGTTCCTGCATCGTCAGCTTCGACGGCGCGTGGTCTTCGTCCATCGCGTCATCAATCCGGCGAATATCCCAGCTCCAGGCATGCGCCAGCGCGCCAAGCACCAGTCCGCGCGGGCTGTCATCGCCCATCGCATGGCCAATCGAGTTGCGTTTGCGCAAGGCGTCGAGCACCAGTCCCGACACCCAGGCGCGGTCCTTCGACCCGGCATAACGCGCGCGGCGTCCCCAGTCGCGCGCCGCCGATTTCACCGGCTGGTGGCGTTCCAACACATTGGTCAGAACATCAATCGCTGCCGAAATTTTCCCACCATCACGCATGATAAAGCTCCCTTGCGGCACCGCTGTCCGACATCAATCGGGCGTGTTACCTCACTCGTCGCTGCATTGAAATACAAAAAGGCTCACCGCAATGATTGACATACAATTTCCCGACACCCTTAACCCAGCCAGTCACAGCGATTGGCGTCAATTGGCCGACATCACCGCCGAAGCCTTTGCCGAAGACCCGGTCAATATCTGGGTGTTCGGTAATCCCCGTGCGATCCGGTCGGCGTTCCGGGTTCTGGCCAGCGATATCTATGCCAGACGCGGACTGTGCTATCTCGCCGGTGATAATGGCGCAGCGATGTGGGCGGCGCATGATACCAATACCGACCTGTCTGCCCTGGCCGGGCTGCGACTGGCCGCTGGCCTCCTGCGCCATGCCAGCAAAGGCGCACTGAAACGCGCCGCCGTAGTAGGCAAGATCATGACCGAGAACCACCCCAAAGAGCCGCACATGTATCTGTTCACGATTGGCGTGCGCAAATCCGCGCGCGGCACCGGCCTTGGCAAGGCCCTGCTCGCGCCTGTCCTGTCCGCCTGTGACCGGGACCGGGTGCCCGCCTATCTCGAAAACTCCAATCCGGCCAATCACGGCTTCTACGTCGCGCACGGGTTCGAGCGGACAAAACTGTTCGATTGCGGCGAGGGTGGACCGCCAATGGAAGGTATGTGGCGTGAACCAAAATAGACCCGACACTGAATGCTGGCGCTATTTCTCCGGTTTCGGCAGGGTGCTTTCCGCCGGTTTCGGTTTGCGCCCGGCAGCCTTGCGGCGTTTGAGATTATCGCGCAAAGCGGCCTTCATACGGGCCGCCCGCTCGGCAGTTCGGATTTTGTCAGCCATGATTGCAGTCTTTGTCCAGATCTTTGCCAGCTTAAGCTAGTCCCCGGCAAGTACAAACGCCGCGGTAGCTCAGTGGTAGAGCGCATCATTGGTAATGATGAGGTCGGGAGTTCAATTCTCCCTCGCGGCACCAGCTTTT
>QIGN01000123.1 GCA_003228955.1 Hyphomicrobiales bacterium
AGGCGGAACACATTCTTGGAGACATGGATGCACGTGCCCGCAAACATGCCATCGCGGCGCCGGCGCTTGAGATCGCGCTGACCCATCTTCGAGCCTATGAGCATCGCCGCCGCGAGGAATAATGCAAAGGGAGAACACAACCATGAAGTTGCGCCAGATATCCGTGATCGTACAGGACATCCTGATCGAGGGGGGGCGTGAACTCTCCTCACCCACGCGCCGCGCCGCCGCCTGCGGCGTGATGCGCAATCCCTTCGCCGGCAAGCCGCCAATCGACGATTTTTCCGAACTGGCCGATATCTCGGTCGCGGCCGGCGAAATTCTCGCTGAACGGGCGCTGAATGCATTGGGAGACATAAAGCCGCGCGGATATGGCAAGGCGGCGATCGTCGGCTCCGCCGGAGATCTGGAACACGGCGCGGCGATGATCCATATCCGCGTCGGGCTGCCCATGCGGCAACTGGCGGGCGGTGGCCCCGCCCTTATACCGGGCAACTGCAAGGATCGACATTATTTTCGGTGGCATGGAGGACAGCTGGGACTATGACGCGATGGATACCATGACCCTCGCCGTGCCCGACGCCCCCCGGCCGGATGAGATTTTACTCGTTATCGCCTATCTGGGCGGTACGCGCCCCAACGCGCGCATCAAGGGCAATCCGCCCGAACAGGTCGCCGCGCTCGTCGCGTCGATGCGCGCATCGTAAAACCTGCGCTCCATCCTTGGCTGGCCTCTCGCGCATGACGGCGCTACCTTGGCTCACGCCGGCAGCGCAGGAGGAGCAAGCCATGACCGAATGGTCGCAGACCTGGACATTTTTCGATGGGGCGTGGCAGGAGGGAAACCCGCAGCTTCTTGGACCCCGCGACCACGCCGCATGGCTCGGCTCGACCGTCTTCGACGGGGCGCGCGCCTTTGAGGGCGTCACCCCCGATCTGGAGGCGCACTGCGAACGGGTGAACAATTCCGCCCGCGCCCTTGGCCTCAGGCCAACGCGCGAAGCGCAAGAGATCGTGGAGATCGCCCGCGACGGCGTGGCGAAATTCAAGGCCGGCGCCGCGCTCTATATCCGCCCCATGTACTGGGCGCGGGATGGCGGGCGGTTTTCCGTGCCGCCGAACCCGGACAGCACGGTGTTCTGCATGTGCATCTATGCGTTGCCCATGCCGGAGCCGGCGGGTTTTTCGGTGATGAAATCCAGCTATCGCCGCCCGGCCATCGACATGGCGACGGTCAACGCAAAGGCTTCCTGCCTCTACCCCAATTCGGCGCGGGCGCTCGCCGAGGCCGCGCAAAAAGGCTTCGACAATGCGCTGGTGCTGGACCCGGTGGGCCATGTGGCGGAACTGGCGACGGCAAATATTTTTATGGCCAAGGACGGCGAAGTGCACACGCCCGCGCCCAACGGCACGTTTCTCAATGGCGTCACCCGCCAGCGCATCATCGCGCTGCTCGAAGGGGCCGGCGTCCAGGTGCACCAAAGGTCGCTCACCTTCGAGGAGTTCGAGGCGGCGGATGAAATCTTCGCCAGCGGCAATTATTTCAAGGCGATGCCGGTGACGCGTATCGAAACCCGCGACCTCCAGCCCGGCCCGCTCTATGCCCGCGCGCGCGAGCTGTATTGGGACTGGGCGCACGGTTCCTGACAATTACGAAAGCACAAAAGCCGATGTCCATACTCGATCACGTGCGTGAATACCATGATGAGCTGAGGGAAATCCGCAGGGATTTCCATGCCCACCCGGAACTCGGAATGGAAGAAGCGCGGACCAGCGAAATTGTTGCCGAGAAACTGAAATCCTGGGGGCTGGAAGTGCATCGCGGGCTGGGCAATACGGGCGTCGTCGGCACGCTTCGCATCGGCAACGCGCCGCGCTCCATCGGCCTGCGGGCCGACATGGACGCCTTGCCGATGAGCGAGGCCAGCAGTTTTGAACATCGCTCGAAATATGACGGCAGGATGCACGCCTGCGGTCATGACGGCCACACGGCAATGCTGCTCGGCGCGGCGCGTTATCTGGCGGAGACGAAAAATTTCGAAGGCTGCGTCCATTTCATCTTTCAGCCCGCCGAAGAGGGCCTGGGCGGCGCAAAGGCGATGCTCAGGGACGGGCTGTTCGAGCGCTTTCCCTGCGACACGGTTTTCGGGATGCACAATCACCCCGGGATGGCCGTAGGCGAATTCGCCATGCGTCCGGGCCCCATGATGGCCGGAGGCGCGCTGTTCGATATCAAGATTACCGGCGTCGGCGCCCATGGCGCGCGTCCCGAAAGCGGCGTTGATCCGGTTGTCGTCGCGGCCCATATCATCACCGCCAGCCAGACCATCGTTTCGCGCAATTTGGGTGCGCGGGACGCCGCCGTCCTCTCCATCACCCAGATGCATGGCGGAGATGCCTATAACGTCATTCCCGAGGAGGCGCGTCTGATGGGAACGGCGCGGGCCTTTTCCGGCAATATCATGAGCAGGATGGAGGAGACCCTGCGCCGGACGGTCGAGGGCGTGGCCGCGGGCCTCGGCGCAAAGGCGGAACTTGATTTCCGGACCGTGTTCGCGCCCCTCGTCAACGATACTGAGCAGACCGGATTTGCCGCTGGGTGCGCGAGCGAGATCGTTGGCGAGGACCGCGTGAACCCGAACCTGGACAAGATCATGGGCTCGGATGATTTCTCCTTCATGCTCGAACATGCGCCCGGCGCCTATATCCGGATCGGCAATGGCGAGGACAGCGCTCAGGTCCATAACCCGGGCTACGATTTCAACGATGACGCGATCCCCTACGGCGTCGCGTTCTGGGCGCAGCTTGTTGAAAACAAACTGGCGAAGGCGTGAGGCGCGCCGTGGTGTCCAGCCTCAAACCCGGCCTGACCGGCACGGCCGGGATGACCGTCGGCCCGCAGCACACCGCGATGAGCGTCGGCAGCGGCAAGGTCGGCGTTCTTGCGACGCCGGTGATGATCAATCTGATCGAAGCCGCCGCGCTTGCCGCCATCGAGGAACATCTGCCCCAAGGCTGCCAGTCTCTGGGAACCCATCTGGACGTCTCCCATATCGCCGCAACGCCCGTCGGCATGAAGGTGACGGCGACAGCGGAGCTGGTGAAGGTCGATGGCAGGCATCTGGAACTCAAGGTGCGCGCGCGGGACGAGGCCGAGGAAATCGGGTCGGGGACACACGCCCGCGTCGTCGTCAACGTCGCCAAGTTCGACGCCCGCGTCGCGCGGAAGGCGGGGGGTGGATAGCAAGCGCTTCCCCTCATTTTAGCAACCTCCATTCCTTGGTCATGGTTCTTCGCTGTCGTCATTACCGCCCATATTGTCATCCTCCGGCTTGACCGGAGGAACCAGTATCCTCTGACTTTGCGGCTTAAAGCACGACTGGCGGATACTGGATTGTCCGATCAAGTCGGACAATGACAGGGGAGGGAGGCG
>QIGN01000086.1 GCA_003228955.1 Hyphomicrobiales bacterium
GCGGCGAAGCCTTCGCGGCGCTGCATGAGCGCGGCGAAGCCTTCATCATCCCCAATCCATGGGACGCGGGCTCGGCGCGGGTTCTGGCCGGACTCGGTTTTCAAGCGCTGGCGACGACAAGCTCCGGGCTGGCCTTTACATTTGGTCGGAGCGACGGGGCCGTGACGCGGGAAGAACATCTCGTTCATATCCGCGATCTTGTCGAGGCGACGCCGCTGCCCGTCTCCGCCGATCTCGAAAACTGCTATTCGGACGATCCCGCCGAGGCGGCGGAGACCATCCGCCTCGCCAGCGCGGCCGGGGCTTCGGGCTGCTCGATTGAGGATTTTTCGGGACATCCCGGCGGGCAGATTTACGGCTTCGATCACGCGGTAGAGCGCGTTGCGGCGGCGGTGGAAGTGGCGCGCGGCCTTCCTGTTCCCTTCATGCTCACGGCGCGGGCGGAAAACCTGATCCGGGGCCGCGATGACCTGGAAGATACGATAAAGCGGCTTCAGGCCTTCGAGAAGGCCGGCGCCGATGTGCTCTATGCGCCGGGGCTGAAAACGGCGGCTGAGGTCAAACAGGTTTGCACGGCGCTGTCTAAGCCGGTCAATGTGCTGGCTACCGCAAACCTCACCGCCGCTGAAATCGCGGAGGCGGGCGGAAAACGCATCAGCGTTGGCGGCGCTCTGGCGCGCGCGAGCATCGGCGGGTTTCTGGACGCGGCGCGCGAGATGGCGCAAGGGGGCAGCTTCGCGGCGCTTGGGCGTGCGCCGGGATTTGGCGAGATCAATGAGTTGATGGAGGGGGGATAGGCCTCCTACTCCCCCGCGATCAAACCGGGGCGCTTGCCATTGCCCGTGGGCTTGGCGGTAACCTTTTTCTTCTTGCGCGCGCTGGCCGGCATCTTCGCCTGCTCCTGCGCCTTGGTCTCTTCGTCGAAATCGAGGGTCTCGATCTTGCGGCCGCGAGAAGTGATTTTCTCCGATGAGGTCAGTACCAGCTCGATATCCTTGTTCGCCTGGCCAAAATGCTGTTGCAGCTTGAGAACGCGGTCGCGCAGGCGGTGGACGTCGTCCATGAGATAGGTGACCTCTTTCTGGATGAGCCCGGCCTGCTCGCGCATTTTCACGTCCTTCATTATCGCCTGCATGGTCTGCACCGCGAGCATCAGCATGTTGGGCGAGACGATGACGATGCGCGCGCGCGCCGCTTTCTGGATAATGTCGGGGAAGCTCTCATGCAAATCCGCATAGAGGGATTCAGAAGGCACGAACATCAGCGCCGTGTCCTGGGTCTCGCCGGCAATAAGATAACGCTCCGCGATGGCCGTGACATGCACGCCCACATCCTGGCGGACCCGCGCGGCGGCCTGCTTCTTGTCGCTCTCGCTGCGCGCTTCGCGCACCGCCTCGAAACCTTCCAAGGGGAATTTTGCGTCGATTACCAGGTCCGGCGCGTTGGGCAGGTGGATGATGCAGTCGGGACGCATCTTGTTGGAAAGGGTCGCCTGGAAGGTATAGGCGCCGCGCGGCAGACCGTCCTCAATGATTGCTTCCATGCGCCCCTGGCCGAAGGCGCCGCGCTGCTGCTTGTTGGCGAGGATGTCCTGCAGGCCGACGATGTTCGAAGACAGCTCGGTGATGTTCTTCTGCGCCGTGTCGATGACAGCGAGCCGCTCGTTCAGCTTCGACAGGCTCTCGGTGGTCCGTTGTGCGCTCTCATTGAGATTATGCCCCAACCGGTGTGTGACGCTGTCGAGCCGCTGGTTGATGGACCGCGTCAGTTCCGATTGCCGCGAGACGGAAATCTCCGCGACCGTCTGCAAACGCCCCTTCAACTCGGCCAGTTCCGCGTCGAGATGGGAGGATTGCGCCGCGCGCTCGCTGCGTTCATCGCCGCGCTTCGACGAATTGACAATGACGACAATCAGCAGCGCCAGCAGCACCAGCGCGGCAAACCCGGCGATGCCCAGCAGGAGATACATGGGGTCGAGCGCGATGTCGCCCACACGGATGGCACTTTCATTCATGGGCAAAGCTATAGCGCGATTCGCGGGAGATTTGGATCAAAACAGGAACATATGTGCCGTCATTCTGGCCTCAAGGATTCCTGCATCCGCAGGAATTTCGTTTATTTTTTTCGAAGGCTGAAACCCCTGCGCAAGCTGGGGTCCATGACGCGAGCGTTGACCCGGACCCGGCCAGCGCTTATCTCAACTCCAGTATGGCAAAACGAGAAATCATCACCCTGCCGGACCCGTTGCTGCGCCGCGCAAGCGCGCCTGTTGAACGCGTGGACGATGAGTTGCGCGCGCTGATCGACGACATGCTGGAGACCATGTATGACGCACCGGGGGTTGGACTGGCGGCGGTGCAGCTCGCCATACCGCGCCGGCTTATCGTCATGGATGTGAAATACCGCAATGCGGAAGAAGAGGGCGGCGAAGTGGCGCGCGAACCCATGGCCATGATCAACCCGGAAATCCTCTCAACCGGCGAGGAGTTGCGTGTCCATGAAGAAGGCTGCCTGTCGATTCCCGAATTCTACGCCGAACTCGAGCGCCCCGCGCATGTCACCGTGCGCTATATCGACCGGGAGGGAAAGCAGCGGACGCGCGAATGCGAGGACGTTCTGGCGACCGTGGTCCAGCATGAAATAGACCATCTGAACGGCAAGCTGTTCATCGACTATATCTCCCGGCTCAAGCGCGACCGGGTCATCAAGAAGTTCGTGAAAGC
>QIGN01000083.1 GCA_003228955.1 Hyphomicrobiales bacterium
CCTTTTCTTTCATCGCCAGACCAAATTGACGAACTTTCATGCCGCCTTTTGTAAGCTCGAACCCGGCGGTCGTTCTGACCAGCAGTTCCACCCCCAACTCGTTCTCAAGCTCGGAGATACGCCGCCTCAAGGTCGGCTGAGAGACATTCAGACTGCGCGCAGCTTCCGACAGGCTTTTTGCGTCGGACACCAGTATGAACGTTTTCAGGTTTTCCCAATCCATTTACAACCCAATCATGCCTTGGTGCTTTCGTGACGGCCTCACATGGGCTCCGCGGTGTTTCAACATTGCGGCCTGTGAAGCAGGAAAAATACAATAGTTTGATAATAGTCGCGGGTAAATGCAGGTCTTCTGTGCCCGCTCAAGCCGGGTTAGTTTGGCAGTACCCGCCAGGTCATGACCTCATGACCTGAAGCCCGGCTCATAGATTTTCAGGTTTTGAGTCGTTTTCGGGAAACCTATCCCCTATATCAAGGGTGAAACTCAAGTTGGAACGTCTGGACACATCCATGAACATGCGCAATCTCGCTATTTGGGGCCTTATCGCAGCTCTCCTCATCGGCCTCCTCGCCGTCATGCAAAGCAATCCTGCGCAAGCCGGGGCGACCAAGTATGATATTTCGCAAGTCTATGCGATGGCCGAGCGCGGCGAGATCAGCGAAGTCGTCATCACGCCAACAAAGATCACCGGCCTGACCACCAATAATATCCGCTTCTACGCCCAGAAGAGCCAGGATCTGGGCTCGGCAAGAGACCGGTTGATCGAATATGGCGTAACCTCCGTGACTGACGACCCTGAAACCGGGTTCAATATGGGCGATCTGTTGATGAGCATCCTGCCAATCCTGCTGATCCTCGGCATCCTGCTTTTCTTCATGCGCCAGATGCAGGGCGGCGGCGGTGGTCGCGGCGCCATGAGCTTCGGCAAATCGCGCGCCCGTCTGCTCACCGAAAAACAGGGCCGGGTGACATTTGATGATGTTGCCGGCGTCGATGAGGCCAAGGAAGAGCTCGAAGAGGTCGTCGATTTCCTCAAAGACCCATCGAAATTCCAGCGCCTCGGCGGCAAAATCCCCAAAGGCGCACTGCTCGTCGGCCCGCCCGGAACCGGCAAGACCCTGCTGGCGCGCGCCATTGCCGGCGAAGCTGGCGTGCCATTCTTCACTATTTCAGGCTCCGATTTCGTTGAAATGTTTGTCGGCGTCGGTGCTTCGCGTGTGCGCGACATGTTCGAGCAGGCCAAGCGCAATGCCCCTTGCATCATCTTCATTGACGAGATTGATGCGGTTGGTCGCTCACGCGGCGCTGGCCTTGGCGGCGGCAATGATGAGCGCGAGCAGACCCTGAACCAGCTACTGGTCGAAATGGATGGATTTGAAGCCAATGAAGGCATCATCATCATCGCCGCGACCAATCGCCCGGATGTTCTCGATCCGGCTTTGCTGCGTCCCGGCCGCTTCGACCGTCAGGTCACGGTGGGTAATCCGGATGTTCTGGGCCGTGAAAAAATCCTCAAGGTCCACATGCGCAATGTGCCTCTGTCCAAGGATGTGAAACCGAAAATCATCGCGCGCGGCACACCCGGCTTTTCCGGCGCTGATCTGGCCAATCTGGTCAATGAGGCGGCTCTGCTCGCAGCCCGGCGCGGCAAGCGCGTGGTTTCGATGCAGGAGTTTGAAGACGCCAAGGACAAGGTGATGATGGGGCCGGAACGCCGCTCCATGGTGATGTCTCAGAAAGAAAAAGAACTGACCGCCTGGCACGAGGCTGGCCATGCCATCGTTGCGATGTATGTCCCGCATGCCGACCCGATCCACAAGGCCACAATCATTCCGCGCGGGCGTGCGCTGGGCATGGTGATGCAGCTTCCAGAAGACGACAAGCTGTCAATGTCACGGATTGAAATGACCTCGCGTCTCGCCATCATCATGGGTGGGCGCATCGCCGAAGAGGAAAAATTCGGGCTTGAGAATGTCACCGCTGGCGCCGCCTCGGATATTCAGCAGGCCACCAGCCTGGCCCGCGCCATGGTCACCCGTTGGGGCTTTTCCGATACGGTTGGCCCGGTTGATTACGCCAATGATCAGGGCCAGGTCTTCCTCGGCCAGCAATTGATGCAAAGCACTTCAATTTCCGAGGAAACCTCCCGGAAGATCGAAGAAGAAGTCCGCGCTCTGATCCAGACCGGCATGGATGATGCCCGCGTCGTGATGACCAAACAACGCAAGGAATGGTCTGCGGTGGCCGAGGCCTTACTCGAATACGAGACCCTGACGGGTGACGAGATTCAAGGTCTGATTGATGGCAAACAGCCAACCCGCCCGGACGAACCGGATGAGACAAACGGCACCGGCTCGGCCGTTCCGGTCATCGGCAAACGCCGCAAGGACAAAGGCGGTAGCGCCGCGCCCGGCGGCGAGCCTGAACCGGCCTAAAACCGATGGCGATGACCCGTGAAACCCTGCAGGATTTGCTTGGCACGGCCTTCCCGGACGCCGAGATCACTCTGACCGATCTGGCTGGAGACAATGACCATTGGCAGGCCGAGATTGTCTCGGCGCAATTTGTCGGCAAGCCCCGTATCGCCCAGCACCAGATGGTCTATGCCGCCCTGCAAGGCAAAATGGGCGGCGA
>QIGN01000014.1 GCA_003228955.1 Hyphomicrobiales bacterium
CCTATTGCATCACCGTCCCGGCGGCGCTGCCCGCCATCCCGAAGGGCGAGAATATCCCGCTCAATGTGGTTTTTGAGGATGACTGGCTGATCGTCATCGACAAGCCGGCGGGGCTGGTTGTGCATCCGGCGGCCGGCAACTGGTCCGGCACGCTGGTGAATGCGCTGATACATCATTGCGGTGACAGCCTGTCCGGTGTCGGCGGCGTCAAACGCCCCGGCATCGTCCACCGGATCGACAAGGATACCAGCGGGCTGATGGTCGTCGCCAAGTCCGACCGCGCCCACCGCGCTTTGGCCCGGCAATTCGCCGATCACGGACGCACCGGCGCGCTGGTGCGCAGCTATGAAGCGCTTGTGTGGGGCGTGCCTCACCCGCCCAAGGGCACCATCGACACAGAACTGGGGCGCAAGCCGCAACAGCGCCAGAAAATGGGCGTGCTGGCTGCCGGCGGCAAGCAGGCCATCACCCATTATGAGGTGCTGGAGTCCTTCGGCCCGGCGGATGACCCGGTGGCAACGCGGGTGAAATGCCGGCTTGAGACCGGGCGCACGCACCAGATACGGGTGCATATGGCGCATGTCGGCCACCCGCTGATCGGTGACCCGCTGTATGGGACAGGCTTCCGCACGAAAGCGCTGCTTCTCCCGGACCGCGCCCGTGAGCGGATTGAAGGATTTTCCCGCCAGGCGCTCCACGCCTGCCTGCTCGGCTTCGCGCACCCCAGGGACAAACAGGTCATGCGTTTTGAAAGCGCCCTTCCGGAAGACATCTCACGGGTGCTCAAATCCCTGTCAGAAATCTGAAAAAACTTCGCGGGTGGGTGTTTTTTAACTCTTGGCGTACTATATTGTCTACGTGCCGGGGGGCGAGTGGCGTGAAGATGGCTGTAAAAATTCCCTGGAGAATTCACCCAAATGGCGACGAATACACTTCCCACTGTCAGCGGACAGGGCGGACTGTCCCGCTACCTCGACGAAATCCGCAAGTTCCCGATGCTGGAGCGCGACGAGGAATATATGCTCGCCAAGCGCTGGCGCGAGCATGACGACCGCGACGCCGCCCACAAGCTGGTCACCTCGCATCTGCGCCTGGTGGGGCGTATCGCCATGGGCTATCGCGGTTACGGCCTGCCCATCGGCGAAGTGATTTCCGAAGGCAATGTCGGGCTGATGCAGGCGGTCAAGCGCTTTGAGCCCGACAAGGGCTTCCGTCTCGCCACCTATGCCATGTGGTGGATCCGCGCCTCCATCCAGGAATATATCCTGCGCTCATGGAGCCTTGTGAAAATGGGCACCACGGCGAGCCAGAAAAAGCTGTTCTTCAATCTGCGCAAGATCAAGGGCCAGCTCAAAGCGTTCGAAGAGGGCGATCTGCACCCGGACAATGTGAAGAAAATTTCCACCCGGCTCGGTGTTTCCGAAGAGGACGTGGTGTCCATGAACCGGCGTCTTTCGGGCGACAGCTCGCTGAACGCGCCGGTGCGCTCGGATAGCGAGGGCGGGGAGTGGATGGACTGGCTGGTGGACGATACTACCGACCAGGAAACCTCGCTCGGCGAAAACCAGGAACTGGAGCGCCGCCGCGAGTTCCTCAAATCCGCCATGAACGCCCTGAACGAGCGCGAAAAGCGCATCTTCACCGCGCGGCGCCTGAGCGATGACCCGATCACGCTGGAAGACCTCTCGCATGAATTCGATGTCAGCCGCGAACGCATCCGCCAGATCGAGGTGCGGGCCTTCGAAAAGGTGCAAAAAGCAGTGCAGAAGTCAGCCGCCGCGGCCGACGCCCAAACGGCACAGTAGCGGCGCCATCCATATGCTATGGTTCATTACCCAGGCAACAGGAGTCCCGCATGAACGCCCACACCACCCTTTTCCCGCGCCAGAGCGTGCCCGAGTTGAGCGTGCCGACCGTTGGTGGCGGCACATGGACGCTTGGAGAGCAGTCTCCTGAAAACTTCACCATGATCGTTTTCTACCGCGGCTATCACTGCCCTATCTGCGCGCGCTATCTGGGAGACCTCGACGCCAAGCTCGGCAAGTTCGCCGACAAGGGCGTCACCGCGGTCGCCATTTCGAGCGACGGGCAGGACCGCGCCGACAAAACCAGGGAAGAATGGAAAATAGGGACCCTCCCTATCGGTTACGGCCTTTCCCTCGACGAAGCACGCAAGTGGGGCCTGTTCATATCGACCAGCAAGGGCAAGACCTCCATCGGCGTCGAGGAGCCGCCGCTGTTCATCGAGCCGGGAATATTTTTCGTGCGTCCCGACAACACGCTCTACTGGAGTTCCATCCAGACCATGCCGTTTGCCCGGCCAGGCTTCGCCGATATCCTCGCCGGTCTCAACATCGTGCTGGAGCATGACTATCCCGCGCGCGGCCAGGTGATAGATCACCGCGCTGAAGCGGCGGAATAGCGCGGAGTTTTTTTCGCGGGTGGGAGTTTTTTCGCTCACGGCTATTCCGCTTTCAGCGGGCCTGCGCGGGCGCGCGCCATAGGGCGCGGCGGCCGTTCGGCCTTGCCTCGGCTGCGCCGGGTGGAGATTTTTTCGCTCACGGCTAATCCGCTTCGCGGGCCTGCGCGGGCGCGCGCCATAGGGCGCGGCGGCCGTTCGGCCTT
>QIGN01000115.1 GCA_003228955.1 Hyphomicrobiales bacterium
TTATGGTGGGCCTGAAGGCGGAACAGGAAGGGACGCTGCGCGAGGGAATGCGCGTCGTCTATGTGGCCGGGCAGTTGAAGGTCCCGACGCTGACGCTGGTCATTCGCAAATGCTACGGCATGGCCGGCATGGCGACCTGCAACAAGAACGACATCGATCTGAAACTCGCCTGGCCCAGCGGCGAATGGGGTTCGCTGCCGGTCGAGGGCGGTGTTGCGGCCGCCTTCCGCCGCGACATCGCAGCCGCCAGTGACCCGAAAGCGCGGGAGAAGGAGCTGGAGGACGAGCTGCGCGCTTACGCCTCGCCCTTCCGCACCGCCGAGGCGCTGGGCGTGGAGGAGGTCATCGATCCGCGCGAAACGCGGCCCATACTGTGCGACTATATCGCGCTCGCCGAACAGCGCCTGAAGATCGGCCTTGGGCCCCGCGCCAAGGCGGGCGTTGCGCCATGAGAGTCCGGGCATGAGCATCGCCAAAGTCTTTATCGCCAACCGGGGCGAAATCGCCTGCCGGATCATCCGCGCCTGCCGCGCGATGAACCTCAAAACGGTGGCGGTGTATTCGGAAGCCGATGCCGGCGCGCTGCATGTGGCCGAAGCCAGCCATAGCCTTGAGATCGGCCCGGCGCAGGTGGCCGGGAGCTATCTGAACCAGGCCGCGCTGCTTATGGCGCTGCGCGTCTCGGGAGCGGACGCCGTGCATCCGGGATACGGTTTTCTGGCGGAGAATGCGCATTTTGCCGAGGCGGTGGAGCGCATGGGCCGCACCTGGATCGGCCCGAGGCCCGAAACCATCGAGGCCATGGGAGACAAACAGCGCGCCCGCGATATCGCCAGGTCCGCCGGCATCCCGGTGCTGCCGGGGAGCGCGCGCTTTTTTCCCGGCGATACGGCCGCACTGGCGGCGGCGGGGGAGTCCATCGGCTATCCACTTCTGGTCAAGGCGGCGGCGGGCGGAGGCGGCATCGGCATGCGCCTCGTAGAGCGCGCAAACGATTTGCAGACCCAGGTGGAAACCACTCAGAACCTGGCGATCCGCAGCTTTGGCGACGGCACGGTCTATCTGGAGCGTTTTATCCCCCGCGCCCGCCATATCGAGGTTCAGGTCTTCGGCTTCGGTGACGGCGGGGGCGTGCACTATCTTGATCGCGACTGTTCCGTGCAGCGCCGCTTTCAGAAAGTTATCGAGGAGGCGCCTGCCCCTCAGCTTCCCGCCAGAATACGCAAGGCCATGTGCGACGCCGCCCTGGGGCTGGTCCGGCACCAGAATTATCGCGGCGCCGGCACTGTCGAATTCATCTATGACCGGGACGGACAGGCCTTCTATTTCCTGGAGATGAACACGCGCATTCAGGTCGAGCATGCGGTAACGGAAATGATCACCGGAGCCGATCTGGTGGGCGCCCAGATTGCCCTCGCGTCGGGAAATTTCGCACCGCCCGAACAGAACGCAATTTCAGCTTCCGGCCACGCCATCGAATGCCGCCTCTATGCGGAGCGGCCGGAGAAGAACTTCCTGCCCTCGCCGGGAGAGTTGACGCGTTTTGAGCTTCCCCGGGAAGATGGCGATGTTCGCGTCGATACCGGTCTTCGCAATGGAGATCGCATCACGCCATATTACGATCCGATGATAGCCAAGATCATTGTGCGTGGAAAAACCCGGGAACAGGCCATCAAGCGGATGCTGGGCGCTCTGGAGGAGGTTTGGATTGAAGGTGTATCGTCCAATCTGGCGTTTCTCTGCCAGGTCCTGAGCGACCCTGTTTTTCAAGTTGATCTGGCGACCACGCGTTATGTAGAGGAGGGAAGCTACAAGCTTGAAAGGGTGGACCCGTTATAGGAGAAATGCCGGATGGAATTTCGCCCGGCGTAAAACGGCATTTGCCCTGACGGGAAGAGGAACTTCATTTCAACATGCCTGATATGTCAACCAACATGGCCGGTCCCCTCCTGTTCACTTTCGCGATTATCACCGATACGCATATCCGCCCGCCGGGCGGTGACCAGTCCTCCCCTTTTCCGGTCAATGATCTGGCCAATGGGCGCGCCCGCCACGCGGTCGCGGCGATTGCCGGGCACGCCCCCGATTTCACCATCCATCTCGGCGACATGGTGCATCCGGTGCCAAACCTGCCCAGCTACGGCCCGGCGGCGGTCGAAGCCCTGTCGATCCTTGAGCCGGTCGCCAGGGGGCTTCGCTTTGTGCCGGGCAATCACGATGTGGGCGACAAGCCCATGCCCGCGACCCCGGCGGCGCCGGTCGATCAGCGCAGCGTCGAAATTTACGAGAAATATTTCGGCCCCGGCCACTACAGTTTCGACCATGGCGGCGTGCATTTCGTTGTCGTGAACGCGTCACTTGTCAATGCCGGCAACGTCCATGAGGAGCGCCAGCGCAATTGGTTCGAAAAGGATCTGGCGGATAACGCCAAGGGACGGACGCTCCTGTTCTCCCATTACCCGCCCTTCATCGACACCGCGTGCGAGCCCTCCCACTATGACAATTACGGCGAGCCGGGCCGCTCCTGGCTGCTTGCCCTGCTCGCGCGCCACAATGTGGAGGCGGTGTTCTCGGGCCATGTGCACCAGTTTTTCTACAACCGG
>QIGN01000099.1 GCA_003228955.1 Hyphomicrobiales bacterium
CGCAGCCGGGTCAGCTTGATGGCGATGTCGCGATAGGCCTGGCGCAGTTCTTCTTCGTTTTCCGCGCGGTAAAAGAAATCCGCCGACGAAGCGCATTCGGCTAGCACGTCTTCGGCGCGCTGTTCACGCAGATCGAACGCGACGGAGAACACGACCACTTCGCTATCCTTGATATTGCGGCACAGCTCGCGCGTGTGGTCGTAGGATTCGTCCGTCATGGGGCCGCGGCCGGGGTCGCCGGTATAGGCGGTGTTGAATTCGCCGTCCGTCATCAGCACCACGGCCTTGGTGAGCCTCGCCTGGCCGTAGGGCTTGGGCGCGCTGGCGCCGGGCCATATGCCCGACCAGTTCGGCGAGACGAGGTTCCACGCCCACTGGATGCCCAGATGACCGGCGGTCCAGCCATTCGCCCGGTAACGGTCCACCGTGCGGCGCAGTTGATCCTTGTCGCTGGTGAGCGGGAGGATTTCGGCGTCCGGGCACAGGCCCCGGCGGTATTCGCGCTGCTCGGCGCCGGTGAGCACATGGAACTTGCTCGCGCCAGTGGGCGGATCGTCGGAGTTTACAGCACCACCGTTCCGCTCGACGACACAGCCGTTTGGGTTGCGCGCATCGCTGACCAGCGGGGCGAACCGCCCGACATTCACCTGCTCCGAGTAAGGCGCAAGCGCGATCCGGACTTTTCCGGCGTTCGGGCCTTCGGGAACAACGGCGTCGATCAGATCCTTGGTTGCGCGCTGCAGGGCGCGAAGCTTGCCGTTGCGCCTCATTGACCCGGTCACATCCAGCATCAGGCCGATCTCGATCTCGTTGATGGCCACGGTCGCGCTCGCCTGGCGGCGAATGGCGAACTCATTGACGTTGGCAATCTTGGCGAATGTTGTGGGAACACGGGCCGTGACGGCGACCGTCACCTCGCCCGCGGCGCGGTCGGTTGTGACTTCCAGCGGATCGAAGTTCGAATAGGCCACCTTGTCCGGCCCGCGGGCGTTGGCGAGAAAGAATTTGTTCGCGACCTCGGTGACTTCGGCGTCGCTCAGACCGCCTTCGGTCATGGCCCGCGCCGCGGCCAGCGCCGCGGCGTCAAGCGCGCCGGTCACGGTTGTCGTCGCATTCAGGGTGCGCAGCCCGTCGATGGCCAGGCCGAGCAGCATGATGACAGGCACCAGCAACAGGCCGAAAAGCATGGCAATGTTGCCGTTTTTGTCGTTGCGGAAGTTTCTTCCCCGCGCCGCCACCGTGCGGATGATCGCTGAAAACGCCATGATAGTGTCTCTCCCTGATACATGTGAGATGTCCGTGATCAGGGCGTTGCAAGGCGCGTGCGCGGCAGGGCCGGGAGCCGCGAAGGCTCGCCTGAGGCTTTTGCCATGGTGAACAAGGCGTTAATTTCAGTGAATTCGAGGCTGGTTTTCCGCGATTTTGCTGATTTGCTCAGGTTGCCGCGAGCGGACGCGCCCGCTTGTGGTTAACGGCGTGCAATGCACCGCAAACCGCGCAAACTGTATCAATGCCGCACAAGACGTCCCGCAGCGGGCGCTGGAAATGAGGGGATCAGCCCCGCGCCGTCATGGTCTCGGCAATGGCGGTAAATGCGGCGGTCCAGGCGTCCTCGAGGTCTGACGACCAATGCGCCCCAAGGCTCTGATGCAAGGTCCACAGCAGGGCCTCGCCAACCGCGCCATAGTGGAGTTCCGTAATCCCCATCCCGCGATATCTGGCGCCCAGCAGCTTCAGCGCCGGAACAATCCGGTCGAACCGGTCCAGAGACTCAACCGCAAGTGAGAGAGCGCCCAGCAACTGCCGGCGCTGTTCGACCATGTCGCGGTCAAGCATAGGTTCCAAATCGGGTGCGACATCCACAAGGCGGCGGAAGAACAGCTCGGCCACGAGACCGGAAGCGGGCTGGATATGGCTGTAGCTTTCTCGCACAAAATGGATGTGTTCGGCCGAAACACCCCCTGACGGCGGCACTACCGGTTGCGCCGTCTCCATTGTTTCGGCAAGGGCCGACTCTGACATGGCTTTCACCCGCAATTACGATCAGTCCCAATAGATGTGAGTCACCGAACGGCGTCAATATGGTGATTGGTTTTCAACAGGGGCGGCAAACGCCGAACACGTCCGGCGCGCGCAAAACTTCAAAAATCGGAAGCGAGCCCGTCTTTTTCCCAGTCGCCGTAACGCGCCGGTTCAAGCCCGCCACGTCCCCCGACTTCTTCACCCGGCGCCGTATTGCTCCGGGTCCGCGTCTTGCGGCGCTGCTCGGCCTCGGCCAGGGCGCGCGCGGCTGCGGCAGGATCGGGTTTTCGCCCTGACCGGGAAGGCCGTACAGTCTTTTTTTCAGATTTTTCAGACATATCGGGGCTGGTACATTGCGCTGTTGCAAACTTGCGATGACCCTCACACATCACCATTCTATAGGCAAATGCGTGCTACGGTCATGCCGGATTAACGAGGAGTTGAATGAGCACATTACGAACCGCGATCCTGCTGGCGGCGATGACCGCATTGTTTATGGCCGT
>QIGN01000117.1 GCA_003228955.1 Hyphomicrobiales bacterium
CGCCGGAGCGCGTGAACTCATCCGTATGGCACACCCCCGTCGCCTTGATTTCAACCAGGACCTCGCCCGCCTTCGGGCCGTCCAGATCGACATCAATGATCTCCAGGGGTTTGCCCGCCGCTGTCGCGACCGCCGCGCGTGATTTCATGAATACAGCCTCCCGGTGCGCCAGCCTTGATTGCTTATGAATTCGTTCATGCCGCACCTGCTCAAGAAAAATCAATTCGGGCTGGACCGATTTTCCCCGCTTCTGAATAGGGTGTGAATCTGGTATCACCCGGCTCGGTCACACTGACTACAGCATAGCGCGCACTCCAGACAACCCCGGTTCGCAACCGCATTACACTGTTCTCGACCATTGCCTAACAATTGCTTATTGGCCATAACCGGCACGCCAGAGGGAGTTCATTGACATGACGAAAGCGCTGACGGAAATTTCCGAAAATAAATGCTTTGGCGGCCGGCAGCTCCGCTACTCACATCCCTCGGACGTATGTAATTGCGTCATGACATTCGCGATTTTTCTTCCGCCACAGGCGCAAACCGTCCGTGTCCCCTTACTATACTGGCTGTCGGGCCTCACCTGTACGGACGAGAACTTCGTTACGAAAGCCGGTGCCCAGCAATATGCCGCCGAACACGGCATTGCCGTCGTCGCGCCCGATACGAGCCCGCGCGGGAAGGGCGTTCCAGACGATTCCGAAGGCGCATATGATTTCGGCCTTGGCGCGGGATTTTACGTCAACGCAACCCAGACACCCTGGTCGGAGCATTACAATATGTATGACTATGTCGTGCGGGAACTGCCCGGGATCGTGAATGGGAATTTTCCGGTGGATCCGGAGCGCCAGTCAATATTCGGCCATTCCATGGGCGGACATGGCGCCCTTACCATAGCCCTCAAAAACCCGGGCCGGTTCCGCTCTGTATCTGCCTTCGCGCCGATTGTTGCCCCATCGCAGGTTCCGTGGGGGCAAAAGGCGCTTGGCGGCTATCTTGGCGACGACCGAGAAGCCTGGAAGGCCCACGACACATGCGAACTCATCGCCATTGCCGAGGAGCGGTTGCCGCTTCTCGTTGATCAGGGCGACGCCGACCAGTTCTTAAAAGAACAACTTAAACCTGAGCTTTTGAAGTCAGCCTGTGAGGCGCACGGCCATCCGCTCACCCTGCGCATACAGTCAGGCTACGACCACAGTTACTACTTCATGGCCAGTTTCATGAAGGATCATTTCGCCCATCACGGCGCGGCGCTGGCGGGTTAAATACCCTCTGTCCGGCGGGGCGTGTATTTATTAGTTCATGACCTTGTGCATAAACTGGAGCGAAGGAAAATGGAGCATTTGAAGCGTGCCGAAGCCGATCCGGAGGCCGAGGATCGCAAGATTTGCGAGACTGTCGAGACAATGATTGCCCGCATTCGGGATGAGGGCGAGGACGCGGTCAAGTCTTATGCCCGCGAGTTCGATGGCTGGGAAGATGATTTCATTCTGGGGGATGAGAAGAAAGCGGATTTGATCGCTGAAGTTCCGGATGCCGACAAGGAGGATATCCACTTCGCCCACGCCCAGGTGAAACTCTTTGCCGAAGCACAGCGTCAAAGCATCACGGAATTCGATATCGAGACGGAGCCAGGTGTTAAGCTTGGCCAGCGCATCGTTCCGGTCGAGTGCGCGGGCTGCTACGTGCCCGGCGGGCGCTACGCCTATGTGGCCAGCGCAATCATGAGCATCACCACAGCCAAGGTCGCGGGTGTTCCCTTCATTGTTGCGGCGTCTCCTCCTCGCGGAAAATCCATCGCACCAGCGGTGGCCTACGCGATGGATATTGCCGGCGCCGACATGATCATCGAGATGGGCGGGGTTCATGGCATCGCCACCATGGCCTTCGGGTTGTTTGGTTCCAAGCCGGCGGACATACTCATTGGTCCCGGTAATGCTTATGTGGCGGAAGCCAAACGGCAGCTGTTCGGCGAGGTTGGCATCGATCTCATTGCCGGACCCACCGAAAGCGCGATCATTGCAGATGACACCGCCGATCCCATGACCGTCGCAATCGACCTTGCCAGCCAGGCCGAGCACGGGCCGAACTCCCCCGTGTGGCTGTTCACCACCAGCAAAGAACTCGCTGAAAGCGTGGCGCGCATAATGCCGCAAATCGCTCACGACATGCCGAGCGGCGATGTTGTTATGGCCGCGTGGAAGAATTACGGCGAAATAATCATCGGGGAGACACGCGAAGAGATTTGCACAATCTCGGACAGTTACGCGAGCGAGCATTTGCAGATCATCGCCAAGGACCATGACTGGTGGAAAGAAAATTTGAAAAATTACGGCTCGCTGTTCCTCGGCGAGGGGTCGACCGTCACCCATGGCGACAAATGCTCAGGCACCAATCACATAACGCGCGGCGCGCTACACGGGCGGGCTAAATGTGATGAAATTCCTCAAAATCCTCACCTGGCAAGAGATATCACCCGAGGCGAACAAAGAATTTAGCGCTGTGGCCTCGCGTATCAGCCGGCTGGAGGGCATGGATGGTCATGCTCGCGCCTGTGATTGGCGTTTACGGAAATACTTCGCTGGCACGGATTGGGGTTTCGAGGTCGCCGACCAGCGGCGCTACGATTAAGAGGCATGAAACGTTTCTCGAAATCCTTCACCCAGCAGGAGCCGATCCCGGAAAGCGCTATCGAGCGCGTGGCCGAGATTCTCCGCTCGGGCC
>QIGN01000102.1 GCA_003228955.1 Hyphomicrobiales bacterium
GTCGAGCATGGCCTGTTTATCGGCCTGACCCATGCCGCCGTCGTTGCCGGAGCCGGTGGCGTCGAAATCATGGGCGAAGCCCCATGACGTCATTTGACTATGATCTGTTCGTTATTGGCGCGGGGTCGGGCGGCGTTCGCGCCGCGCGCATGAGCGCAACCTATGGCGCCAAGGTCGCCGTCGCGGAAGAATACCGCTTTGGCGGAACCTGCGTGATCCGCGGCTGCGTCCCGAAAAAACTGTTCGTCTATGCCGGGCGCTTCAAGGGCGAATTTGAAGATGCCGCCGGGTTCGGGTGGCAATTGAACGGCGTGAGTTTCGACTGGCAAACGCTTCTTGCCAACAAGGACAGGGAGATCGACCGGCTTGAGGGTCTTTACAGGAAAACCCTTAAAAACGCCGGCGCTGTGTCTTTTGACGACCGGGCGGAACTCCTGGACGCCCATACCGTCAGGCTGGTCAAGGCGGACAAGACCATCACGGCGCGCACCATACTGATCGCCACAGGCGGGCATCCCTTTGTGCCCGATATTCCGGGAAGCGAAAACGCGATCACGTCCAGCGAGGCCTTTCATCTCAAAGCGCTGCCCAAGCGCATTGCGATTGTCGGGGCGGGCTATATCGCGGTTGAGTTCGCCAGCATCTTCAACGGGCTTGGCGTGGAGGTGGTTCAGATCTACCGGGGGCCGCAGATCATGCGCGGTTTCGACGACGATATGCGCGATGGGCTCAGCGAAGAAATGCGCAAACGCGGCGTCGATATCCGCGTCGATACGGACGTGACGGAAATCACGCCTGAAGGGGGCGCATACGCTGTAAAGCTCTCCACCGGCGATGTGCTGGAAACCGATCTCGTTATGTTTGCGACGGGCCGCGCGCCCAATACCGGGACACTTGGCCTGGAAGGGGCGGGCGTTGAGCTTGGTCCGAAGGGTCATGTGGTTGTCGATGAATATTCGAAAACCTCGGTCGATAATATTTACGCCGTTGGTGATGTCACCGACCGCGTCGCGCTGACCCCGGTGGCGATCCGCGAGGGCGCCGCATTCGCCGAAACCGTGTTCAACGACAACCCGGTCAGTATCGATTATTCCGGCATCCCGACCGCGGTCTTTTCCGAACCGGAAATAGGAACCGTCGGTCTCACTGAAGCGGAAGCACGCGAAAAATACCCCAAACTCGATGTCTACAAGAGCCAGTTCCGGCCAATGAAACATACGCTTTCCGGCCGCGACGAAAAAATGATCATGAAGCTGCTCGTCGATGGCGATTCCGGGCGTGTCGTGGGGTGTCATGTGCTGGGAGCCGACGCTGGCGAGATTGCCCAAACCGTGGCCATCGCCATGCATATGGGCGCGACCAAGGCGGATTTCGATGCGACCATGGCGCTGCATCCAAGCGCCGCTGAAGAGCTGGTGACGATGCGGGAAAAATGGCAGGGGAAAAGCAGCTGAATGACCCGGCTTGAAAACAAGATCGCTCTGATTACCGGGGCCGGCGGCGGGTTCGGGCGCGCCATGGCGGAAGAATTCGCGCGCCAGGGCGCGCATGTTTTCATCTGCGACCGCGATGAACCCAGTCTTGGCGAGACGGCGGATGCGATCGCAAAGAAGGGCGGGGCGGCAACGCCGCTTCGCGCCGATGTGTGCGACAAGGGCGATGTCGCGTCACTGTTGAGCGCGGTTGAAAAAGAGTCCGGCCGGCTCGATGTGCTGGTCAATAATGCCGGCATCACCCAGCGCGAAGACTTCCGCCACATCACCGATGAACAATGGCAGGAGATTCTCGATGTCAATCTCACCGCCGCCATGCGCCTGTCGCGCGATGCACTTGGCCTGCTGAAAGTTTCCGGCAAATCCTCGATTCTCAATATTTCATCGATCATGGAGCGCGTTCACGTGCGCCAGCTCTCCGCCTATTCCACCTCCAAGGCGGCGCTGGCGGGCATGTCGCGCGCGATGGCGGTCGAATATGCGGCCTTCAATGTGCGCGTGAATTATCTCTGCCCCGGTTATGCGGAAACCGCGATGACGAACCGGATATTGCGCAATTCAGCCGTGCGCAAGGGACTGATCGACCGCACCCCGCTCGGGCGCTTTGCTTCACCACGGGACATCGCCATGGCGGCGCTGTTCCTGGCCAGCGACGAGGCCGCCTTCATCACCGGCGAGGGCCTGAGCGTCGATGGAGCGTCGATGGTGGAATGAGCGTGTCGCTTTAGGCGGTATCGCCATTATTTCCTGCCGGCGAATTCCTTCCTGCATTCCTCTTCGTCATTTTAGCCCTCCTTTGTCATTCCGGTGAAAGCCGGAATTCAGATACTGACTCCCGTAAAAGCCAGGCGGCCCTTACTGGATTCCGGCTTTCACCGGAATGACGGATGTTCAGATGACAAAGAGCCGTGCATAACCACCACGCGGAAATTCGTTCCCGTGGGCTTGTTACTGTCAAGGGCTGCGGGGCGCTGGGATGCGACCATTCCGATATTTTTAAGGCCGCTTCGCAGCGCCCCACGCGGCGTCTTTTCGAAATCCGCCCGGCGTCTTGAAGTTCTTGGCT
>QIGN01000175.1 GCA_003228955.1 Hyphomicrobiales bacterium
CCCAGGGTTCGGCTTTCTCCTTGCCCTCTTCCCACGCCCGCACGATGGGCGCGCATCCGGTCGACTGGACGCAGACCATTTTCGGCCTCTTTTCGCCAATCCAGCCCAGCGCGCCCAGCTCCTCGAACGCTTTCCACATGCCGACAAGGCCCGTGCCGCCGCCGGTGGGATAGAATATAACGTCCGGCACCTCCCATCCGAGCTGATCGGCCAGCTCCAGGCCCATGGTCTTCTTGCCCTCCGCGCGGTAGGGCTCCTTGAGCGTGGAGACGTCGAACCAGCCCATCTCCTCGCAGCCCTCGGCGACGATGCGCCCGCACTCATGGATCTGCCCGTTGACGCGCCAGATATGCGCGCCCGAAAGCGCGGCCTCCCGCACATTGTTCTCCGGCGTCTCCTCCGGGCAGAACACAAAGGCTTCGAGCCCCGCGCGCGCGGCGCACACCGCCAGCGCGGAGCCCGCATTGCCGTTGGTCGGCAGGGCAATGCGCGTGACCCCGAAATGGCGCGCCATGGTCACGGCCATTGCGAGCCCGCGGATTTTGAACGCCGCCGTCGGCAGCCGCCCCTCGTCCTTGACCAGCAGCTCGCCGCCTTTGGGCGCCGAGTTCTTCAGCGACACAAGCGGCGTCATGGTCTCGTTGAGCGAAACCGGCTCGCACAAATCATGATGCGGCAAGAGTTCGCTGTAGCGCCACATGCCCGAAGGCCGCGCGGCTAGGGCGTCCCGGTCCACCTCTTTCGCAATGCGGTCAAGGTCGTATCTGACCAGCAGGGTCGCGCCGGCCGGCGACAGGTTCCGCAGCTTGTCGGCGGATACGCGCGTCCCCGTTTCGCTGCACTCCATATGCGTTACAAAATTCATCGCTTCGGCTCTCTTTTTATATGTGCACCCGGTCCGCAGGATCATGGACGCGCCGTGGGGCGTCAAGTGGCTTGCTCCACGGCGTTCCTCGCCTATAGTGCGCCGCAAACCGGCACCGGCTCGATGGAACGAAAATGACTGGAAGCAAGGACATCAAAAAAGTCGTGCTCGCCTATTCGGGCGGGCTGGACACCTCGATCATCCTGAAATGGCTTGCCGAGACTTACTCCTGCGAGGTGGTCACCTTCACCGCCGATCTGGGGCAGGGCGAGGAGCTTGAGCCGGCGCGGAAGAAAGCGGAACTGCTCGGCATCAGGGAAATCTATATCGAGGATCTGCGCGAGGAATTCGTATCCGATTTCGTGTTTCCCATGTTCCGGGCCAACGCGCTTTACGAGGGCGTCTATCTGCTCGGCACGTCCATCGCGCGCCCCCTCATCTCCAAGCGCCTTGTCGAGATCGCCCATGAGACCGGCGCCGACGCCATCGCCCACGGGGCGACGGGCAAGGGCAACGATCAGGTGCGTTTTGAGCTCGCTGCCTATGCGCTCGATCCCAACATCAAGGTGATCGCGCCCTGGCGGGAATGGGATTTCGTCTCCCGGGAGGATTTGATGGCATTCGCCGAAAAACACCAGATCCCCGTGCCGAAGGACAAGCGCGGCGAAGCGCCCTTCTCGGTGGACGCCAACATCCTGCACTCATCGTCCGAGGGCAAGGTGCTGGAAGACCCCAATGTCGCCCCGCCGGACTATGTTTTTATGCGCACCCTCTCGCCCGAGGACGCGCCCGACAAGGCGACCGAAATTGCTATCGGTTTCGAGACCGGCGACGCGGTTTCGCTGAACGGCAAAACGCTTTCGCCCGCGACCCTGCTGGGCGCGCTCAACGATCTGGGCCGCGACAACGGCATCGGCCGGGTGGATCTTGTCGAGAACCGGTTTGTCGGCATGAAAAGCCGCGGGATTTACGAGACCCCCGGCGGCACGATCCTGCTCGCCGCCCACCGGGCCATCGAATCGCTGACCCTCGACCGGGAAGCGGCGCACCTGAAAGACCAGCTCATGCCGCGCTACGCGGAGCTCATCTATAACGGCTTCTGGTTCGCGCCGGAGCGCGAAATGCTGCAGGCGCTGATCGACAAACGCTGAAACTCTACAAGGGCAATGTGATCGTTCAGGGCCGCGCCAGCCCCTATACGCTCTATTCCGAAGAGCTCGTCACCTTCGAAGACGACGAAGGCGCCTACGACCAGAGCGACGCGGAGGGGTTCATCAAGCTGAACGCGCTGAGATTGCGGAGTCTGGCGGCGAGGAAGCGGAAGGGGTAGGTCGCGGGAATTTGCATGACGCCTCCCTATTAACGCCTGCGTTCACTCCAAAAGATGTTATTAAAACAAATTGCTATTTTCTTTAATAGCATACACATTCGTATAAGCAGCCTTTAATAAGCCAATGCAGAATCCCATGACGTTTGAAAATCGCACAGGAAGCTACACTACATTTGGTAGTGTGCGGTGTTTTGACCCCAAGCCACTGCCACCTGAGCCGCCAATTGAGCTTTCCGGGCGATTGAGTGTAATTCTCTCGGCGGCGGATAGGGCCCTGGCGCGTCTGGATGGCGCCGCGTTGACTCTGCCCGATCCGGATTTGTTTGTTTATGCCTTCATGCGGCAGGAGGCCGTCCTCAGTTCGCAAATCGAAGGCACGCAGGCATCATTGGAAGACCTGTTTGAATATGAAGCGGCCGCGGCTGAAATGCCCCAAGCTGAATCGGATATTGTCGAAGTCATCAATTACCTGAACGCAATGAGCTGGGCGCTTGAGGAAATATCCAAACGTCCGATCAGCCTGAACCTTATAAAAGGAGCGCATAAGAAACTACTGCATCAGGGAAGAGGGGCGGCTCGTGGTCCCGGTGAATTCAGAAAAAACCAAAACTGGATAGGTCCGACGGGCTGTGCAATAGAAGACGCATCCTTTGTTCCACCAGCGGCCCCGCTCATGGATGCAGCCCTATCCGATCTGGAGCGGTTTATTCATGAACCCGCTGAATTGCCACCACTGATCCGCTGCGGGCTCATTCATGCTCAATTCGAAACCATTCATCCCTTCTGGGACGGAAATGGCCGGTTGGGCAGAATGCTGGTGACGCTGCTCTTGTGTTCAGAGGAAATTCTGTCGAAACCAATTCTCTATCTCAGCCTGTTTTTCAAGGCACATAAACAGGAATATTACGAGAGGCTTCAGGCGACACGCGACCACGGCGATCTAGAGCAATGGCTGATATTTTTTTTGCGGGGGATCACTGTCACATCCAAATCCGCGTTACAGGCGGCGCAAAGAATAAATTTGCTCCGTGAGGAATGTTTGCGCCTCGTTCCTGAACTCAGCAAGAGCAACAAGGCCATGATGCTCCTGGATATATTGTTCCGTCATCCATACATCACGGTACCGCAGGTCACCAAGAGACTTGCAACGAGTTACCCAACGTCGAATAAGATGGTTTCAGATTTTGTTCGAGGAAATATTCTGGAAGAAATCACAAGCGCAAAGAGAGGCAGGATCTTTGCGTTCCGCCCTTATCTCGATGTTCTTCACGACAGTATCGACGACCTAACCGGCGTGTTGGAGAGTGAGGACTATCTGGTGACGCAATCCGGTTGAAACCTGTTTCACGTCAATGTCGATACCGAGCCTTCAGCGCCCAGCGCCCGCAAGCGCAAAAGCTAAACCGCGCCGGCGCCGCCCTGAGGGCGTGGGTAATCCAGCATCTGCACCGTCTGTATGGACGGTTTGGAG
>QIGN01000092.1 GCA_003228955.1 Hyphomicrobiales bacterium
TGGCGTTGACCTCGCGGATATTGGCCAGGAACTGGTTTCCGAGCCCTTCGCCTTTCGAGGCGCCCTTAACGAGGCCGGCGATATCGACAAACTGCATGCGCGCGGGAATGATTTCAGCTGACCCGGCGATCTCGGCCAGTTTGCGCAAGCGCGGCTCCGGCGCCGCGACATCGCCAATATTTGGCTCGATCGTACAGAACGGATAATTCGCCGCCTGCGCCGCCGCGGTTTTGGTCAGCGCATTGAACAGCGTGGACTTGCCGACATTGGGCAGTCCGACAATGCCGCATTTAAATCCCATGGAACGCCTATCATTATTACCTCGCATGGGGCCCTAACGCAGAACACGGCGCGCGTAAACCTGGCGCCGGCCAAGCCGGACCATACCGGCCGATAACATGGCCGGGTATTGCTCCGGTCATTGAAGCATCGACAGAATGGGCCTTACAATGCGACAAAGGCAGCGCGCAACTTTGCCGGGGTTTGCGCCAAACATATCTTGAATCAAAGTTGTTTTGCCCGGAGCAAAACTTAACCCGGTGGAGATGTCTCATGGGTGCTCACGGCCAGGAACACCTGCTCAAGGACGCGCTCGTCTTCCTGTTTGCAGCTGGCGTTGTTGTGCCGCTTTTTCGCGCTATTCGCTTGCCGACTGTTCTGGGTTTTGTTCTGGCGGGCGTGGCGCTTGGGCCTCAAGGCCTGGGGGGGCTGGTTGAATATTGGGGCGCGCTTCAATTCATTTCGATTTCAGACCCCGAAGCCGCCGCGCCGTTTGCCGAGCTGGGCGTGCTGTTCCTGCTGTTTATGCTTGGGCTGGAAATGTCATTCGAAAAGCTCTGGAACCTTCGCAGAGCGGTATTTGGCGCTGGTGGCTTGCAGACTGGCCTGAGTGCTGTCGCGATAGGAGCCACGGCGTTCTATCTGGGCTTGCCCGCTGCGGCGGCCAGCACGGTAGGGTTGGCGCTAGCGCTCTCATCAACGGCGATTGTCATGCAGATCCTGACAGAACAACACCGGGCGGGCGGGCCGGTCGGACGCACGGCTTTGTCGGTGCTTCTTTTCCAGGACATTATGGTGGCCCCTATCCTGATCTTTATCGGATTCATTGCGATGGGAACGCAGTCAGGACTGGCGGCGATTGTTGTCGAGTCACTCGTCAACGGCGCTTTGGCCATACTTGCCATCTATCTGATTGGCAGATTTCTGTTGCGGCCCGTATTCCGGCTCGCCGCTCAGGCGGGCGGGCGGGATTTCCTCATGGCGCTTGTTCTATTCATCGTGATTGGCGCGTCAGTGATTACCGCGAGCGCAGGGCTTTCCCTGGTGCTCGGGGCGTTCCTCGCGGGATTGCTGTTGGCGGAAACCGAATTCAAGCATCAAACAGAGGTTGATCTTGAGCCGTTCAAAGGCCTGCTGCTGGGCCTGTTCTTCATGACCGTAGGCATGAGTCTCGATCTTGAAAGCACCTGGCGATTGCTGCCGGTCGTTCTTGCGGGCCTCTCCGCCATGCTCATTGCGAAAGTTCTTATCGCCGCCCTGGCCTGCCGGTTGTTTGCCGGGGCGGCGGCTCTATCGGTGGAAACAGCTTTCTTGCTGGCGCCGGCGGGAGAGTTTGCTTTCGTGATATTGGCGGTCGCCATTGCAGGCAGTGTGGTGTCGGCGGAAACGGTAACTCTCGTTTCATCCATAGCGGGCCTGTCCATGCTGCTTACGCCGTTATTTGCAAAACTCGGATCGCTCCTGGCGCGGCGTTATTTTGAGCCCGTCCCAACCATGACGGCAACCAGTGACTTCACCGCCCTCGAAGGGCATGTGATCATCACCGGGATGGGACGGGTCGGCCGCGCGGTGGTAAATATCCTGCAGTCAGAAGATGCCGAGCTGGTTGCGCTGGATAAGAACCCTTCCCTGGTGGCGCGCGCGCGTGACCGTGGAATCAAGATATTTCTTGGCGACGCCGCCCGGCCGGAGATACTGAACAAGGCCGGGGCGCATGGCGCGCATCAATGTTCATCGTAACGGTTGATGAGGCGGGCAGCGCCGAGGCAATGGTTCGAGCCATAAGAAGCTTGCGGCCTAACGTCCCCATCTTTGCCCGCGCCCGCGATGGCGACCATGCTCGCCGGTTGATGCAGGCAGGTGCGAGCTTTGTGATTCCAGATGCAATCGAAGCCGGACTTCAACTGGCGGCCCGCGCTTTACAAGACTTTGGTTATGAAGGTGAAACTGTACGCGACCGCATCGCCGCCGAGCGCGATTCCGAGTACCGGAAAGAGACTATGAAACCGTCCAGTGGAAGCGCGGAGCGTTAGATTGGTACCGGGTGATTAATCGCCCGATACCCTAATCGCGATTGCGACGCCAGAACTTATTGAGCGCCGCGAAGGGGCCTTTTGCGGCCCCGGCGTCATCGGCGGGCTTGTCCCTGGTGTCTTTTGCTTCTGACTTTGCGGCAGGCGCTTTGTTCGCCGGCGCCAATCGTTGCATCACGTCGCTTACAAAGCGTTTTTCATCGCTTGCGAGAAACGGCGCTGAGGCGGCGATTGCATTGAGTAACGGATCGAGCCAGTCGTAATCGTATTTGGCGAAATTGCCGAGCACATGGCCCGTCACCTTTGACTTGTCGCCGGGATGGCCGATGCCAATCCGCAGCCGCTGGAAATCATTGGCGAGATGGGCGTCGATGGAGCGCAAGCCGTTATGGCCGGCATTGCCGCCACCGGTTTTCATGCGGATTTTACCGGCCGCCAGATCAAGCTCGTCGTGAAAGACGATGACGTCTGACGGGTCGAGCTTGTAAAACCGCGCCGCCTCGCCAACCGACTGGCCAGACTCGTTCATAAAGGTGAGGGGCTTTAAAATGATCGCTTTTTCGCGGCCCCCCGGACCGCCCAGAAAGCCTTCGCGCATTTCGCCTTGAAATTTCGCTCGCGCCGGACCGAAACCATGCGCCCCGGCGATGGCGTCCACCGCCATAAAGCCGACATTGTGGCGATGGCGCGCATATTTCTCCCCCGGATTGCCGAGGCCCACGAGTATGATCATGACACGCTCCGGAACTGGCGGCGAAAAGAAAGTCTATTCTTTTTTGTCCTTGTCGCCTTCCGCTTCCGCCGTTTCTTCGCCTTCGCCCGCCTCTTCGCCTTCTTCGCCTTCGGCAGCCTCCGCCTCTTCTGCTTCTTCATCGGCGGAACGCATGGCGGATGGCGCGGCGATCGTCGCAATCGTAAAGTCGCGATCGGTTATCACCAGCGTCACGCCATTTGGGAGACTGATTGCTGATGCGTGAACCGCGTCGCCAACCGCGAGCCCCGTAACGTCAAGCTCGAAAACCTCCGGAATAGCGGTCGCCGGCGCGTAAACATCGATAGCGTGGCGCACGACGTTCAAAACGCCGCCTTTTTTGAGACCCGGCGATTCTTCTTCATTGATGAAGCGCACCTGCACCTCGACGTCGATGCGGGTCTTTCCATCAACCCGCATGAAATCCACATGCAGTGGGAAGCCTTTAACGGGATGAATTTGAACATCGCGCGGGATTACCGGCTGCTGGCCGTCTTCGCCCGGCACGTCGATTTTCGCCAGGCGCGATTTCAGGCGGCCCAGATGATAGGCTTTCTCGATTTCATTTTTCTTCAGCTTGATGGCGATCGGCTCCTCGCCGCCGCCATAGAGAACACCAGGGATCCAGCCCTCGCGCCGGGCTGCGCGGGCGCCGCCTGTGCCGGTGCGCGCCCGTGCTTCGCAGTAGAAAATATCCGTTTCGGCCATGGCTTTAGCGTCCTCACGCAAAAAACAGCCGCAGCGGACGGGGCTTCACCCCTCGCGGCGGCCAGAAATTCCTGATTGAGCGGCGGTCTATAGAGGAAGGCCGGGGTAATT
>QIGN01000189.1 GCA_003228955.1 Hyphomicrobiales bacterium
CTTAGATGATGCCTTGCTAGGAGAGGGCTACTGACAGCATGGTGTCAGCAGTGTGCTGATAGGAAATTGCCATGCGACGAACCGAACGCCTATTCCAGATTATCCAGATCCTGCGCCGCAAGCGCCGCCCGGTGACCGGGCGCGAACTGGCCGGCGAGCTGGAAACATCACTGCGCACGGTCTACCGCGACATGGCCGAGCTGATTGCCCAGCGCGTCCCGATCCGGGGCGAAGCCGGGATGGGGTATGTTTTGCAAGACGGCTATGACATGCCGCCGCTAATGCTCACCGCCGATGAGTTGGAGGCGGCCTTGTTAGGGGCAAAATGGGTCAGCGTGCATGGCGACAGGGCGCTGGCGCGCGGGGCCGAGGATTTGGTCGCAAAACTCTCAGTCGCGCTGCCGGAGGAATTGCAGCCGGTTCTGGTCGATTCCGGACTGATGCCGCTCAATTTCACCGCGCGCGCGGTAGACAGTTTCGATGTCGGGCTGGTGCGCTCTGCGATCCGTGGGCGCTACAAGCTCCGGCTCGATTACGTGGACGGGGCCGACCAGACCAGTCAGCGCACGATCTGGCCGTTTGCCATCGCCTATATGGAATCGCTGCGGATGATTTGCGGCTGGTGCGAATTGCGCCAGGATTTTCGCCATTTCCGCACCGACCGGGTGCGCGCTGCCGAAATTCTTGAAGCGCGCTTTACCGAGCCCGTCGCGGCCTTGCAAAAACGCTGGAAAGCGGCGCAGGAGTGCAAGGCTCCTCAAATTGACAGCCATATGCGTGTACCATAGCATAGGATCAAATGTCCAAACTCGTCGATCTGAATAACCGAAACTGCTTCAAGTGCGGGGGAAGCGGCTGCCGCTTTGACGTACCTTGCCCTGCATGCGGTTATCTCGATCCCGAATTTGCGGCTTTGATAGCAAAAGAAGCAGCTCAAGCCCAAGCTGGCATTGATGCCCTAAATTACGCCATCTCTGGTCCCGATGAAAGCTTGGCCGCCGCTATCGCTCAAGCAAGTGAAGAGCATCGCATACAGGAAGAATTCGATCGCAACTACCCAATAGCCATTAGATTGTTGAGAACTGCAGCCAGTGATGCGGCTTGGGAAAAAGCAGGGCTAGACCGACCATGGTGGGAGTTGCAATATCTAATGATGGGTCTGGATAATTTTTGGGGTCCGTTGCCGCCTCGTGACAACGACAAGTGATATCGACCGATATCTTTACGCAGCGAACCTCAATCACCACGCCCCACTAGTCCTCACGCCCGGCCCGCGCCTTGCCGCGCCGTGCGCACCTCTTGCACGGTCCAGCTCCCGCGCAGAAAAGCCGTGCGCAGATTATTCTTCATCACATCATTCTTTTCCGGCGGGTAAAAATAGCCCGCGCGCTCCAGCTCATCCTCGAAATGGGCGAACATGCGCAGCAGGTCATCGCGCGGGGCGGGCGGCTCGATGCCTTCATCCGCGCCCTCAAACCGGCCCTGTCGCCCCTGCACAGCGCCCCAGTTGGAGCAGAACACACCAACCGCCTGAGCCAGATTGAGCGAAGCAAATTTCGGCTCAACCGGATAGGTCATGATCACGTCAGCCAGCGCCACCACTTCGCTCGGCAGGCCATGATTCTCCGCCCCGAAAATCACCCCGGCCTCGAGCCCGCGCGCGGCAATCAGCCCGGCCCCGCCGCCCGCATCCGTGACCAGTTTCTGCAACCCGCGCGGGCGCGCCGTCGCTGCCAGCACCAGTCCCAGATCGCCAATCGCCGCCGCCGCCGTCTCGAACACCGTAACCGTAACCCCGGCCTCAAACGCCCCCGCCGCCATCGGCACAGCAGCGCGGTTGGGCCAGCCATCACGCGGCGCCACCAGACGCAGCTCGGTCAAGCCAAAGTTCAGCATCACCCGCGCCGCCGCGCCAATATTCTCGCCAAGCTGAGGCTGATGCAGGATGATTATCGGCATGGTTTATTTGGTGTAGAATCCCGTATTGCGCGTCAATATCCGCGCCGCAAAAAGCTCTCTACTGTGCTTAGTTCGGACACGTCAAACCAAGTTGGCGACCATTATTTGGGCCCTCTGCCAACACGCCCTTCCGATATCGGCGGGTCGAGCCGTCTATCACCATATCCTGCTCGCCATTCCAGGTGAAGCCCAGGCTGGACGCGGTAAAGAAAAGCTCGACGCTTTGATCAAACTCGTTATGCGAACCAATAGACACAGCTTTGCGTTCGCCTGACTTCAACCGCATTTCGAACGAATTTCGCCGCTCAAAGCTACTGGTCCTGAGCGCGTACATAACGCCAACTTCCTCATGGCAGTCGTTCTGGATGAACAAGCGCACCGTTGAGGCGCTTAATACCGTCTCAACCGTCACCGGGGCAGGTGTCGTGGCGGGCGGTGGCGGTAAATCATCGATCGTCGGGCTACGTTGAAACGTGTCCGGGTTCATAAAATCAGGCACACCGCCGGGGTTATTCGAACGAGTTTGGGTCTTGGGGGGTAAGAATCCGCCGCCTTTCTTCGGGAACGGGTCGCCTAGCCTATACTCATTATTATGCAGCATCCTGCCAAGGCGATTGCTGTCGCAATTGTCTTCCATATACACGCATTGGGCGATCAGAGCGATGCCAGCCCCTTTCTCAATCGTATCTATGCGAGCTTCCCACTTGGACATGATTCGCGACGGGTTGACCCATTCGGAAAACCCGTCCTGGCGTTGCACTTTTACACGATTTCCAGCATGATCAATATCAATAATCAATACAGTCTGGTTGCCCAACATACCCTCAAGGTAAACCTTTTCAAGTACACTGAGATCCTCAATTGGATAAGCAGAAGCTGTCCCTTGCAGGAAGACAAGCAACAGGGTTGCGGTGCTCAAAAGTGCTGAAATAAGTCGCATAGACTTGCCCTTCTATCGTCCTTCGTGTCCGCGCAGGTTAAACGACGGTCTGATTATTGACCAGCCTGCGCAAACATCCCCCTTTTGACGCACTGCACCACTCTGCTATAGGCAGCGCAAATCGCGAAATGCAAAGGAAAAGCACGCATGGCTAAGATCAAGGTCGAAAACC
>QIGN01000079.1 GCA_003228955.1 Hyphomicrobiales bacterium
AATACGATATTCAATTGTAGCAATATCGGCCAAATACACTGGTTCAGTGTCGATCGTTTTGACCATTAGTGTTTCCAATTCCCGGATAAGAACAGCCGGTTCCTTATCACCCTGTGGAAGAATTTTGTAGGTATCAAAGATACTATATGTTTCAATAAAGACGCGCCTCGACTCATGTTCCGTCAGACCATAGGCTGCTTCCTTATCTTTATAGAATTTCACGGTGAGGATCAGGACTGTATCAGCCCCCACCTTTAACGTTTCTTGCACTGTGGCGCGCCATCTTCCGCGAACAAATGTGAAAATCCCTCCATCGCTATCAATCAGCTGCGTGCCATCTTCGATATAGATGTTGCCGTCGACCAGACCGATCTCGCCGTCACGAACCGTGATGGAGGCGTTTGCGATGCCTGAGATACTAGTCTCCAACACCACTCTGCCAGAGGTGGCTCTGATAATCGCGCCGCTTTTGCCTTCGGGCGCGGGCATGATCGAGCCATAGACCGTGTTGCGCATCTGTATGCTGCCCAAAGCTTCATGCCGCTCGCGCAACTCGTCAGACATGGTTGTCGGATGCAGCGCATAGGGTGAATTGAGATTTGAGACGATCCCGATCTCCAATGCCAATTGCGAGTCAGCGTCCAAATCGCCGCGCGGGTCCACGTCACCGCCGCAGGATGTCAGAAACAGAACCGTTAGAAACAGGCCTATTAATGTACGCATCATATTTCCAATCCTCCCGCTTTGTAGGTGCCGCTCTTTCCAGAGTACGCCGCGTACCCCATATCCTATGGCATGCTTATTCAAGATGAAACCCCGGCGAACCGGCCTCCTTCTACCGGGCCTATCCACCCGTATTGCTCGCACTAGCTGGCGTGATTATCGCGGTGAGTGTCGTGCAGTTTCTGGTTCCACCGGAAGTTGAAGACGACATGGTTTGGGCCGGAGCCGTCCTTGGCGGGCAAGAATATAGCGGCGCTGAGCAACCGTTCGGTGCGTTTGCGCCTTTGGTCCTGCACACGTTTCTGCATGGCGGGGTTTTTCACTTGGGCGTGAATATGTGGGCGATGATGTCGATTGGTGCAGGCTCGGCATTGGTGATGGGAAAGTCGGTGCGCGGTATGGCGGCGTTTGTGGCTTTCTTCTTTTTATGTGCCATTGGCGGCGGTCTTGCGCATATCGCAGTGTTCTACTTCCAGGCTGATGGCAGCGCTGCAATCGGGGCTTCATCGGCGATTTCAGGCCTGTTGCCAGCTTTGGGCTGGTTGCAGGGGCGCTGGGCCGGGGCGTTGCGGATCAGTGTGCCCTGGTTGTTGATAAATCTGGTGTTGGCAGTGTCAGGCGGCCTGATTGATATCCCGATCGCCTGGGCGGCGCATCTGGGCGGGCTGGCCGCAGGCTTCGCCTTTCCACTCTTCCTTGGCTGGGCGCGGCGTTAGGCGTCGCTTCGTACCACTGGCGCGCTTAGTCCGCGGGCCGCGCCGCGCCGCAAGTTCTCGCGCTTGAAGCGGAACAGTTCGGCCGGGCGTCCGCCGGTGCCGCTTTCCATCTTGCCAGTGCCTTCGACAAATCCGGTGCGTTCCAGAGCGCGGCGGAAATTCTGCTTGTGCAGAGCCTGACCGAGTATTGCCTCGACCGTGCGTTGCAAGGCTGACAGGGTGAACTGGCCAGCCATCAGTTCGAAAATCACCGGGCGGTAGCGCAGCTTGGCGCGCAGGCGGGCCATGGCGGTGGCGAGGATGCGGCGGTGGTCGCTGGCCATTGGCTCACCGGCGCGAATACCGCGCCGCGATGCCAAGCCGCGATCGCGGGCACATTCCTCCACCAGTCCGGCCTCGTATAACAGCTCATAGCGCTCCAGCACATCGCCGTCGCTCCAGTCCTGACCGTCCAGACCGAAAGCCAGAGCGGCGCGTGACAGGCGCTCGCCATTGCCCGCCGCCCAGGTTCGCAAGGGCGGAGCAAGGTCGCGGTCAATCATTGCCGGGCGGCCGCGCCGGTGGTCTTCCCACGGAAAATAGCGATACCAGCCGCGCCACTGTGCCTTGAGCGTTTCTGGCACATGTCTGGCCTGCTGGGTCAGGGCGAGATAGCCGACCGAGACGATACGGGCATCATCGGGCGCGTTCAGCAGCGCTGCATCAGGGCTTTCACGGTCCCGGTCACCGAACGTGTAGAGCTGTTCGACATAATCGAGCTGAAACCCGGTCTGCTGTTTGACCCAGCCGCGCAGGGCAAGCTCGAACGTGCGATGCTGGCCCGGGTCAAACGCCCCGAAGGGCAGCGCCGCAAGATTGTCCTCGCGCGGGTTAATCAGAACCCGCGGCGTCTCGTCATCATAAGCGACAATCACCACAGACAGGCCGATAATCAGGCTCATGCCGGGGCCTCGATCTGGCTTAGCAGGGCCCGCGTGCGGGCAATCATTTCGGCCTGCGCTGTCTCGGTTGGTTGCGGTTGCAGCTCAAGGTTCATACCGCGCGGGGGATGCCCGAAAAACCGATCCGCCTCAATCTGCGAAAACCCGGCAAGCTGTGTCGCTTCAAACCAGGCGCAGATATTGTCAGCCTTTTTTATCAACCGTTTCAGACTG
>QIGN01000153.1 GCA_003228955.1 Hyphomicrobiales bacterium
ATCATCCGGCGCATAAACGGCGGCCCCGACATTAGTGGGATCGGCTCATCTCGAACGGGCGGGACAGGCTGCGTACCTACCATTCCCTGAGCCAACTTGAGAAGAAACTCCTGCTGGACCGTCGGCGGTAAGTCTAAGAAGAGTTTCTCAATGAAAGCCAGCCGCTCTTCCTGATCCATATTCTCAAAAGTCTTTTCAACCAGTCGATTGAGCAGGGTGGCCGATAGTTCGTCCATGACAATTTACCCAAACTCCTACAGCTGAAAAGATAGCCCTCCCCGACCAATCGGTCGGGGAGGCATTGTGGATCAGTGACAGCCACACCGACAGCGCATTTTCCAGGCCATTCCGGGCTTATCAGAGAAGCGCCAGCCATGGCGCGCCTGCCGGCGGCCGCTACCGAGGGCCTCCACCAGCCGTTCAGTTCGCTCCTCAATGTTCGAGCTTTCTTCCAGGGCCGGTGTGGCGCGTAGAATCAATCGCTCCAGCAGTTCCAGTCGCTCTTCTTGGTTCAATCCTTTCAAAATCTCTTCAGTGTTCATCGAATCCTACTCCTTTGAGCTTGCCCGGCGTATATGCATCGTCCGATCTAGTTTGAACGATGCTTAAGCGCAACCTAGCGTATGCCCGATGGATTGTCAAGGACAATAAGGACAGACTATGGTTCGTTCCTCACACAATCCAACCTGACCTGTTACGGAACGTGTCAACCTCATATGGACAGTGAATTTGGAGATAACCTCTATTTGACTTTGTTGCTCACGTACCCAGCGGCTGTGAGCGTCGGGAAATTCACGTGATCTGCCAATATCTTGCCCCCGTCCTCGGCGGGGATGGGGTTGATGGCGACGAACGCCGGGGGGAATCGGACCGCAGGGCGGCCTTTAACGAATCGTTCCGGGTTTTGCTTGTACCGCTCATCTAAAGCGCGTTGTTTTTGTTCTGCGACCCCTTGGTAGCGACCGGTGAACACCTGTTCGGGCGTAAAACCCGATAGTCCGCTGTGGTGGTGCTCCAGGTTGTACTTGTACCAACGGAAATAGTCTTCACACCAATGACGGGCATGGGCCATGCTCTCGAAGCGTCCGGGGTAATCGGGCTGATACTTTTGGGTCTTGAACTGGCTTTCGCTGAAGGGGTTGTCATTGCTCACCCGAGGCCGACTGTGGCTGCAGGTGACGTCCCATTCCATCATGCGCTCCAGATAGCCGTGCGCAATCATGGGTGAGCCACGATCCTGATGCAGGGTCAGTTGGCCGGGAACGATGCCATAGCGGGTGAGTGCCTCATCCATGAGCTGTGTGGACAGCGCGCTGTTCTCCTTTTTCGAGAGCATCCAGGCCACTACAAAACGGCTGAACAGGTCCAGCACGACATACAGCGATAGATAGATACCCCGGCGCACCAATGGCAACTTGGTGATATCCCAGCTCCAGACTTCGTTGGGGGCAAAGGCCAGCAGCCTGGGGATGGCGTTATGCTGCGCCGGACGTTGAGCGCGTCGCTCGCCATTCTCCCCCTGCTTGCGCAGAAGGCGGTGCATGGTGCTCACTGAGCACAGGCATTGATCTTTTTCGAGCAGCCGCTGATAAACCTCAGCGGGCGGCTGATCGCAGTAAGGCGCGCGGTGCAGGGTCTCGATGACCTGTTCACGCTCGCGCTTACTCAGCGCCCGGGGTTGCACGGACTTTGTGCGTGACCGGCGTGGTGGATGAGCGTCCACAGCACGCTTGCGGCGCCCATATACGCTGCTGCGATTGATCCCCAGCGCCTCACAAGCGAGGGTCATGGGCAGTCGCTCAGGGCGCTGCTCAATGACGGTGTTCACACATCGCTCCCATTGCGCAAACGATCGAGCATCGATAAGGCTTTTTTTTGGAGCTCCAGGCAATCATTCGCAATCTCCAGCTTGCGCTTCAGGCGACCATTCTCCTGGCGAAGCTGTTCGTACCGACGTTGTTCCGGTGTTCTCGACGCCGCCGGCCCCGGCGCGCTCTTACGCAACCCGTCAACGCCGCGCTCGGCATACTCCCGCCGCCAAGCGGCAAGTTGGTTGCTGTAGAGCTTCTCTCGTCGCAGCATCGCCCCAAGCTCGCCGTGCTTACACGCATCGGCCTCGGCGATCATGCGCAGTTTGTACTCGGTCGTAAACTGACGCCGCGTACGTTTCTCAAGGCCCGGTTCCGGCGTCACTTGGCTCTCGGGTAGTTCGGATGCAGACTTCGGCATCTCAATCGATCCTGTATCCATGGCCCTGAAATCTATGTTATCTCAGACAGCGAGTGTATGGCATCAGGTTGACACACAGGGGTTAGCCCATTTTTTTATTGATGCAAATTTACTTTTAATATTTTATTTAAAAGACGAAAATGCTTATCAAGTGAATAGATTTTGCAATTATTCTGTTTCGCATTTTGGGCAATTATCAGATCAGGAATCCCCACTCCATTTGCCCCAGATTGCAAACATTTTAGTTGGAATTCTATTATTTCTTCCCAGTCAATATTTAATGGGTTACGAGTTATTTCATAAAGCAAC
>QIGN01000118.1 GCA_003228955.1 Hyphomicrobiales bacterium
TTTATTCCCGCAGCGGCGCTCTTCGCCGAGGTTGGTACTTTTATCAACGAATCGATGTTCAGTCAATCGAATATTGAAAGCGCTTACATTTAATTGCCTCGAATATTACTTCGTAGAGATCACGTAAAACAAGCGTAAAATCAATGGTATATGAGGAATTTTCTTTCTCATCTTCTAAATGACGTTTCACTAAGTCACATGCGTTTAGAAATCGCTTACAGTTTTAAAAACTCCTACGATTTGGTCGCGCTTTGACCTCCGCCGGTTCGCCTTTCGGCCTGGTCAGTTGGCTTGGCATTAACTTGCGATTTTTAATTTGGGTCTCGTCTCTTGCGACGGCTCATCGCGCCGTCTCAAGGTGAGGCCGAAGTTGGGCCCGATATCGAAAAACCGTTCAAGCTAGTGGATTGTTTGAGACAGATGATACCCATAGATCCACTAAAGTATCCGTGTTGATCAAGCACTAATTCTGGATCATTTTCTACCATCTCTCAACAGGGAGTTTGCAGTTATAGTGAGTTTTCTCATGATGGCAGTAATAGCGACTTTAGCGGGTTTTCCCGCCTCGGTCATGGTTTTGTATTTTGCTGCCATTTCCTCGTTGAAGCGTATGGCAACAAGGGCTGGCATGTAAAGTGCCTGACGCAAATTTGCCCGCCCGCCCCTGATGAAGCCTTTGCCTTGCCATGTGCCTGACTGACGGGTGATCGGCGCAAGGCCTGCCAGAGCTGCGGTCTGGCGTTTGTCCATGGTACCCAGTTCCGGCATTTCGCTCAGAATTGTTATGAGCGTCATTTCGCCCAGACCAGGAATGGAGATGAGGATATTGAAGCGATGCTCGAGCTGTTCATCCTTTTTCACCAGAGTTCGCGACGCCTCATCAATCGCCACAATATCAGTCTCGATCTGCGTCAAGTGTCGGCTTGCCTGGCGCTTGAGAAGTGATTGTTCAAGAATGTGCTGAGGGTTCTTACCGCCGTCCTGTCCTTGACCAGCGCCCGGCGCGCCACCACCAATTCGTTCAAAGTCTCAAAGTCTCAAAGTCTCAAAGTTTCAGGGGTTTGGCTCTTGCTTTCACTGTGTGGAGGTTGCAGCAATTCGCAAAACCGGGCCAACATTAGAGCATCCACCCGATCTGTTTTGGCTAGCCTGCCGGTGGCTTCAGAAAACCGTCTTGCCTGGCGTGGATTGATTTTGGAAAAGGGCAGCTCCCCAAAAACCGGTCAAATGCTTCAATGTGATCGAAATGCGCGCTAGTTGGGGGCGGGACCGGTGGAGTCGCGCATGATCAAGTTGGCTGACAGCTCCGTGTTGTGAATAGCGGCCTTACCCGCCATCCGATCGAGCAGATAGCTCGCAATACGGTTGCCCAACTCTTCCGCCGGCACCCGCACCGTTGTCAACGATGGTTCGAGATGCGATGAAATCTCGTAGTCATCGAATCCGGTGATCGACAGCCTTTGTGGCACCGCAACGCCGAGACTGCGGGCTTCGAAAAGGGCGCCGACACAACACGGCGGTGATCGAAGGGGCCGCGTCCAGCAGGGCCTTGAGCGCGGCGCGGCCGTCCGATATCTGATTTGGGACCTCCAAGATCCTTGAAGGTGACAACTTGACGTCATGTTCGGCGAGGCAGGCGCGCACGCCCGCGATTCGCTCCGCGGCCCGATCATTATTTTGAGTTGGGCTGGCGATTATGCTGAAATCTTGGTGGCCTAAGTCTAAAAGGATTTTCGTCAACCGATAGGTCGCCGCGCGATTGTCAACACCGACGCAGGGATGGGGGCTGTCCTTGGTATAGAAGTATGTGTTGATGTAAGGAACCCGCTTGCCTCGCAGCAGATCGTACACTTGCTGCAGATGGGAATTCCCGACAAGTGCAATGCCATCCACACCCTGCTCGACTAAAGTATGAACTTCCTTCAATTCAATCTGCGGGTCGTATTGTGAACTGGCGAGGAGGAGTGTGTAGGACGACCCTTCGAGGCGCCGCTGCAGGGCCTCGACCCCTTCGGCGAAAAGCCCCGCCCTCAGTGTCGGCACGACAATTCCGGTAGCATGCGACCGTTGGCTCGCCAGGGCGCGCGCCGCCCCATGCGGCACGTAGGTGAGTTTTTTTACGGCTGTCTGGACACGTGCCTTGACCTGGGCGCTGACCTTGTCCGGCTCATTCAAGGTGCGTGAAACCGTGGCCGTCGAAACACCTGCGTACCGGGCGACATCGGCAAGCACGGGCGCACCGCCAGTCTTCCGCAAACGTTTTTGCCGAGGGCCGGGTGCTGAGTGCTGAGTAATGACGTTTCTCCTTGATAACAAACAACACTTCCCAGACAACCACTGCCGCTGCTCTGGAAGTAAAAACGCCAAGCCTACTGTTCCAACCATACAGAGTGGCCGACGGTGGCGTCAACCGGAAAAGCAGCTTGACTTCTCCGTTATATCAGTGCCAGAATATTTGTAAGCGGTTACACTCATGTAAGTGAATTCCGGCGCGACTCATCGTGCGCGGTCAACTGGTATTAGTCGCCGCCGCGCTGGAATTCGAAGTGAACCGAGGAAAATCCGGACATGAAGCGAGTACTGATCACCGGAGCCGCCGGCAACATCGGAGCCGTGCTTCGGCAAGGCCTACGTGACTGCTATCCCTTTCTTCGCCTTTCCGACATTGCCTTGCTGGGCGAAGCTGCGCCGGGGGAGGAGCTCAACAAGGCTGACCTACGTAGTCTCCCCGAGATGGAGGCAGCGATGGAGGGGGTCGATGCCGTAGTTCACTTCGGCGGAACGCCGGAGGAAGCAGACTGGGAACCGATACTCGCGAACAATTTCATTGGTCTCTACAACACTTTCGAAGCCGCGCGGCGCCAGGCGGTTTCCAATCACGTTGTTGGATTTTATCGGCGTGAACGACGGGTTGGTGTCGAGGAACCCTGCCGGCCAGACACCCGCTATGGGGTCAGCAAAGTTTTTGGTGAGGCTCTGGGACGGCTCTATGCCGACAAACATGGGTTGGAGGTGGTTTGCCTCAGAATCGGTTCTTTTCG
>QIGN01000181.1 GCA_003228955.1 Hyphomicrobiales bacterium
GATTTAGCCGCAACAAATGCGTTTGCCGAAGGTATCGATGCAAAGCTCAAATTGCTTTAGATTCTGGGTTGTGCTGACTAATTAGGGTTGGATCAGCGCCTGCGGGCCCACCCGCACCGCGCTCTATTCCGCGATCCCGACTGCGCGGGTTCACTACACCGAGCCGCCTTCGCCGTCTCAGCCTGCCGGTGATGATCGCATGGCGCAAGGACGGGCCGGATGGCCCGCTAATGATGAGCGGGAGTTTTTAAGGCCGCACTCTTTCCCGCTACGCTCCTTGAGGGTGCGGAGTCTTTGATCTGACCCGCTGGCACTCTTGCCTACTCTTGCCTTGTATATTCCTTTCCAGCGATGTCGTTTATGCGACAAAGCAACGGACTGGGGGTGGCCACCCCCAGTCCGTTGGCGGATCGGACCGTTCTTGCCTAGGTGATCAGCACCGTGCGAGAGATTGGTCGATCCGCCTTTTCGTGCCGTTCTGAACAGATGAAAGGGAGTAAGCCCCGTATGCAAGGAAAGATCAAGCCCGAACCCAACGAAGATCAGCCAGTCTATGTTGGAATAGACGTTTGTAAAGAGCGTCTCGACGTCCATATCCATCCGGTTAACGAGCGATTTGCAGTCGCGAACGATGCTGGAGGCTGGCGGCGTCTTAAACGAAAACTGACGGCACATGCTGTCCAGCGTGTGGTCATGGAGGCGACCTCCAAATACCACCGAGCTGCACACCGAAGTCTGGCGGCGGCAGGCCATGCCGTCGCCATTATCAATCCGCTTAGAGCGCGGTTGTTTGCAGAGGCAACCGGGCAGCTTGCCAAAACCGACAGCGTGGACGCAGCCATGCTCGCTCGATTTGGCGAACAAATCGCCCCTTGTGCAACCGAGCCTGCCGCAGAATCGCTCGAAGAACTGCGCGAACTCGTCCATGCCCGCGCTGCGGGGGTGAAGGATCAAACATCGCTTCGAAACCGGCTGGGCGCAGCCCTCAGCACGGTGGTAAAGGCCGAACTCACCCAGATGATCCAAAGCGTCGCAGCGATGAACCGGCGGATCGAAGAAGCTATCGAGATTCTGATAGCGGATGACATAGCGTTGGCCAGGCGCTCGGAATTGCTGCGATCCATTCCTGGTATCGGCCCTGCGGTCGCCAACACGCTGATCGCCGACATGAGCGAAATCGGCAGCATGACCCCCAAACAGGCTGCGGCCCTTGCAGGGCTTGCGCCATATCCGCGTGAGAGCGGAGCCAAGGCGGGACAACGGCGAATACGTGCGGGTCGAGGTATTGTCCGTCGCGCCCTGTTCATGGCGGCATTGGTTGCAGCGAGGTTTAATCCCTGCCTGAAGGCCTTTTACACGCGCCTAGTCGATCAAGGCAAAGCCAAGAAGGTTGCACTCATCGCAGTCGCCAGAAAGCTAATTATACTTGCCAACACCATCGTCAGCGAAAATCGCCACTGGCAACCCAAAATGAGTTGACGTTTAAGACAGATGCTCTCTCCTTACCGGATGGGCGCTGGCGCACGGGTTGCGCGCGCATACCATCCGGCGGCGTCGCGCCGTGCAAGGGTGCCGTTGTTTTTGCCGCTTCGCGGCTGATTGGACCGCGATGAATAGCGAATGATACAGACGGCGCGGACGCGCCGGCGTTGTTTTCCGGCTCCGATGAGCCGGGGTGGGCGGCGCTCCCGGCTAGGCCCGCCGCGCTCAGGCGCAACCCGGCAAGCCGCGTGGCGGAGGCCCGTTTTGACGAGCGCCGCCGTGCGGTCTTGGCGGTGCTTGGCTTTGATGCCGACGAACCCACGGTTACGCTTGGCCATGAAACCCGCAATGGTATCAGCGGATTGCTAGTCCGCTTGCTTGATGTGCCCGATAGCGTTGTCATGGCCGAAACGCTGGCAGCCGGAACCGAACTGATCGAAACATTGGGCGTCCATCTTGATGTGGAAATGGCAGATTACTGGACGGCGGACGAGGCGTTTTTTGACCTTGTGCGTGACCGTGAAGTACTGACCGCGCTGCTTTCCGAGGTTGGCGGAGCCAGCGTTGCCGCCGCCCATGCCAGCGAAAAGACCAAGACCGTCAAGGGCGTTATCAGCGACTGTCTTACTGGCGGGAATGGCCGCAAGAAACAGGAGGCTTGGGTGCCGCGCTGGATGGCCTTTCCGCCATCCGCCTATACCGAGCGTGGCGGCGTTGGAACGGTTGCCGCCGCCGAGCGGGCCAAATGGCTGATGGAGGACGATGAGCCGTCGGACCCCGAACCGCAGGTGGAGAGCGTTGCGGTGTTAGCAAAAGACGAGGACGAAAGCGGCGAAGCCGTGGGTAGCGAAGCCGCCGAGGACGGGCGGATTGCTGCTTGAGCGTAAGAACGGACGGCGCAAATGCGCCGTCCGTTCTTGCTTAGTGTCTTATTCTACCTTGAAGCAGAACCACGCCCGAATGGATCGAACAGGTTGACTTATTGCTGGCCCAACGGGCGCATGATCCTAAAAATATCCGGCCAGCCATCATCGTCATCGAACAGCCTGATGTTTGGCATTGGCTGGGCGGCGAGATGCGCCATCAATCTGACGGTATTTTGTTGAGCATTGGCGGCGGCTTGCGGCTTCTGCGCCGTCAAAAGAAACGGGTGAGATATTTTCATCGTTGGTATCAGAAACACTGGAAATTCTAATCTGGAATCACGTCAATCTGCCTTGCCTCAGATATGCTTTTTGACTGTGGTTCGGACAGCAATATTTGCCAGTTTCTCCTAAAGACTAACTTGACCAATCCGCGCCCAGCACGGTCTCTTCGAATGGCCTGGTAGGCCGGGACCGGCTGCGCCTTAAGGCCTTTGCTGCAACGCTGGACCCACCAATTTCTTCCCCTGCATGTTCCATGCATTCCTCGCGGAAACAAGAAATCCGCGTGTCCAGCGTCCTTCGCTGCGCTGCGGCCCTACGGGTGCAGCAGTCCCTATCCCGGCCTTTTAACCAGCCATCGAGACCGCGATGGGCGCGGGATC